>NYVR01000034.1 GCA_002684655.1 Planctomycetota bacterium | reverse complement strand
GCCGAGCCGCGCTCCATCGCGCCGAGCGAACCCATGCCGCGGACCGCTTTGAACTGCCGGCCCCGATAAAGGATCGTCTCACCTGGCGACTCCTCGGTGCCTGCCAACAGCGAGCCCAACATGACCGTGGACGCGCCGGCGGCGAGCGCCTTGACGATGTCGCCCGACTGGCGGATACCGCCGTCTGCGACCACCGGGACGCCAGCGGGGGCGCACGCCTCCACCGCGTCCATAACCGCGGTCAGCTGCGGCACACCGCAGCCCGTGACCACGCGCGTCGTGCAGATCGAGCCAGGCCCGATGCCCACCTTGACGCCGTCGGCGCCCGCGTCGACGAGCGCCTTGGCGCCGTCGAAGCTGCCGACGTTGCCTGCGACCACCGGGACAGGACACTGTTTCTTGATCGCCTGCACCGTGTCGATGACGTTCTGGCTGTGGCCGTGCGCCGTGTCGACGACGACGACGTCACAGCCTGCTTCGACGAGCTTCAAGACGCGCTCAAGGTCGTGCACGCCGACAGCAGCACCGACGATCAGCCGGCCGCGCTTGTCCCGCGCAGCCATCGGATACTCCTCGGTGCCGCGAATGTCCCGCATCGTGATCAAGCCTGCGAGCGCGCCGTCGTCGTTGACCAGGATCAGCTTTTCGACCTTGTTCGAGCGCAGAATCTGCCGCGCTTGCTCCAGGGTCGTGCCGGGCTTCGCGGTGACGAGATCTTTGGACGTCATCACCTCGCTGACCCGCTGGTCGCGCTCTTCGACGAAGCGCAGGTCGCGGTTGCTGAGGATCCCGACCACGCGCCGCGCATCGTCGACCACCGGCAAGCCGCTGATCTTGTGCGTCCGCATCAGGTCCTTGGCGCGGCCGACGAGGTCATCAGGCGAAAGCGTATGCGGATCGACGATGACGCCGTTAGCGCTGCGCTTGACCTTGTCGACCTCGATCACCTGCTCGTCGACCGAGAGGTTCTTGTGAACGATGCCGATCCCGCCCTGCTGGGCGAGCGCGACCGCCATGCGCGACTCGGTCACCGTGTCCATCGCCGCGCTGACGATCGGAGCTTGCAACATCACACCGCGACAGAAGGGCGTCGACGTCTCCACGTCGCGGGGCAGCGCTGAAGCCATCTGCGGCACCAGCAGGACGTCGTCGTAGGTCAGGCCTTCGCCGAGGAACTCAGCCAAATGCTTTCTCCAAGGTTGGTCGGGAAAGCGTTGGAACGGTAGCGACTCAGCGACCCGATCGCCACAGACGGTTCTGCAACTTCGCGCGCGGCCGCCGCAGGCCAGGGCGCCGCCCCCCCTCGTCAACGGCCCAGGGACCAGTCGAAGTCACGCCCCCCGGCGGGGATCTTTAGGGCGGTCTCGGCGACCACCTGGCCCGCGCGGATCAAACGGAGCGAGCACGGCCCCTCGGGCGCGTAGAAGGTGACGCCCGTCGAGAGCGCGCTGCCTCGCCACGAGTAGCCGGACTCGTGCAGCACCAGCATTTGGTCCCCCGACGGCTGCGGGGGCACGAACCAAACCGTCACCCGATTGGCTGCGGCGGCCGGGGACGCGCCCTTAGGCGCCTTGAGCGGGGCGCAGGCGCCCAGCGCGATCCCCGCAGCCAATGCCAGCGCGCGGCGCATCAGTCGCGCCTGAATACGGCCCTGGCGGGGTCCTGGCGATGGGCGCAGTGGACATCTCGGCGGTTGACCGCGAGGTGCAGCAGGATCGACCAGCAATCCGTCGCCTCGGCGCCGACCTCGGCCGCGAGCGTGAGCACGTCCTTTGGATCTGTCGTAACCGCCTCCAGCAGGCGCGCCTGCAGCGCTAGCACCTCGGCAGCGGCCTGCTTGCCCGCCTCGACGCCCGGCTGGTGGAACGCATTGGTGTCGATCAGCTCCGCGTAGATCGCGACGGCGCGCTCGAACAGCGCGACCAAGGCGCCCATGACGCGCGCGTCGATCCGATCGACGCAAATCGTGGCCGAGCTCCGGCCGCTCTCGCGCAACGCCCGTCGCGTTCCCTGCCAGAAGCCGTCCAAGTAGTCCCCGGTGGTGACACCGGGCTCGACCTCAAAGTGTCCCTGCTCTCGATCTCTCAGCACCCGCACAAAGGTCACGAAGAAGTCGTGACGACCGTCACGCAGCTGCTGCACAAAGGCGTGCTGATCCGTCGAGCCCTTGTTGCCGTAGACCGTGAGGCCTTGGTGGACGCGCGCGCCCGCGCGGTCGAGCTCTTTGCCCAGCGACTCCATCACCAGCTGTTGCAGGTATCGAGAGAGCAGCAGCAGACGGTCTTTATAAGGCAGCACGACCATCGCGCGCTCTCCGCGGCCGCGGCTCTCGTGGTGCCAATATGCGGCGAGCATGGCCGCTTGGTTGTTATAGACGTCCTCGGATCGCGTCGCGTCGTCCATGGCCGCGGCGCCAGCGAGGAAGCCGCGCACGTCCATACCGATCAGCGCCCCAGGCAAGAGGCCCACCGCCGAGGTCACCGACGTTCGGCCGCCGACCCAATCCCACATGGGCAGCGTCATGAGCCACCCCTCCGCCTTCGCCCGCGCGTCCAGCTTGCTGCCCGCGGTCGTGATGGCGACGGCGCGCGGCCCGAACGCGAGCCCCTGCGCTTCGATCGCACGTTGCACCTCCAGCATGCCGTTACGCGTCTCGGGCGTCCCCCCGGACTTGCTGATGACGACGACCAACGCAGAGGCGAGCGAACCGAGGCGACCGAGGGCCGCGTCGATCCCTTCGGGGTCGGTGTTGTCCAAGACCGTCAGCGACATCGGCGCGCTCGGCTTCGCCAGGGCGTCCGCCAGCAGCATCGGACCGAGCGCAGAGCCACCGATGCCGCACAGCACGACGTGCTTGAACGCCCCGCCCTCCGGCGGCGCGACGGCGCCGCTGTGCACCGATGCCGCGAAGGATTCGACGGCGTCGATCGCTGCGCGGATGGCGTCCCCCGTCTCCGCGTCCGGCGCGATCCCAGGCGCTCGCAGCCAGAAATGACCGACCTGACGCTGCTCGTCCGCGTTGGCGACGCTGCCGCCCTCCAGCGCGCGCATCGCCGTCAGCGCCGCCGCCAGACCAGGGCGCATAGCCTCGACGTCCGCCTCGACCAGCTCTGCGTGGGAGAGGTCAAGCTCGACGAAGGGATCTTCGAGCGTGCTGCGGAAGCGGAGATAGCGACTGAACGGCGTCGAGGTATCCATTTCGATGACTCAGGCGCCAGATGGTAGTCTGCGCGCATGGAGCGCTCCACCGCGATCCTCGTAGCGCTGCTCGCCTTCCTGGTCGCCCTCGTCGCGATCGGTGTCCGCGCGTCGCGGCAGACCACCAGTTCCGACGGATTTTATCTGGGCGGCCGGTCGCTTGGACCTTGGGTCGCAGCGCTCGCGGCGAACGCCAGCTCGTCGTCGGCGTGGAGCATCGTCGGCGCCAGCGGGTTCGCCTACAAAGCCGGGCTCGCCGCGCTCTGGCTTATCCCCGGCTGCGTCGGCGGATTCCTGCTGAACTGGTTCGTGGTGGCGCCCAGGCTGCGCGCGCAGACCGGCGGCGCGATCACGCTGACGGACTACCTCGCCGGCCCGCGCGGCGCACCGGGCCGCCGCCCGATCGTCGTGTTCGCCGCGCTGCTGACGCTGGCGTCGCTGCTGACCTACGTCGCCGCGCAGATGCAGGCCGCGGGCGCGGCGTTCGCGCACGCCTTTCCACAGACGTTCGGCGACAACGCCACCGTCGGCATCGTCATCGGCGCGTGCGTCACCGTCGGCTACACCCTGTTCGGCGGCTACCTCGCTGCCAGCGTGACCGACACAGTCCAAGGCCTGTTGATGGCCGCTGTCGCCGTGGTCGTGCCGGCCGCCGCAGTGGCGCACGCTGGCGGCGTCGCCGCGTTCTTCGAAGCCGTCGGCAGCGTCGGCGCCGAGACTGGGTTCAAGGCCCTGGGAGACGGCCTCACGGCGACGCAATGGCTCGGCGGCACCAGCGCATACGAAGGCTACGGGGCAGCGGCGTTCGCCTTCGGCTTGGTCGGGATCGGGCTCGGCTATCCCGGCCAGCCTCACGCCGTCAACAAATACATGGGCATGGCCCCAGACGCCTCGATGACCGTCGCTCGCACGGTCGGACTGACCTGGGCCGTCTTGCTCTACACAGGCATGATCACGCTCGGATGGGCGGTGCGCATCTGGTTCCCGATGGCAGACGGCCGGCACGAAGAGGCCGTCTATGAGGCCAGCCGCCAGCTGCTGCCGGTCGTCGTTGACGGCGTCGTCGTCGCGAGCGTGCTCGCCGCCATCATGTCAACGGTAGACAGCCAGCTGCTCGTGTGTGCGAGCAGCGTCAGCCACGACCTGGGCCTCGCGCGGCGGTTCCCTTCGCAGATGCTCACCATCGCGCGCGCGACGGTGCTGAGCATCGGCGCCGGCGCGCTGATCGCCGCGATCCTTTTGCCGAACGATGTCTTCGGCAACGTCATGTTCGCCTGGGCAGCGCTGGGCTCCGCCTTCGGCCCGCTGCTGCTGGTCCGGCTGTGCGTGGGCCCGGTAGCCCCTCGGTTCGCGCTCGCGTCCATGATGACCGGCGGCGTCAGCGCGGTGGTGTTTTTCTACACCAGCCGCCTACAGCTGCACGCGCTGCCGGCTGGCTTCCTCGACCGCTGCGCGTCATGGGCGCTCGCGCTGGGGATCGCGTGGCTCGGCGCGCGCCGTGCGAGGTCCTTACGGGGCAGCGCCCCGTCCGAGCGCTCGACGTCCTAGCTCTCGACGTCCTAGCTCTCGGCGCCTTAGCCCTCGGTGATCCGCTCGATGTCGGCGCCGATCCCCTGCAGCTTGTTCTCGATGCGTTCGTAGCCGCGGTCGATGTGGTAGACGCGCCGAACGTCCGTCGCCCCGCGCGCCACCAAGCCAGCGAGCACGAGGCTGGCTGAAGCGCGCAGGTCGCTAGCCATGACCGGCGCCCCCCGCAGCTCCTCGGTGCCTTCGATGATCGCGCTGGGCCCCTCGCGACGGATCCGCGCGCCCAGACGCTGCAGCTCCGACGCGTGGATGAAGCGCTCGGGGTAGATCTTCTCGGTGATCACCGATACCCCCTGCGCCCGCGTCATCAACGCCATGAACTGCGCTTGGAGATCGGTCGGGAAGCCGGGATATGCCATGGTGGTGACGTCCACCGCTTTGAGCTGACCCGAGGATGTCGGCAGCACGCGGATGGTGTCATCGCCGACCTCTAGCTGCGCGCCAGCGGCCCGCAGGCGGTCGACCACGGCGAGCAAGTGCATGGGGTTGCAGTGCGTGACCGTCACGTCGCTGTTGAGCATCACCGCGCCGCACAAAAAGGTGCCCGCCTCGATGCGGTCGGGGATCATGTCCCACTCACAACCGTGGAGCGTGTCCACGCCCTCGATGGTCAGGAGGTGGCCGCCGATGCCCGAGATGCGGGCGCCGCACTTGTTGAGGAAGTGGCAGAGGTCCTCAATCTCGGGCTCCATGGCCGCGCACTCGAGGTAGGTCGTCCCGGTGCCGAGCGTCGCCGCCATCAGCACGTTCGCGGTGCCGAGCACCGTCGAGCCCATGTTGCCGCCGAGGAAGCAGACCCCGCCGGACGGGCGGCCGCTCAGGGTCACGTAGCCGTCGCCGAGCTCGACGTTGCCGCCGATGTCGCGGAACCCCTTGATGTGCAGGTCGACCGGCCGGTGCCCGAACACACAGCCGCCAGGGTAACTGACCCGGGCCACGCCTCGGCGCGCCCACAGCGGGCCGAGCACGACGAAGCTGGCGCGCATCGTGCGGACCAAGTCATACGGAGCCTCGTAGACCGTCTTGTCGCGCGCCTCGAGCTCAAGCGAGCCATCGGGACGCCAAGCGTGCACCACGCCCAGCTTGCCGAGGATGCGGAGCAGGTTCTCCACGTCCTTCAGACGCGGCATGTTGCGCAGAAGGATCGGGCCGTCCACCAACAGCGAAGCAGCAAGAATCGGCAGCGCGCCGTTTTTGCTACCGGAAACTCGAACGGTGCCGCGCAAACCGCGACCACCCCGGATTCGGATTCGGTCCAAGGACCCCCCTCTTGGCTGCGCCGAACCCCCGCCGGGTTCCTTGACAGCCTTTGAACACTGGTGAGAACGAAAACGTCACCACAAGCCGTTTCGCGGACCCCGATAACCATCTCGTGGCTTGCTCACCTGTGGAAGTGATCTGAAAGGCTTTCCACACCTCATCCACAACAGTGTGCGATCGGCTGACCGATCCGCGCTGCGCCCTGCGGCGGAGATAGTGTGGCCAGGGACTCCTGGCGGTTCAAGCGCGCCGTTTCAGATCTTCGCTCGACCGAAGGCTTTTCTTCACTTGCGGTCCGACCCGTCCTCGCCGCCCGGGGGGTCGCCGTCGTGCTCAGCGAGGTCCACGAGGACCTGTGTTTGCTGTTTCCCGGGGTCCCAGCGCACGACGCGCTCACCGCCGCGATCCAGCACCAACAAGCCGCCGTTGCGGTCAAGGGCCAGCGCGTGGGGGTCGCGGCACGTCTCCGCCAGCGCGCCCAGCGCCGCCTCCGAGCCGTCGGCGGCCAACGCGACGAGGCGCGGCTCAGGCCCCCCGTGATCGACGACGACCATCGCGCCGTCAGCCGTACGCACGAGCGCGCCGGGCCGCGAGCCCCCCTGGCCGGGCAGCTCGCGCTCCTGCACGAAGGTGCCGTCGACGCGGAACACCTGCAAGGTGCCGCGCAGCGTGTCGGCCACCAGCAGCCCGGCGTCATCGCACCAGACCCCGCGCGGCGCCGCCCACTCCGCGCCGGGCTCGCCGCGCGCCGCGAGCGCCTGCAGCGACTTCCCGTGGACGTCGAAGCACTGCACGCCTCGGCGTCGGGGCCGCTCCCCCATGACCACCCACAGCCGGTCTCGGTGGCACGCGACCGCGTGCGGCCGGTCCAACACGCCGAGCTTATCTCGCCCCCGGTCGCCGGAGCGCGGCTGCGGCAAGCCGACGTCACCGAGGTGCTGGCCGAACGCGTTGTAGCGCCGGATGCAGCCGTTGCTCGGGTCTGCGACGAACAGCCGGAAGCGATCGTCGATGGCGACGCCGCCCGCGTCGGAGTAACCCGAGGAACCGACTGGCGTCGTCCAGGAGGACATTCGCTCCTGCGCGTCGAGATCGTATAGAAAGACGTGGCCCCGCCCAGCAGCCCAGGTCACGCACAGCAAGTTGTTTCGAACCGCGAGCCCGCCGATCATCGCGCTGATGATACTCGACGCGCGGCAGACGATCCGCTGTGCAAGCCTCGGTTCGTTGGCTGTGATCACCGCCTGCTCGACGATGCCCGAACAGACGCGCCCCCCACACCTCGATCGCGCGTTCGTAGCTCGCTATGTCGTATCGGACGAAGGCACGCTGCAGCTCCCCGTGACCGACCGCGCGCTGGTCGTGCGCGCGCTTGAGGTGCAGCCAGCACCTGACTCCGAAAACTTCTCCGCCCGACGGCGCGCGCTGCATTACCCGCCGGGGACCGCGGTGCAGGTGCGCGGACGCGTCCGGATCTACCCGCGCGCCGACGGCACGTCGCCGACGCTCGCTGAGCTGTTCCCGGGAGCGGCGCTGGCACGATGAGCGCACCCGACCCCCGCACCGTCGTCGACCCGACGACCGGACGACCGATCCTGCTAGCTCCCAAGCGACAGCGGCGCCCGATGCACACCGGCAGGTCCAAAGTCGACGCGCGCTGTCCGTTCTGCCTGGGCCACGAGGCCGACACCCCGCCCGAGCGAGACGCGGTGCGCGACGAGCGCGGCGCGTGGCGCGCGCGGGCCTTTGAGAACAAATACCCCGCGACCCAACACCATGAGGTCATCGCCGAGGGCGCCCAGCACCACGAGCACCCGTGCGAACTGGACCTCGAGACCTGGCGCGCCGCGCTCGAACTGTGGCGCAGACGCGTCGCGCACATGGAGTCCGAGCCAGGCATCGCGCACGCCTTCTTGTTCAAGAACGTCGGCGCGCGCGCCGGCGCTTCGATCGCCCACAACCACAGCCAGGTGATCGGGCTCGAACAGCTGCCGCCGCGGCTCCAGCTCGAGCTCGAGCGACAGCGCCGCGCCGACCGCTCGTTGATCGCGGCGACGGCGTCCTCCGCCGAGTCCGAAGGCCGCGCCGTGTTCGCCAACCGCGCGTTCATCGCCTTCTCGCCCGACCCGCCGAAGCTGCCGTTCGAGACGTGGCTCGCGCCGCGCGATCCGCACAGCGACTTCTTCGACGCCGACCTCGACCTGCTCGCCGAGGCGATGCTGGCGTGGTTCCAAGCGCTCGACCGAGGCCTCGGCCGACCAGACTGCAACCTCTGGCTCCACCGGATCGGCGCGCGACACCTGGCCGACGGCGAGACCTTTCACTGGCACTTCGAGCTGCAGCCGCGCACCGGTCAGCTGGCCGGGCTCGAGCTTGGCGGCGACATGTACATCAATTCGGTCCCAGCACCGATCGCTGCTGCGCAGCTCCGAGACGGTAGACGACGCTGACAGGCGACGATTCTCGCCGTAGCCGTTGCGCGCGGGCGCGCCCAACGCGACAGTCCCCTGCACTCACACGCACTCTCGCATCGGAATGACGAACCAACCCAAACAGCAGTGGGGATCGCGCCTCGGCGTCATCCTCGCTGTCTCCGGCTCCGCGGTCGGCCTCGGCAACTTCCTTCGCTTCCCGGGTAACGCCGCGGAGAACGGCGGCGGCGCCTTCATGATCCCCTACTTCCTAGCGCTGCTGCTGCTGGGGATCCCGATCGGCTGGGCCGAATGGACCATGGGCCGCTACGGCGGCCGCAAGGGCTTCCACGGTGCACCTGCGATCCTGGGCGTATGGGCCAAAGGTGCGATCGGCCG
>NYVR01000033.1 GCA_002684655.1 Planctomycetota bacterium | reverse complement strand
TGTCGCCGCCGCCGACGCGCCCGCGATGAACGTGTGGGGCGTGCTAGAGGGCCGCGACCCGACCCTAAAGGACGAATACGTGGTCATCGGCAGCCACCTCGATCACCTCGGTGAGCGCCGCGGCACCATCTACCCTGGCGCCGACGACGACGGCAGCGGCACGACCGGCGTGATGGCGGTCGCGCAAATGTTCGCCGAGAACGAGGTCCGCCCGAGGCGCAGCATCCTGTTTGTGTGCTTCTCCGCGGAAGAGCGCGGATTGATCGGGTCGCGCTACTTCGTCGACAACTGCCCCGTTCCGCTCAGCTCAATCGCCGCTGAACTGCAGATGGACATGATCGGACGCAGCGAGGAAGAGTCCAGAGACGGTGGCCGGCTCGTCAACCGCGGCGAGACCGCGGAAGAGAACCGCAACGTGCTGCACCTCGTAGGAACCCAGAAGATGTCCTCTCAGCTCCACGACGTTTGCATGGCGACCAACGAGCGCGCCGGCTTCGAGATCGAGTTTGACCAGGAGAGCTTATTCACCAGGAGCGACCACGCGAACTTCGCCTACAAAGGCGTGCCGATCGCGTTCTTCTTCACGGGGATCCACAAGGACTACCACCAACCGACCGACACGCCTGACAAGATTGATTACCCCAAGCTGCTGCGGGTCGCTCGCTACGTCTACGACATTGGCTTCGAGGTCGCGGACGCCGAGCAGCGGCCGGTGATCGACCCCGACCTGTGGGCGGCGTTCAAGAAGTCCGATCGACGCGGACGTATGCCGGACGAGCCCGCCGCCCCGTTGCGCCGGGGACCGCGACGAGCGAAGAAATAGCGCGCGCGAGCGGCCTGCTCACGTTGTGAATGCAGACGGAGCGTCTCAGCCAGGACGACGCTCTTCGTGAGGCCGCAGGCTCACGGGCGGGCTCAGGATCTCGTTGATGACGACCGCTTTGCGGAGGTCGTCGAGCGAGTAGCGGCTGGCGCGCACCGCCGCGCGCTTCTGCTTTTGCACACGTCCCCCTAAGCCGCCGATCGCGCCGCGTCCCGCACGGGAGGCGCCCACTTTGGAGGCCTCCATGTGCCGGTCGCGGATGCGCTCCCCTACGTGCGGGTCTACGCGCGTCTGCAGGCGGCGCTTGGCGGCTGCGGGGCTCGCGACACCCGGCGCGCGCTGGCGCTGCCTCGGTATCGGAGGGACGTCGGGCTCCTTCGCGAGCGAAGCTTGCGCTGCTGGCTGGCGCGGCGCGCCCGCGTCGAGGCCCAGCACGCGCCGCATCTCCTGCGCGATCTGCTCGGGAGTTTGCGCGCTGCTCCCCGCCAGCACAGGTCGTCTGCGGGCAGCAGGCGCCGGCGGCGCCGGTTGCGCCGTCTGGGCTGCGCGAGACTTCGAGCGGGTCGCTTTCGGCTGCAAGGCGACGCCTGCCCTGCGGTCAACGACCGGCTTCTGGACCGCGTCCGCGATCTTTGCCTGGGTGGACGGCGCCTGGGAGGATGATGGCGCGCGTGTCCGGGTGGGGCGCTTTTTCTTGGCCTTGGTGGCGTTGCCGATCAATCCAAAGACCCACGCGCCGACCACAAGTAGCAGCAGCGGCTCGCGAAACAGCAGTTCGATCAGCTTGTCCACAGCGTCTCCTCGGGGTTCAGCAAGGTTATGTCGCTAGGCGTCGTCGCGAAGACACGCCCGGATCATTCCTGACCCGGCATCTTCTTGCGCTCTTCCTCCGACTCGAGGTGAGCCTCTTCGCCCGCGGCGATACCTGAGCGCATCCGCGTGTCGGCCTCGATGTTCTTGATCTTCTGGTAATCCAGAATGCCGAGGTTGCCGCCTCGGAACGCGTCGGCCATCGCCTTTGGCACCTCCGCCTCTGCCAAGACGAGCTTGGCGCGGTTAGCTGCGATCTCGGCGACGTTCTCCTGTTCGGCTGCTACCGCCATCGCGCGTCGCGACTCTGCCGCAGCTTGCGCGACGCGCTTGTCTGCTTCCGCTTGGTCAGCCTGCAGCCGCGCGCCGATGTTGTCGCCGATGTCGACGTCCGCGATGTCGATCGAGAGGATCTCGAACGCGGTGCCAGCGTCCAGCCCCTTGGCCAGGACGCCCTTGGAGATCCGGTCCGGGTTCTCGAGCACTTGCTTGTGCGTGTTCGAGGAACCGATCGTGGACACGATGCCCTCACCGACGCGCGCGATGATCGTCTCTTCGGTGGCGCCGCCGACCAGTCGCTGGATGTTGGTGCGGACCGTGACGCGCGCCTTCGCCATCACCTGGATGCCGTCCATGGCCATCGCGGCGACCTTGGCGTTCTGCGGACAGTCGATGACCTTTGGGTTCACGCACGTCTGGACCGCGTCCAGCACGTCTCGCCCCGCGAGGTCGATCGCCGCGGCCTGGCGGAAGTCCAGGTTCAGCTGCGCGCGGTCCGCCGCGATCAACGCCTGCACGACGTTCAGGACCCTACCGCCGGCGAGGTAGTGGGCTTCGAGGTCGCGCACGTTCAGCGGCAGCCCCGCCTGCGTCGCCGAGATCGCGCCGCGCACGATCACGGTCGGGTTGACCTTGCGAAGCGACATGCCGACGAGCTGGAACAGCCCGATCTTGGTCCCCGACATGTAGGCCTGGACCCAGAGGTTGATGAACTTCAGCAGCACCAAGACCAGGACGACGAACAGCAGCAGCAGCCCGCCGAGGATCCAAGTTCCAATGTTGTTCCCTAACTCTTTGGCGATCATTCCGAACATAGCTTTCTCGTGGGTGTTGCTGCCCTTTGACAGCAGGTCAGGCTTGGCTGCCGTCTTCGGGTGGCTTGACAGCTGCGACCACGACACGGTTCGCAGCGACTTCGATCACGACCACCTCGACGTCCGCTTCAATCATCTCTCCGCGCGTGACGACGTCCACCTTTCGTCCTTCGATCCGCGCATAACCCGCAGGACGCAGCGGGCTCAACGTAGGGCCGCGCTTGCCCGCAAGGCTATTGAGCGAGGCGTCCGCGGCGCCAGCCGTGCCGTCGGTGGGCGGCCCCGCCAGGATCAAGCGCTTGCCGAACGGAGTTTTCGGCAAGATCTTAAACGAGAGGAAGAAGACGACCGGAGCCGCGACGGCCTCGAACAGCGTCAAGGAATAGCCGAAGCTGATCGACTCCTGGAACGCCAAAAAAATCGACCCGAGCAAGCACCCAGCAGCGGCGATCCCGAGCGCCCCCATCGAGACGAACAAGACCTCGAGGAAGATCAGCAACAGACCTAGGGTGACCAGCAAGAAGACCAGTCCAACGCTGCCGTCTTCGCCCGCGCGGTCGCGCCGCGCGGCAGCGGCGTCTTCACCTTCCGCCCCGACGACGACGCGGCTGCCGCGCACGTAGAGCACGCGGAGTCGCTGCCCAGCCTCGAGGAACTCGCCCTCGGTGACGACGTCCACGCGGTCATCGTCGATCTCCATTACGCCCGCGGGTCGCAGCACGGTCGCGGCGGTCCCGACGCGGCCGACCAGCGACGCGAGCCGATCATATCGGAGGCCTAGCTCACTCGGCACGCTGTTGCTCGGCGGCACGCGACGCCCAGCGGGGCCAGCCAGCATCATCCCGTTGAAGACCGGGATCCGCGGCAGCAGCCGCCAGGTGAAGAAGCCCAGGACGCCGACGACCGCGAACAAGCTCAGCAGGCTCGCGAGGTTCCAGAACAAGACGTCCTGCTCTACCACGTTGGACGGCACCACGAAGGACTGCTGGCTCAGCACCAGCGAGAGGATCAGGCACAAGAAACCAACGACGCCGAAGATGATCATCCCCGGCAAGACGAAGAGTTCGACCGCGATCGCGGCGAGGCCCAAAAAGAAGACCAGGATCTCGGTGATCTCCGCGAGGCCGACGAGGTAGCTGTAGAACAGCGCGAAGCCCAAAAACACGCAGCCGAGCAAGCCAGGCAAGCCCGTCCCCGCGGTCTTCACCTCAATCAACAGCAGCAGGAATCCGGCCGCGAGCAAGAACGGTTGCAGCAGCTCCAGCCACGCGACCATCTTCTCTGCCCAGTTCACGGCCAACTCGCCGACGGAGTCACGGCTTACGGCGATCACCTCGGCTAGCTGCGAGAACCCGTCGAGCGTGCCAGCAGAGAGCCCATATTCTTCGGCGGTCTGCGCGTCGACGCTGAGCGGCCGGGTCAACGGCGTGTCCCCGAAGATCGCCGGACCGCCTTGTTCTTGGGATCGCTTCTGCAGCGCAGCGAGCTCGTCGGCGTCGAGGATCCGCGAGCGCTCCAACCCGCCCTCGCGCACGGTCGCGCGGATCAGTTGGACCCGCGGATCCACCATCGCCAGCGCCAGCTTGCGAGCGTCCGCGCGAAGCGCGGTGCTCCGCGCGTCCAAGCGCTGCTCCATGACGGCGCGCAAGGCGTCGAGGCGGGAGCTCAGGGCCGAGTCCGGGTCGGCGGTCAGGTAGTCCTCAAGCTCGCGGCCCTGGTCCTCCACCTCGCCCCACGCGACGCCGCGCAGACAGAAGACCTGGCCTACGACGAGTGCGAGCGCGGCCGCGCCCTGCGTGACCCGGCCACGGAGAACGGCGATCGTCGCGACCTCGCTGGCCTGGACAGCGTCAAACAGGCTCTGCAGGTCCCCCGGGTCTTCACCAATGCTCCCCGCGTCCTGAAGGCGGAACACGACGTAGGTGCAGCCGCGCTCTTCGGCCTCGCGGAGCGCGCGGTGACAGCGCGCGAGCTCCGTCGTGCCGAGCATCCCGGTCAAGTTGACCACCAACACCTGAGGCGCCTCGGCTGTCTGCTGCTGCGCGCCGCTGTCGTCCCAGTCGACGCGCGACACGGGGCCGCCGCAGGCTGCCAAGCAGGCGGCCGCCAGCCAAATCCACAGGATCCGTAGCGTCGGGGTCTTTAGCACGATGGATGGTTTACCAGACGCGGGCTCCCTAGCACCAATCAGAGGTCAACACCATGCATGATTCGCGGCTTTGGCCGCCGCGAGCACCTCGACAGAGACCTCAGCGCGCTGCCCGCGCCAGGGTGTCGAAGCACAACAGCGCCATGGCGGTGCCGTAGCTCCGTCCCAGCTCGTGGCTGTCGACGAAGCACCCATCCACCTCCGGCAGCCTCAAAACACGTCGGTAGAGGTCTCCGGCTAGCCGACGCCGCTGCGCCGCGTCCTGCAGTTCGGCGATGGCCTCGGCGCGCCCGAGCATGTCGAACCAGAAAAAGAAGCCGCCGTAGCCGTAACGGTTGGCGTGGTCGTCGTATTTGCGGACCTCCGCCAGCAGGCCATGATGGCGCTCACCCGCCTCGATCGCGGCAGCCAACTTTCGCTGATCGCTAGCGCCGAAAAGATAAAGAGCCAACTCACAGAGCGGCATCCGGCCTGCGGCGGCCTCCTCTGAGGCGCGCGGCCTCCGCCCGGGGCGCGTCTGGCTATAGCTGAACGCGCCGCCCTCGGTGCGGTTGTAGGCCAACGCCTTGAGGCCTTTGTCGATGTTGGCCTGCGGCACCTCGAAGCCAGCCGCCCGGGCGCCGTAGAGCGCCTGGAGCGACGTCGCGATCGCGAACGGGTTGCCATATTCGTGGAACCAGACGCCGGTTTCCGGTTGCAGCGCGATCAGCGCGGCGACGCCTCGACGGATGCCTGGCGCGACCGCCGCATCATCCGCGCTACGACGGCGCTTCCACGCCTCAAGAAAGCGCAAGGCATAGGCGCGCGCCCATACGATCTCGTCTCGATCAGAGAGCGCCAACCAATCAGCGCGGATCGCGTTCTCGCGCATTCTCCCTAGCAGCGCCTCCAGGCGTGCGACCAGCCCCTCTTCGAGCTTGAGCTCGCCGCGCCTCGCGCGCGCGGTCGCGGCCAGCATGGCCTCGCCGACGAGGCACGTCACGGCTGCGTAGACGTTGGGCAGGCCGTCCGTCCCGCCAAAGTCGTAGATGCTGTCGCGATACACTCCATCTTCGTCGCAAGCCCCCGCCAAAAACCGCAGAGACCGCTGCCACAGCTCCTCTTCTTGGTAGACGCCCTCAGGGCACTGGCTGCCCACCGCGTCGCCAGACATGGCGCCCGCGGGGAGCCGACCGTAGACCTCGAAGCCGTGCACAAATGGCCCGTGCCCTTCCATCTCCAGCGCGGCCTTCCACGCGAGGGGATGCTTGGGCCGTGACATCGTTAGATCGCGCCACGCGTCGACGGCGTCCGCGCGACGCCCGGTGCGGAACAAGGCGGCGCCGCGCAGCCACTGCTGCGCAGGCGGCGCGGACTCACCGACCTGATCGCCGAGGGTCGCGAGCACGCCGCCCCAGTCGCCGGCACGCACGGCGTCGACAGTATCAGGCTGGACGCCGTCGAAGGCGAACCGCGGCTGAGGCTGTCCGGCGAGCTTCAGTAAAGGCGCGAGCAGCGCTTCGGGGTGAAACGTCGTCAGCTGCTGGCTCGCGCGCAGCACGGCGCCGCCGGGATCGAGCACCAAGTAGCCCGGCTCGATGTATGTGCCACGAGATAGCCCATACTTGCGCGCCAAAGGGCCGCGGGCGACCTCTCGGACGGGCACAAAGTGCTGGTTCAGCAGCACGATCGCCGACGACCATGAGAACGGTCCGCCCATCATGTAGCGGTCGACCTCAGGCTTTCGGTCCATCGGGGACCGCTGCACCGACGGCACATACCAAAATACTGGCTTGCCGAGCTTAGCGGCCTCGGACAGCGCTCCCTCTACGCTGTCGCGCCAAGCCACCGCCGAGCCTGCCTTGGCGGCCAGCTCTCCCGGCGCACGGCGGATCTTTCGCGTCGAGTTCTGCGAAGCGGCGAAGGACGGGCTCAGCGCCGCGACCAGGACGAGACACAACCAGCGGGCCGACATGAGAAGAAGCGTGCCTGCAAGCGACAAGCCCTGCAAGTCGGTCGCGTCAGAGCCAAATGCCCCGTATATGTGTCTGCATGTTGCGATCGTTTTTGACCGTCCTCGCCGCCGTCACCTTGCTGCCCGACGAGGGCCAGTGGCTCCCAACCCAAGTCCGCAATATGGACTGGGCCGCGCTGAAAGCCCGCGGGATGGAGATGACCAAGGACGAGTTCTGGCACCCGGAGAAGGGCGGCGTGCTGTCGGCCACCGTCCAGATCAACGGCTGCACCGCGTCCTTCGTCAGCAAGGACGGCTTGATGGTGACGAACCATCACTGCGGATTCGGCGCCGTCAGCGCGCTCAGCACGCCGGAGTCCAACCACCTGCGCGACGGCTTCACGGCCGCCGCGCGCGGCGAAGAACTGCCCGCGCCCGGAATGGTCGCCACGGTGTTGAAGCGGATTGAAAACGTCACGGACAAGGTGCACGAGGCTCAAGCCGCCGCCACAACCGACCTGGACCGCTGGCGCGTCACCCAACAGGCGATTGCGCGCATGGTCGCGGAGGGCGAGCGCAGCGAACCGAACACCAAGTGCTCGGTCGCGTCCTTCCTCGAGGGCAAGGAATACCACCTGTACTTCCGGACGCAGATCCGCGACGTGCGCCTGGTCTATGCGCCGCCGCGCGCCGTTGGCGAGTTCGGCGGCGACGTTGACAACTGGGAGTGGCCGCGTCACACGGGCGACTTCACCTTCTTCCGCGCCTACGTCGCGCCCGACGGCTCGGTGCGAGACCACGACAAGGACAACGTCCCGTTCCAACCCGAGCACTTCCTCAAGACCGCGACCGCGCCGATCCAAGAGGGCGACCTCGCGATCATCATGGGCTACCCAGGCAGCACCCAGCGATACAAGACCAGCGGCGGGGTGGCGACCCAGGAAGGCTACGTGTTCCCGGCGCGCCTGCGCGTGCTGACCAAGGCGATCGACGTGCTCGCGCAGGCGGGCGCCACCAGCGAGGAGATGGCGCTGCAGGTCGTCAGCGGCAAGAAGCGACTCGCCAACATCCAGAAGAACGCCGCAGGCATGATCTTTGGCCTGAAGAACAACGCCGTCGTCGCGCGCAAGCTGCGCGAAGAGGCCCAGCTCACCGAAGCGTCACCCGACAACAAGGCGCTGCTTGAGATGATGCTGGCCGATGCCGAGCAAGAGGCTGCCGTCATCGAGAAGGACACCAACATGTGGTTCGTGGCCGTGCTGCGCGACAACATCGCGCTGTTTGACATGCTGATGCAGGCGACCGGCGCGGTCGCGGGCGGCGGCAAGATCAGCCAGCGCGGGCTCGCGATGATCAGCGGCACCGACATCGAGGCCGACCTGGAGCTGATCCAACGGCCGATGATGCGCGTGCTCTTCGAGGAGTGGTCGAAGGTCAGCGCGGCGCAGCGCTTGGCGGGGACAGAGATCCTCGGTGACGGAGGTCAAGCCGTCCTCGACACCGTCTTCGCCACAACGCAGATGTTTGACGGCGCCAAGCGCGCCGACCTGTTCGGCGCTGGACGCGACGCGTTGATGGCGAGCGAGGACCCCTTGATCGTCTTAGCCAGGGGCATCCACGGCGAATACCAACAGTGGCTGCAGCGCCGCAAGACTCGCGACGGCCGCAAGCTCGACGTAGGGCGGCGCTGGATCGCAGCCCAAGAAGCCTTCCGTGGCACCTCGTTCTATCCAGACGCCAACAGCACGCTGCGCGTGTCGATCGCCGAGGTCAAGAGCTACGAGCCGCGTGACGGCGTTCTTTATAAGCCTCAGACCACTGTCGCGGGGCTGCTGCAAAAAGAGACCGGCGAGGCGCCGTTCAACAACCCGGCGCAGCTCTTGGCGGCAGCTGAGAACAGGATGCAGAGTCGCTGGGTCGTGCCGCACCTCGGCGACGTGCCAGTCTGCTTCCTCACCAACGGCGACACCACCGGCGGCAACTCTGGCTCGCCAGTCGTCAACGGACGCGGCGAGTTGATCGGGCTCAACTTCGATCGGGTCTTCGAGAACGTCGCCGGAGACTTCGGCTGGAACCCAGATCGATCACGCAACGTCGTCTGCGACTTCCGCTACGTCTTGTGGGTGATGGAAGAGGTCCAGCCAGCGCCCCACCTGCTCGCGGAGTTGGGCGTCTGATGCTGTCGCCGTCGTCGCGAAGCGCGTGAGCGCCCCCGAGGACCGCGCGCCGCCACGCCAAGGCGGCCTCTTCGGGCCGCCCGAGGACCCGAGGACCAGCGCGCCCAAAGTGGCCCCGGCCCCGGTCGAGGAGGCCACGGAGCAGGTCGCAGCAAAGCTGCACCCTAAGCTCCGCCTGGGCACGTCTTCCTGGGCGTTCGAAGGATGGCGCGGGCTCGTCTACGCGGCCGGCGCGGCCAAGCGTCACCTAAGCAAGCATGGGCTGCCCGCCTACAGCCAACACCCGCTGCTTCGCACGGTCGGCGTCGACCGCACGTTTTATGCGCCGATCCCAAAGTCTGCCTTCTTTGACTATGCAGAGCAGGTCCCCGACTCGTTCCGTTTCCTGGTCAAGGCCTGGGAAGAGATCACGACGCCGCAGCTGCGGGGCCGCGCCGGGCTCAACCCCAACTACCTTGACGCGAACTGCGCGGCCGATCGCTGCGTGGCCCCGGCCACAGACGGACTCGGCGCCAAGCTCGGGCCGCTGCTGCTGCAGTTCCCGCCGCAGGGCGAGGACACGACCGCGCGCCCCGAGGCCTTCGCCGACCGCTTACACGGGTTCTTGACCTGCTTGCCACGCGGCCTGCGCTATGTCGTCGAGGTCCGCGACGCGGCGCTGTTCACACCCCGTTATGTCGCCTCGCTCCGTGACGCCGGCGCCCACCACGGCTACGTCGTCCACCCGCGCATGCCCTCGCTTGCGAAACAGCGGGCCCTGGCGCCGCTGGACGGCCCAGTCACCGTGCGCTGGATGCTGCGCCGCGGCCTAAGCTACCAGCAGGCCAAAGACCGCTACGAGCCGTTCGGAGCGCTCGTGGACCGCGACGCAGAGGCTCGCGGCGACATCGCGGCTATGGCCTATGACGCCGCCGGCCGCGATGAGGAGATGACCGTCGTGGTCAACAACAAGGCCGAGGGCAGCTCCCCGCTCAGCGTGATGGAGCTTGCGCGCCAGATCGCTCAGGCTTCGGTCGACGTGAACGCTCGCTCAACGCCGGCGTCGTAGACGACGACGTCGGGCAGATCTCTGTAGCGCTCGTCCAGATCCATGCCGAAGCCGATGACGAACTCATCAGGGATCTCGAAGCCGACGTGC
This sequence comes from Planctomycetota bacterium, assembly GCA_002684655.1. GTDB lineage: Bacteria > Planctomycetota > UBA1135 > UBA1135 > UBA2386. The sequence goes on along the minus strand of NYVR01000033.1, from coordinate 20,235 downwards.
TCGACCTCGACGTCGACGACGCGCCGCGACGGCTTGCTCAGCAGCGAGACCATCCGCACGCCGGACGCCCCGAGCGCGCCAAAGCGCTCGCGGAGGGCCGCGACGGTGCGCCCCGTGTCGACGATGTCCTCGATCAGCACGACCTGACGCCCCTCGACGTGCTCAGGGCCAAAGCCGCCCAACATGTCAACGCGAACCTCCCCCGTGCTGACCGTTCCTTCGTAGGACTTCGCGCGCACCTCGTGCAGCGCGGCAGCGGGAAATCCTCGGCGGATCAAGCCCGCGAATGGGCGCGCCCCCTCGACCACCTGCGCTAAGCACGGCGGCGCGTCTCCAAGAGCTTCCTGAAGCTCGCGGAGGAGCTCGTGACTGCGCCGGGCGATGTCCGCAGCGGAGAACATGCAGCGGAACGGCGGCGACGACGGAGGAGTGGAGGAACTGTTGGTCAAAGCTGTCAGGGCGTGAAGAACACCGCAGGCCCTGACGCGCCGCGGAGGCTGAGTTGAAAGTCGAGAACGATGTGAACCGCGACCATCTGGAGGCCCGCCACGGGGTTCGGGTTCGGCAGGATGATGTCCGTGGAACGATACCCAGAGAGCGGCACCAGCGCGATCAAGCCATCGAAGCCGAACGTGGACTGGAAGAGCGAGTCGCTGTTGAGCGGCAGCACCGCGCCCCCGTAAAGGATCCCCGGCGTGCTGCCATAGCTCAGCCCGATCAGGCTGAACTGCAGCGCTTCATCCAGCGCGGTCGCGTGCAGCGTAATCCGGTCAGCGCGGGTCGTGACGCCCATGTCGATCGGGTAGTCGGTGGCGTCGGCGCTGTTGCGTGCGCCTGGCGTGCCGCGGTCCCCGCTGCCGTAGGGAGCGACAGCGTTCGCGAAGTTCCAGGCTCCTGGAACACCTGGGCCCCGCTCAAGGTCGACGCGCTCTGCGGCGACGCCGTTGCCGCCGGGGAAGCCCGCGCTGTAGGCCACGCTGTCGACCACGACCGACCCGCTGCGGAGCGTCACCGAGTCCGTTGTGTTGGAGAGCGCGATCGCGCCGAAGGGCAGCGCGGCGCCCAAGGGTTGCCCGCCGTTACGGCTGGGGGCGCCGTCTCGCTGGAACAGCATCGCGCGGCCGGGGATCAGCTGATAGTTGCTCGCCAGCGTAACGGTGCCCGAATTATCGCTCAGCTGCAGCCCGTCGAGGGCCACCGGCGTCGGGCCGACGTTGACCACTTCTATGTATTCGCCGTTGCTGTCTGGGACGACCGACGGGTTGCGTTGCAGCTCGCTGACGCGCAGGTCGCCTGGCGCGATCGGCGCTGGCGCGACCTCGTCGCAGAAGAAGTCCAGGAAGTCACCGTTCGCCGCTGTCGCGCGGTAGCGCTGGCCGTCGGTGTCGATCCGCAGGCTCCCCGTCACTCCGAACCCCACAGTGTTAGCGCTGCCGACGGTCGTCGACATCAAGGCGCGAGCGGCCAAGGCCTGGTTCAGGCGATTGACCACGGTCGTGGTCGGGTGGCCGTAGGGGTTGCCCTGACCGCAACTCACCACGGCCAGCTCGGGGTCGAGCACTTGCACAAACGTCGTGTTGGTCGACGTATTGGAGCCGTGGTGGTTGAGCTTGTAGACGTCGACGTCGCCGCAGGCGAGAGCCGCGGGCCCCTCGACGTTCGCGGTGCCGTTGCCGCCGCCCGTCAAGTCGCCGCCGAGCCACATCGAGAAGTCGCCGTAGTCAATCCGCATCACGACGGAGCGCGCGTTCTCTTCCTGGGCCTGCGCAGGGTTCACGAACCCACCGCCTGCGACCGCCCCGTTGGCTGCGATGCACGTCATGGTGGCGCCGCCGCCGAGCGCGTAGACTCCGCCGACGGCGACCGACTGGCGTCGGGCCCCTGCAGCTGCGACGTAGCTGTTGAAGCTGGAGGTGCCGCCTACGCTGACGTTGCCGCGATCCAGCGCGACCTGAAACGGCAGCGCGTTCAAGACGGTGTCCAGGCCGCCGAGGTGGTCGGAGTGGTAGTGCGAGCAGACGACGTAGCCGTAGCCGGTCGGCTGCAGCGACGTGATCAGCGGCAATATGGTCGCGGCGCCCTGGCCGCTTGGCCCGGCGTCGATGCAGTGGACCACCCCGTCGGGCGCCTGGATGACGATGCCGTCTCCTTGGCCGACGTCCGCGACCACGACGGTCAGCCCCTCGGGCGCCTCGCCGCCGAGGCCCTGCGGGGCGGCCACGAGGACCACGGCACTCCATAACGCTGCCAACATTGCGCCGCCCACCATACTCGACGCGGGCGCGACGCGAACGGCCCCCCCTCAGCAGAACAAGCTGCCAGGACACCGGCCGAAGGTTATCGTGGCGCTATGGTCGATTTGCTCGCGCACGCCTACGGGCCCAACATCCGGCTGTTCGACGACCCCTTCTTGACGACGCTGCTCGCCCGGATCGGGCACCCGGACGTCAACACGGCCGAGCTGCCGACGCTCGTACGCAGCGGCTACCAGCGCCTCCTGCACGAGGTGTTGGCGACCGAGTTCCCGAGGACCTCACAGCGGCACCCGACCAGGATGACGGCGCAGGAGCCCGGCGCCGTCGCCGCAGGGGAGATGCTTTGCAGGCAGACCAAGCTGGTCATCTGCTCTGTGATCCGCGCGGGGATGCTGCCGGCGCAGGCTTGCTATGAAGCAGCGGTGCAGGTGCTGCCCCCCGAAAACGTGCGGCTCGACACGCTCAACATGTCGCGTGAGACGGCTGCCGATGGCCGCGTCGTCGGCGTCCGCCTCGACGGCAGCAAGCTCGGCGGCTCCGTCGAAGACGCGGTTGTGTTGCTGCCAGACCCCATGGGCGCGACGGGCAGCACCGTCTGCCGCGCGGTCGACGTCTACCACAGCCTCTCCGGCGGCGGCCCGCGCGCGCTGTGCGCGATGCACTTGATGGTGACTCCCGAAGCCGTGCAGCGAGTTGCATGCGCGCACCCTGAGGTCCGCGTGTTCGCCGGGCGACTCGACCGCGGCCTCTCGTCCGAGCGCGCGCTGGCATCGCAGCCAGGGACGCACCCCGACGAGGAGCGTGGGCTGAACGATGTGCACTACATCGTGCCCGGAGCGGGAGGCATGGGCGAGTTGCTCACGAACAGCTGGGTCTGAGCTTGCGCCCGCGTCCACTAACCCGTTATCCCATAGGCAAATGTCCACGATCGTCCACGTCCAAGGTCGCGAAGTCCTCGACTCGCGCGGCAATCCCACCGTAGAAGTCGAAGTCCACCTCGAGTCCGGGGCCAGCGGCCGCGCCATGGTGCCGTCCGGCGCCAGCACCGGAGCCCATGAAGCCGTCGAACTGCGCGACGGCGACAAGAAGCGCTACGGCGGCAAAGGCGTGCTCAAAGCGGTCAAGCACGTGAACAAGAAGATCGCGGAGGCACTGGTCGGCATGCCCGCCGACGAGCAATACCTGTGCGACCAAGCGCTCGTCGAGGCCGACGGCACCGAAAACAAAGGCAAGCTCGGCGCCAACGCCATCCTCGGCGCATCGCTCGCCTGCGCCAAGGCGGCATCACAGGAGTTCGGCCTGCCGCTGTTCCGCTACATCGGCGGCGCCCAAGCACGCAAGCTGCCGGTCCCGATGATGAACATCCTCAACGGGGGCATGCACGCCGACAACAACGTCGACTTCCAGGAGTTCATGGTGATGCCGGTCGGCGCCGCGTCCTTCACGGAGGGGCTGCGGATGGGAACGGAGGTCTTCCACGCGCTCAAAGCCGAGCTGAAGAAGCGCAAGCTGATGACGGCAGTCGGCGATGAAGGCGGCTTCGCGCCAGACCTTGAGAGCAACGCCGCCGCGTTTGAGGTCATCGTCGCGGCCATCAAGAAGGCCGGCTACAAGCCAGGCTCCGATGTCATGCTCGCGTTGGACGCCGCCGCCACAGAAATCTACGCGCGCGGCAAGTACAAGTTCGCGGGTGAAGGCAAGTCCTACAATCGCAAGGCCATGGTCGAGCTCTACCGTCAGTGGTGCTCGGACTTCCCCATCTTCTCGATTGAAGACGGCATGGCTGAGGACGACTGGGCGGGCTGGAAGGAGCTGACCGACGCCGTCGGCAACGACGTCCAGCTGGTCGGCGACGACCTGTTCGTCACCAACACGGACCGGTTGGCTCGCGGCATCGAAGACGGCTGCGGCAACTCCATCCTGATCAAGGTGAACCAGATCGGCACGCTCACCGAGACCATGGACGCGATCAGCCTCGCCCACGACCACGGCTTCACCTCCGTCATGTCCCACCGCTCTGGCGAGACCGAAGACAGCATCATCGCAGACCTCGCCGTCGCCTGCGGCACGGGCCAAATCAAGACAGGCGCGCCGTGCCGGAGTGACCGGGTCGCGAAATACAACCAGCTGCTCCGCATCGAGGAGCTGCTCGGCGATTCTGCGGAATACAGCCTGTAACGACGAAACCTACGCCCGCCACCATGAAGCGCGAATCCTTCCTGTCCGACAACTGCCCGCCCATGGGCATCTACGAGACGCTCTACGCATTCTGCGACAGCTACGGCGAATTCATGGGCAGCCCAGGCACGCACCCATGGTCCCAGGGCTTCCCGTTAACGACCCCGCTGCCTGGCGGCCCCGAGCTGCCAGCGAGCGTAGAGGTGACTTGGGAGGACCGCTTCTACCCCAAGGCCTGGGGGCACCCGCGCCTCCGGCAAGCCATCGCCGATCACTACAACAACTTCTATGGCTCGAGCATCACGCCGGAGAACGTGATGGTCTTCGCCGGCGGACGACCCGGCATCTACACGGTGCTGGCGTTCCTCAAGCGCCACGTCGAGGTCCGCATCGGCAACATCGAGTGGCCGGCCTACTTGGACATCATGACGCAGACGGACACGAACTGGAGGGTCGTGCCGTTCACGCGGGACAACGGGTTCCACCCGCCGAACGCGGCGTACTTCGACCGCGCCGGGCTCAACGCAAAGACGCACCTGATGCCGATTATCTCCAACCCCAGCAACCCGACCGGCCACACCCGCGCCGGCCCTGAGTTGGAGGAGCTGGTCGGGATGGCCGAGCAACCCGGCAACGGCATCCTTCTCGACGAGGCCTACGAAATGTTTCACGAGTCCAAAGGCGTGAGCGGCATCCGCTACGTCAAGGACTTGGACAACAGCAACGTGTTCCTCGCTGGCGCCTGCACCAAGGGCCTGCAGAGCCCCGGGATCCGGATCGGTTGGGTCATCGCGAGCAAACGCAACGTGGAGACGATGTCGAACTTCTCCAGCTTCGGCATGGGCGGCGTCAGCCACCCTTCTCAGCTCTACGCCGCTGAGCTGCTCGAGCCGAGCCGGGTCGCGCAGGCGCGCGAAGCGGTCGCCAGCCACTACGGTATGCAGCGCCAGCGATACGGCGAGGCCTTCGCCGAGATGGGACTGACCGTGCACACCGGCGACGGCGGCTTCTACCACTGGCTCGAGCTGCCCGACGGCCTCAACGCCGACGAACTCAACCGGCGGTTGTTCAAGCACGGCGCCGCGATCCTCAAGGGCTTCGACTGCGACATGGCGCGACCGCACAGCAAGGACCCAACCTACCGTTGCCCCTATGAGTCGTTCTTCCGCTTCTCTTTTGGCCCGCTGCTGCCGGAAACCTTCGACGCAGACATCGCCATCATGAAGCAAGTGCTGGACGAATACCGGCGCGACGCGCGCTGACCCGCCCGGGGAGCTAGCACGCGCGGCCAGCCCGCAGGAGCCCCCGCGGCCTGGAAACCCGACGACAGCTATCCATTCCGGCGAGAGAGGGTTACGCTGAGCGGGTCGGTCATGGCTGAACGCTCAAAGAAGGACAACACGTTCCCCCAGTGGGTGGCCCTCATGAGCCTGGGCTTCGCCCTGACGTTGTTCTTCGCCAACACCGTGCCAGCGCTGCGTGAGCGCGACGGCCTCGCCGAGGTCCGCGGCGAGCTCTCTGACCTCGTCCAGCGCTACGAAGAGGCCATCCGACAGACCCAGCTGGGCATCGGTGACGCCAGTGAATACGACCTGCAGGCGCTGCTCGTAGCGATCGACCAGCTCGGCTACACGCCGCAGGAACTCTGCCGCGCCTACCCCGAGCGTGCCGACGATCAGGGCAAGCCAGCTGCCCCCCGTTGAAGTGCTGAAGTCCCTTCCGCCGACATTCGTCCTCTGTGCACGCACGCAACACTCCCCCACATCCGCATCCGTAGACCCAAGACGCCGCGAACAAGATAAGGCAAGGCAGCGCGTGGACGCTCCCCGACGCCAACGACCCCACCTGAAGCCATGAGCCAAGAACCCAGCCAACAGGACCTCGAGCAGGTCGAGAAGCTCCGCACCGCCTACACCTCCATGAAGGAGGAGATTAAAAAGGTCATTGTCGGGCAAGACCACGTCATCGACGAGCTGTTCATGGCGCTGTTCTGCCGCGGACACTGCCTGCTGATCGGCGTGCCGGGGCTCGCCAAGACCCTGCTGATCTCGACGCTGTCCCGAGTGCTCTCCCTGGACTTCAACCGGATCCAGTTCACGCCCGACCTCATGCCGACGGACATCACCGGCACAGAGGTCATTCAAGAGGACAAGGCCTCAGGGCAGCGCGAGTTCAAGTTCCTCCCGGGGCCGATCTTCGCCAACGTCATCCTCGCCGACGAGATCAACCGAACGCCGCCGAAGACCCAAGCCGCGCTGCTCGAGGCGATGCAGGAGTATCAAGTCACGGTCGCGGGCCAACAGCACGTGTTGACGAAGCCGTTCTTCGTGCTAGCCACCCAGAACCCCATCGAGCAAGAAGGCACCTACCCGCTGCCGGAGGCACAGCTCGATCGCTTCATGTTCATGGTAAAAGTTGACTACCCGAACGCGGACGAGGAGCGCGAGATCCTGCGTCGCACCACCGAAGATCGGGACGTCGAGATTCAAGCGGTGCTCGACGCCGAAGAGATCGCCAACCTCCAGACCATCGTACGGCGCGTCCCGATCGCAGATGCCGTCCTCGACTACGCCCTGCGCATCACGCGCCAAACGCGCCTAACAACCGGGGACGCCCCCGAGTGGGTGAACGAATGGCTGCAGTGGGGCGCAGGTCCCCGCGCCAGCCAAAATCTCGTGCTCGGCGCCAAGGCGCACGCGCTGCTCCAGGGTCGATTCTACGTCGCCGCCGAGGACATCCGCGCGGTCGCCAAGCCGGTGCTGCGGCACCGCCTGATCACCAGCTTCGCGGCAGAGGCCGACGGCGTGACCACCGACAAGGTCATCGAGCGCCTGCTGGACGAGACGCAGCCGAATGACAGCGCCGTGCTGAGCGACGGCAAGCTGCCCAAGGTCGTCTCCCAGTAAACGGTTGGCGCGAGCCCGCACGACTGCTAGCCAGCATGACCGACGCAACCACCAACTACCTTGACCCGCGCGTCCTCGACAAGGTCGCGCGGCTGGAGCTCCGGGCACGCCTGGTCGTCGAGGGCTTCGTGACCGGCATGCATAAGTCCCCGTACCGGGGCTTCTCGGTCGAGTTCGCCCAGCACCGTGAATATGTCCCGGGCGACGACCTCCGGCACCTCGACTGGAAGATCTTTGCCAAGTCCGACCGCTTCGTCATCAAGCAGTACGAAGAGGAGACCAACCTCCGCTGCCACCTGTTCCTCGACCAGTCTGAGTCGATGAACTACGCAGCCGACGAGATGATGTCGAAGTTCGACTACGGCGCTACGGCGTGTGCGTCGTTGGCCTACATGATCCAACAGCAGGCCGACGCGGTCGGCCTTACGCTGTTTGACGAGACCATCGCGACGCAGGTGCCGCCCTCGAACACGCGGCAGAGCCTCGGCAACCTTTTCCAAACGCTCGAAAAAGCAGGGGCGCGCGAGCAGAAGACCAGCATCGGCGCGGTGCTCCACGAGCTCGCCGGCCAGCTGCGCCAACGCGGCATGGTGATGATCTTTAGCGACCTCTTTGACGAGCCCGCCACCGTCATTCAAGGGCTGCGCGAGATCCGAAGCCGCGGCCACGACATCGTCGTGTTCCACGTCATGGATCACGACGAGCTCGAGTTCCCCTTCGAACGGATGACGATGTTCGAAGGCATGGAGCAGCTCCCCGAGCTCTTGTGCGACCCCAAGTCGCTGCGCGACGCCTACCTCTCAGAGGTCAACAGCCACGCGGAAGAGCTGCGCAAAGGGTGCCTATCACAGCGCATCGACTATGTGCGGATTGACACCATGAACCCCTTAGACGTCGTGCTGACGTCCTACCTGAGCGCGCGAGCAGCGCGCGGAAAGCGCAATAAGTAGCCAACGAGCGTGCAGTTCCTGAACCCAGCCCTGCTGGCGGGCACGCTCTTGTTTGCTGTCCCGCTGCTGATCCACCTGCTGAACAGGCAACGCCACAAGCGTCGCCCTTGGGCGGCGATGGACTTCCTGCTGCGAGCGTTTCAAAAGCAGCGCAACCGCCTGCGCAACGAGAACCTGTTGCTGCTGCTGCTGCGCTGCCTGATCCCGATCCTGCTCGCGCTGGCCGTCGCGAGGCCGCTCCTTGAGGCCGCGACCTCGCTGATTACGGGGGGTGGCGTGGTTCACCACGTCTTCATCCTCGACGCCTCCTATAGCATGGGGCTCAGCCAAGACGGAGCGCCGTCGCCATATCAGCGCGGCCGAGCGCTGATCGAGCGGGCTCTCGACCGGTTCGAGCGCAACCCGAACCGCAACGACAAGGTCACCCTCGTGCGCGCCGGCGTGCGCACGCGCTTCCTGGTGCGCGAAGACCTCGACATCGCCTCGTCCAAGGCCGCGTGGCTTGAGGCTTCCAAACCAGACGACGCCGCTGCCGGGCTAGACGAGGCCGTCTCACAGGTCGTCGACGCCCTCGCCGAGGCCGACGATTCGCTCACCCAGGTCTACGTGCTCACGGATCTGCAGCTGCGCAGCCTTGGTGACGCCGTCGCCGCGTCGGACGAGCCGGCTGGCCCGGCGCTGGACGACACGCTGCGAGACTTGTTCGAACAGCTGCAGAGCCGGGACGGCCTGACGCTGCACCTGATCGACACCGGGCCGATGGCCGACGGCCGCGGCGGCACCCTCGAAAACGTACAGATTACCGACCTCAGGCTCACCGACCCCGCGGCCGTCGAGAAGACCCCGGCTGAGGTGATCGCGACCTTGCAGAACCTTGGCACCGCTACGGCGACCTGCGAAGTCACGCTCGACATCGACGGTGGTGAGCCGATCCGCAAGGTCGTCGAGGTCCCCGCCGGCGCCGAAGCCGAAGCCGACTTCCAGTTGACGTTCCGCACGCGCGGCCGCCGCCGCGTGCGGGCGGCGCTGATACCCGACGCGCTGGTCGCCGATGACGAGCGATTCCTGACCGTGGACGTGCGCGACCGCATCCGCATCCTGCTCGTGGACGGCCGAGAGGGCGGCGACCCGCTGAAGAGCTACGCATACCTCTGGAAGGCGATGCTGGATCCGGACGAAAACGTCCTGCCCACTTTTGCGGTCGAGGTCGTCGACATCGTCGCGCTGCTCGGCGGCCAATGCGCGCCAAAGGACTTTGACGTCGTCGTGCTCGCTGACATCGAGCGGCTCAACAACCGCGCAGCCAACGCCATCCAGGACGCGCTCCGCGGCGGCACTGGCGTGCTCTGCCAGTTCGGGCCGCAGTGCGAGGCGGACTCTTTCAACTTGCACTTGTTCGCAGCTGGCGACGGCCCGATGCCGTTCCGGCTGCTGCCTCCGCAGGGCGGCGCGCCCGGCAGCTCGACGATTCGGTCTCCCAGCATCGCAGACAAAGAGCACCCGGTGCTGCAGGAGTTCGACGAGGACATCTACCGCGAGATCCTGCAAGCCATCCCGATGTGGCGCTGGCACGGCGTCGCGGCTGACTCGATACAGGAGGACGCGACGGTCCCGGTCTGCGTCACCGACGCCGAACAAACCCCGCTCTTTGTCAGTCGTCCGTTCGGCGAAGGGCAGGCGCTGTTCCTCACGTCACCGATCGGGAGCGAATACGACGCCGACCGATGGAACCGCCTGGACGACCCGCTGGTCGCGTTCCCGCTGCTGCACGGCATCGTTAAGTGGCTCGCGCTGCCAGCGACCGACGCGTTCTCCGTCGCGGTCGGCGCCGCGCTGTCTTGCTCACTCGACGCGCGCCCGATCGACCTGGAAGTATCTCGACCCGAGCGTGACGGTCGCCCCCGGACGCCGCTCGCAGAGGGCGCCCGGCCGCTTCCAGGCGGTCGCTTCGCGCTGCCGCTGTTCACCGATACACGCTTCGCAGGCTTTTACGAGCTCGACTTCGCGCTCGACCGCGAAGCCGGACGCGAGCCGCAGCGGCTCCCGTTCGCGGTCAACGTCGACCCCGCTGAAGGCGACCTGCGCTACCCGACGCACGCCGAGGTGCAGACAGCGCTCGGCGTCGAGCAGATCCTAGAGACGCTCCCTGTCGTCGCGGACGCCAGCGAAGGCAATGACCGGAGCGACCTCGGGCCCAGCCTGCTGCTGATGACGCTGCTGTTGGTCCTGGGCGAGGCAGCGCTTGCCCGCTATGTCGCTGCGAGGAGGACCTGACGTGCCGAGGATCGAACTTGAGCGAACGTGGCAGGACGGGGCCGCAGAGACAACGACCTTCGTCGAGGAGACCTTCCGCTTCCTCAACGCGCCGCCGACCTGGGTGCTAGCGCTCATCATCGCGCCGGCGACCGTCGCGTTCGCGTGGTGGTCCTACAGCGGACTGCGCAGGCTCGAGCGCCCCACCCGGGTGCTGCTGTCGACCCTGCGATGGCTCGCGGTCGTGCTCTGCTTGCTGCTGTTGTTTCAACCGGCCTTCGAGGTGACCACCTACCGGAAGACACGCAACCAGGTGCATGTGCTCATCGACGACAGCGCCTCCATGACGCGCAAAGACCGCTACCCCTCCGAGGAGCAGCGGCGCGCGCTCGGACGATGGACCGCGGGTGAGCTCGGCGACAAGACCCGCGCGGAGCTGGTGCAAGAGGTCCTGGAGACCGAAGGTGGCCTGCTGCCACAACTGCGCGAGACGCACGACGTGCGGCTGTTCCGCGTTGAGCGCCAACCGACGCCGATCCGGTCACTCGACGAGATCACCGCCCGCGGCAACCGCACCGCGCTCGGCGACGGCCTCGATCTGCACTTGCAGTCCGCCACCGGCGCTAACCTCGACGCCGTCGTCCTCGTCAGCGACGGCCAGAGCAACGCTGGGCTCGACCCAGTCGAGGTCGCGGCAAACTACAGCCTCCGCGGCATCCCGGTTTACACGGTCGGTGTCGGCGATCCTGAGCCGCCACGCAACGCGTGGCTGGTCGGGCCACCAGGACCCAAGGAGGCCCTGCGCGAGGAGCAGGTCGGCTTCGACGTCACCCTGCGGTCCGAAGGTCTGGCTGGCGAACCCGCGCGCGTCGAGCTGCAGGGAAGCCGCGACGGCGGCCCGTTCATCCCCTTGACGACGGCAAACGACGCCCTGCCGACGGACGGCGAGGCGACCCGCGTGCGGCTCACGCACGCGTTCGACGAGGCCGGCGACTGGACGCTGAAGTTCACGCTCACGCCCGCAGAGGGCGAGTCCCAGCTCGACGACAACGAGGACATCCGGTTCCTACGTGTCAACGACGAGCGGATCCGCGTGCTGTTCTGTGACGACAAACCGCGCTGGGAGTATCGCTACGTCAAGAACGCGCTCAAACGGGTGGACCCAAGCATCGAGATGCAGGCCATCTTGTTCGATGCCAGCCCACGTTTTGTCCAAGAGCACAGCGACGAGCTGCGCCCCATCAAAGACCTGCCGCGCACCCCGAAGGAGCTGCTCGACTACCACGTCATCTTGATCGGCGATGTCCCGCCTGAGCGAATTGCGCCGAGCGAGGAAGGGCGCAGGCTGTGGCTGCAGATGCTCGTCGACTTCGTGGAGTTCGGCGGCGGCGTCGGCTTCCTGTTCGGCGACGCCGCGATGCCCGAGCGCTATCGCAACACCCTGGTCCAAGACCTGCTCCCCGTCGTTCTCGAGGACCCGAGCTGGCTCGCAAACAACCCGCCTTCGCGCGCGAAGGAGTTCCGGCCCGTATTAGAGAACCCTCTAAGCCCTCACGAGATCCTGCTGCTGCAGCGTGACCCCACGTTCAACCGCCGCCTCTGGGAGCAGGGCTTGCCCGGGTTCTACGTATACCACCCGGTCCAACGCGCCAAACCAGGCGCGAGCGTGCTGCTGCGACACCCCACCGACCGAAACGCCTACGGCAACCGACCGATCGCGGTGACGGCGCCATATCCGCGGGGCACGACGTTCTTTCTCGCCACCGATGAGACGTGGCGTTGGCGTGACCCTTACGCCGAGCTCTACATGGACGCGTTCTGGCGAAACGTCGTGCGCCACCTAGCCCGCGGCAGGCTGGAGCGCCGCAACGACCTCCTGGAGCTGACTGTGGACAAAGCGCGCTGTGACACCGGGGACCGCGTGCGAGTCCAGCTGCGCCTGCACGACAGCGAGCTGCAGCCCATGGTCACCGACGAGCAGTCGGTGTTTGTTCGCGCCGCCGAGGGCGCGCCGCGCCCTCGCGTCCTCCGGTCCGTGCCCGGCGAGCCTGGCCTCTACCAAGGCAGCTTCACCATGAACGATACGGGCGCATTCAGCTTCTTGGTGTTCGCGAACGACAACCCTGACGACGCCGTGATCGGCCGCCAAGATGTCCTCGTACGAATCCCAGACCAAGAGCTAGCAGACTCGAGTCAGGACGCCGAAACGCTGCGACGGATCTCGCGCGCGAGCCGAGGCGCCGACGCCAACGGGCGCTACGTGTTCCTAGGCGACGCGACCAACCTAGTCGCAGATTTTGCAGACCGAAAGGCATACACAACCCGCGAGGACACGCGGACGAGAGCCATCTGGGACAACGCCTGGTCGCTCTTCCTAGTCCTGTCCTTACTGGGCCTGGAATGGCTCCTGCGCAAACGCGCGAGGCTCATCTAACGAGGCGCTGAGGACACCACCGATGCAACGGCAACCTAACGCCACGACCGGCCTGCTGCGAGCGGCCTTGACGTCGCTCGCCCTGCTGAGCGCGGTCACGGCCCAGTGGCGACCGACGCGCTCAGTTCCCAAGCCGATCGACTTCGCCACCAGCCAGAACGACAACCTGTTCTCGCTGACGCGCTCTCAAGACGACATCTTCTTGCTCGAGACCGCGATCGCCGAACTCGCCAACGGCGAGCACGAAGCGGCCGTCCGGAGGCTCCATGAGCTCCTCCGGCTCGACCCCGTCGGCGTTGTCCCGATCGCACCCGGGCGCTACCTCGGCACGCGCGCGGCCGTGGTCGCGGTCTTGGCCAACCTCTCACCCGCAGCGCGCACCCGCTACGAAGACTTCGCGCAGCGCGAGGCCGGCGCGTTGATGTCTACACCGCTAGACCGGCTTTCACCGACGCAGCTCGCGCGGCTCGCGGAGCGCTTCCCGACCACAGCGAGCGGCCAAGACGCCCTCCTCCTGCTGGGAGACCGCGCGCTGGCGCGCGGCGACGGGCTGACCGCCAGCGCCCACTTCCGCGCCGCGCTCGACGCGTCCGAGATCGGCAGCACTTCGGAGCGCCGCGCCATCGAACGCATCGAGGTGGCTCGCGTGCTCGTCGACCCGGTGACCGCGCTCAGCGACACGACCGGGGCCGAACTCATCGACGCCGCGCGCGCCGCGCTGCCATCGGTCGTGCCACCAACACCGGGCCGCGCAGCGATCAACGGCGGGCGATCTGGCCGCACACCGATGGACGAGCCGATCGGGAACCCGACCGCGTTCTGGCGCAGCGAGGTGCGCGCGCCCGGCTTCGAGCGTCGGGTTAAGGGTGACGTCGCGCTGTTTCCGGTCGGCGATCTAGAGAGCGTCTTCGTCGCGACAGGGCGGACGCTGGTCGCGCTCGACCCGCTCGGTCGCTCAATCCGCTGGGAGTCCGTTGCGCCGCTCCGGGACTTTGACCAAGACCAGTGGGGGCAATCCGAGGACGACGACCCACGCCGGACGAGGCGGCGGTTCCGCGCTTCGCCGAGCGACACGATCAACCAGGACATGGTGCTCGCAGCCGCCGTCAACGAGGACGTGGTCGTTTGCGCGCTCCAGGTCCCGGATGACGGCGCGAACGTCGACTTCCAGGGCGGCTACCGGATCATCAGCAAGATCCCTCAGCGCCGCCTCTTCGCCTTCTCGAAGCAAACCGGAAAGATCCTCTGGCGACACTTCGATGAAATCGACGGCCCGCTCACGAGACGCTTCCGCGGACAAGACTCGTGCGGACCACCCGTGATCGCGGGTGATACTGTCTACGCGCCGATCTACGACCGCTCCGGCGCGATCGCTTTCTCTGTCGCCGCCTACGAGCTCGCGACGGGCCGGCTCAAGTGGAGGCGGCTCGTCTGCTCCAGCCAGCAAGACGTCAACATGTTCGGCAACGCCCGGATGGAGTTCGCGGCGTCGCCGCTGGCGCTCCACCGCGGCACGCTCTACGGCTCGACCAACCTCGGCGTAGCGTTCGCCGTAGACGCTGGCTCGGGTCGCGTACGTTGGATCACGTCATACGACGTCGTCCGCATGCCCCGCGCCATGCTTCACGGGCAAGCCGAGCGCCAAGTTTACTTCTCCAACAACGCGCCCGTGCTCGCGGACGGAGTGGTCTGCGTCACGCCGCTCGACTCGCAGTTCGCCCTCGGCATGGACTCTGAGACGGGAGACGTCCTCTGGAGATTGCCATATGACGCCCGCATCGGCGTCGCGGAGAACCGCGTGCAGTGGCTATGCGGCGCCATCTACGACGAGTTCATCCTGTCAGGCGCTGGCGTGGTCGCAGTAAAAGCGCGCCCTGACGTCAGCTTCGACGGGCGCGCGGCCGCTCGCCAGGTCGTTCACCCCGACATGATCGCTGCCGCCCGACGCAGTCGCCTGCCCGCGCGCCCAGCCGTCACCGCAGACCACGTCTACGTCCCGACCGACAACGGCGTCTTGGCGTTTGACTGCAACGGCGCGCCCCACTCCACCCGCCCCCACATCCAGGTCAACGGCTACCAGCCGGGCAACCTGATGCTAGTCGACGGCGCGATCTGCTCGCTGCGCAGCCGGGCCCTCGACGTCCTCATCGACACCCGCGCCCTCCTTGAGCGGAGCAACGCGCGCATCGCCGCCGCGCCCAATGACCCGGAGGCCTTGCTGCAGCTCGCCAAGCTGCAACGATCGCTGCTCGGCGAAGAGGCGACGCTGGGGCAGCAGGCCGCGGTGCAGACGCTGTTCCGGCGCGGCCTACAAGCCTGCATCGACGCGGGTCTCCCGGCGGAGCACCCGATCCGCGCGGCGCTGCAGCGCGAGCTGTATGTGCAGGCGTTGAAAATTGCGCAGGCCGCCGTCGACATCGAGGCGCCAGACGCGTCCGACCAGCTGGCTCGCGCCCGCGACCTCGCGCCCGACTTGGACCGGTGGATCGACTGCCAGACCCAACTACTGGCGAACTGCCGCACAGACCTGCCGCGATTCCTAGCCGAACTGGACGCCCTTGAGCGTAAAGCCCCAGCCGCCACGATGCCGCCGCCGCTGACAATGCGCGTCCCCGCGTTCGTGCTCTGGCAGCGCGCGCTGGCCACAGAGGCGGGCCGAGAAGCCGTGCTGCGGTGGCAGGAGCTTCTAGAGAACCACGCGGACGAACGCATCGGCGGCTTGACAGCAGGCAGCGTCGCAGAGCGCGCGCTGACGGCGCTCATCGGATCTCAGGGTCGCGCGATCTACGACGACGTTGAACAGCGCGCCGTCCTGGCGCTTCAAGCCGCTGAGGACGACGACGCGCTACAGAACGTCACCAAGCTCTTCCCCAACAGCGACGCCGCCGAACGCGCCGGCCTGCTCCTACTCGACCGCGCCGTGGCCAAGGGCGACCTCAGCGCAGCTTGCAGCGTCATGGCGCGCGCCATCCGCAAGGAGCGGCAGACCCCAGGGCTGCTGAGACGACTCCAGGTGGCGGCGCTCGCGCGAGGCAACCGACCGCTCGCACGCGCCGTCGCCGACCGCTTGGAGCAGGCCGGCGACGCGCCCTCGAATTGGCAGGGCGACGAAGGTGCGACGTTCGCACAGGCCAGCGCCGCGGCCCTCGCGGCCTCGCCGCCGCCCCCGACGATTCAGCAATGCGGCGTCCCGCGACGCCAGATCTCGACAATTACGCCGCGCACGCGCCAGGAATACATCCGCATGGTGCCGAACCGGATCGCCCTCGGCTTCGCGCGCCGTGCCGACGCGCCCGTCTACGTCGTCGCGGGGAGTGAGCTCGTCGCCTATGACGTAACGGCTAGCGCCGGCAAGGTCCTCTTCAGCGTCGCAGTTGAGTTCCTTGAACACGTCATCATCTGCGGCGAGACGGTGATCGTGCCGGATATGGAGCGGCTGTTCGCGGTCGACTACCGCACAGGCAAACTGGTCTGGGAGTTGCAGTTCGACCGCCCGCGTCTCATCGAGAGCCTCGGCGTCACGCGCGGCGTCCTGCACGTCTCTGCGCAGCCAGCGGTACCCGACGGCAAGAGCGAGATTCTTGGGATCGAGCCGCTCACGGGCACCGAGCTTTTCCGCCGAAGCCTGGACGCACAGCGCCTCAAACCAAAGCCCGTAGGCGAGCAGCTGCTGTTGATGGCTATCACCGACGCCGGGGTCTTTGTCGAGCGTCTAGACGCAGTGACGGGCGCAGTCATCGCCCGCATCGACTGCCGCGAAGCGCTTGGCCCCGGCATGCTACAGCTCCGCGCCGACAGCCTCGCGACGCGGCTCTACCCGCAGGGCATGGCGGGCGACAACCGCCACATCTACCTCCCAGTCGACGGCCGCAAACAAGACGCGGAGCGCCCGCAGATGCTCGCCCTGAATGACGCGGGAGAGATCGCTTGGAGATGGCAAGGGACCCCCGGCATGAGCCTGCTGATGGCGCAGCGGCGGGGTGACAAGATCGTCATCGCCGAGACCAACGACCAACGCACGGGGCGCATCCTGTCGCTCGACGCAGCTGACGGCGCCGAACGGGACGTCGTCGATATCGGCTACGATGCAGCCATACTCAACTGGGAGCGGTCCTGGCTACACAACCCGGCCCCCGCCATCGTGGCGGTCGGTTCGGAGATGGAGCGACAGCTACATCAGCGGCAGCTGGTTTGCTTCGCGGTGGAAAACGACCAGTCCTTCGCTGTCCCCCTGCGACCGACCGACGGTGACGTTGAGCGCGTGCCGCTGTTTGGCGACGGCTTCGTCACGTTCGGCGTCCGCCCTAAGCGCGCGGGCGCCCCTTTCCGGCTCTACGCAATCGACCTACAAACCCGCAGAGGCGCCTTTACAGGCAGCACGCGCGACCGACCGGTGCGCAGCCGAGGCGTCCCCCATGGGATGGCTGGCGTCGGGGCCTACACTGTCCTAGCCACGACGCAGGGCCTGATCGTGATGGGCGACGAGCCTCAAGAGGAGAAGTGAGTAGACCATGACGCGCGCGACTACGTTCATCACCCTGCTGCTGACGGCGCTGCCGAGCGTCGCTACGGCGCAGGAGACTCTACGTCGCGGGGCCAGCAACGAGCAGTTGATCGACCAGAGCCTCCGAGACGCGGTCGCACGCGGTCACGAGTGGCTGGCCGCGCGACAGGACAGCGACGGCTACTGGGCCGAACTGGTGGGCTACAAGCTCAACAACGACTACGAGGCGCTCAACGAGCGGCCGCTGGCGCACGTCGGCGTCACCTCGCTCGCGCTGATGAGCTTCCTCGCCGGAGGCCACCTACCCGACCGGGGCCGCTACGGCGAAGTCATCAGCAGAGGGCTCGACTTCGTGCTGCGCAGCTCACAGGACGACGGCCAGATCATGTCCAACGGAACGCGAATGTATAGCCACGCGTTCGCGACACTGCTCCTCGCTGAGGTCTACGGCATGGTCGAGCGTGACGACGTCAAGCGCGTACTCCAGCGCTCGGTCGACCTGATCGTCGACTCACAGAACGCTGAAGGTGGATGGCGCTACCGACCCTTCGCGCGCGAGTCGGACATGTCGATCACGGTCTGCCAAGTGCTCGCCTTGCGGTCCGCCAGGAACGTCGGGATCCACGTGCCGATTACGACCATTAAAAACGCGCAGAGCTATGTCTACCGCAGCGCCGTCCGCAGCAACGACCGCAGCTACCGATACCGTGGCCGCCGCAGCTACGGGGACCAGGGCGGCAGCTTCCGCTACCAAAACCGCGAGCACACGCGCGCGACCTTCCCGCTGACCGCCGCAGGCGTGACGACGCTCTATGCGGCGGGCGAATACGACACACCCGTCATCCGTGACGCGCTCGACTACATGGATCGACAGGTCGGCTCATTTAGTCGCCAGTGGCGCGGGCACTACTTCTTCTTCTACGGGCACTACTACGCGGTTCAGGCCTACTACATCACCGGCGACCCGAAGTGGCAGCGCTACTTCCGCACGGTCAAGGCGCTCCTCCTCGACAGCCAACAGCGCGACGGCCGCTGGCAGTGCCGGGTTGGACCGGGGGACGCCTTCGGGACCGCCGTGGCCACCCTGATCCTGCAGATCCCGCTGCAGTACCTCCCCATCTTCCAACGTTGATGCCTCCTCCTGACGGCCAAGACCCGGTCCTCGCGCAGCTGCGCCCGCTGCTGGCTCGTCAACTGAGCAAGCTGCGAGGCCGCTACCTAGCGCACGGCGTCGCGAAGTCGCTGCTCTGCACGTTGGCCCTCGTCGCGCTCTTCTTCCTGCTCGACCGCTGGCTGCGGCTGCCTACGCCGGTCCGCCTAGTGCACACGCTGATCACAGCCGCGGCGTGTGGGATGGCGTCGTGGAGGTTCATTCGCTACCCGATGACGAGGCGTTTCACCGACCTCGACCTCGCGATGTGGATCGAGCGCTCACACCCCGAGCTCCACCAGCGCCTCGTCAGCGCGCTCCAACTCCACGACGGCGGCGCCACCTACCGCAACCAGTCCGCGGCGATGATCGACCGCCTCTGGCAGGAGACCGTCGAACAGACAAGGACACTGCGACCCGAGCAGCTCTTCGACAACCGCTCGCTCACCCGCGTCGTCACAGGCGCAACGCTGATCACCGTGACGCTGGCTGTCGGCGCGGCGCTCTCACCGGACTCTGCGCGGATCTTCCTGCTCCGTCACGTCGGCGCCGGGCTCGACTACCCCCGCGCGACACGCCTTACCGTCGACGTGCCGCAGGCGAGCCCTGACCTCCAGCGCATCGACAGCGAGGGCCTCACCGAGCTCGTGCTGCCCGCCGGCGCCGACCTCCCCGTCAGGGTGCTAGCTGAAGGTGTCGTCCCCAAAGAGGCCTTCCTCGACGTCGTGACGCAGCGCGACGACGGCAAGCCAGGGGTAGCCCGCGCGGTCCCGTTGACGCCGCGTCCCGGCGACCGGTTTCGGCACGTTTTCCGCCGACTATCGGGACAGTTCCAGTTTCGAGCGCGCGGCGGCGACGACGACCGCGGCGACCGCCTCATCGTCGTCCGCACGGTGCGCCCTGCGCAGGTGTCGACGCTCCGCGCGGACATCACGCCGCCGGCCTACACAGGCGTCGGCCAGATCGAGCAGGAAGGCGGCGCCATTGAGGCGCTCGCTGGCAGCGAGGTCGTACTGCACGTCACGGCGACGGCGCCGGTGCGTGAAGCGCAGCTGGTGTTTTTGGAGAGCGGCAAGGACGTGACGCTCGAGCCGGTCGCGCTGCAAGACGACAGCGGCGCGTCGATGTCCTTTACCGGGACCTTCACGCTCGATTCTTCGGATCGCTACGAGGTCCGCCTCGTGGCCGAAAACGGCCTGCGCAACCCGAAGCCCGGCACCTATCCGATTTCTGCGCTCCAAGACTATGCGCCGGTCGGGCGATGGCTGCTCCCCGAGGACGACACGCTCGCGCTGCTCCCGACCGGGCTGTTGTGCCTACGCGTCGACGCGCGCGACGACTTTGGCCTCACCGCCGTCGAGCTCTCGATCGAGCGCAGCGGCAGCGTCGCGCTGTCGACCTCGATGCTGCCCCCGCTGGACCCTGCCGCCCAGCGCCCTCCGCCCGTAAAGCGCGCCTTCCCGACCCGGCTCTTCGAGGTCCAGGAGCTGCTCGGTGACACCGAGGGAGGCAAAGGCTTGTTCGCCCAGCTCACGCTGCGCGACAACAAGATGCCCAAAGCGGGCGTCGCCGAGCTGCCCCGCCGCATCGTGCAGATCGTCGACC
>NYVR01000032.1 GCA_002684655.1 Planctomycetota bacterium | reverse complement strand
TCGATCAGCTACAACAACACGGCGACCGAGGGCACGTTCGGGGACTACACGCTCCCTTACGGCAACCAGCCCTACCACTTCGCCATCGGTGACCTCAACAACGACGGCTGGCAGGACTTCATCGTCAGCGACGACGGTCAGGACCAATACGTGCTCAACCAGGGCGCGACCGGCAGCCAGCCGGCGGCGTTCAGCAGCCCGATCTCCTTCAGCTACAGCGGCGGCGGCAACGACGACGGCTTCGGCGGCAACAACATCATCGCCGACCTCGACAATGACGGCTGGCAGGACGCCATCGTCGCGGACGTCGACGTCGACATCGCCGGCTGCAACCGCCGGTGCCACATCTTCCGCAACCTCGGCGACGCGCCGAACATCACGCTGCAGGAGCAGATCGTGAGCGGTCAGGTCGTCGGCGGGATCACCCCGGCGGCCCTGCAGGGCACCTTCGACGTCGCGGTCTTCGACATCGACGGCGACGGCTGGAAAGACCTCGTCGTGGGACGCTGCACGGGGACCGAGGTCTACATGTGCAACCCGCCGACGGGGCTGACGTTCGCGTTCGCGGGCGGCCTGCCGTCGATGATCCCGCCGGGCGTGACCCAGCAGATCACCGTCGACGCGACGGGTATCGGCGGCGTGACCCCGGTCCCGGGCACAGGTGAGCTCTACTACTCGATCAACGGCCAGCCGTTCCAGTCGATCCCGATGAGCGACTCGGGCCCCGGCCAGTATCAGGCGACGCTGCCGTCGATGCCGAACTGCTCGGACGGGATCCGCTTCTACGTCTCGGCGCAGGGCAACAACGGCTCGAGCTACAACGACCCGCCGGCCGCGCCAGCGGGCTACTACTCGGCGATCGCCGCGGTCAGCCTGGGCACGGTCTACTCGAACAACTTCGAGGCCGGCGACGCGGGCTGGACGGTGGTCAACACCAGCCTCAGCTCGGGCGCCTGGGAGCGCGCTGCTCCGAACGGCACGACGTCTGGCGTCAACATCGCGGCGCCGTTCGACGACGCCGAGGCGGGCGCGGCGACCTTCTGCATGGTGACCCAGAACGGGTCGCCTGGCGGCTCCGCCGGGGCAGCCGACGTGGACGGCGGCCCGACGGACCTGATCTCGCCGCAGCTCGACTTCGCCGGCACCGACGGCTTCATCAGCTACCAGCGCTGGTTCTACTCCAGCGGCTCGGACGTGATGGAGGTCTCGGTCTCTAGCGACGGCGTGAACTGGGCCGTGGTCGAGAGCGTGCCCGCGGGCAACAACCAGTGGACGCTGAATCAGTTCCGCGTCGGCGACTTCGTCTCGCCGTCCGCGACGGTGCAGGTGCGCTTCCGCGTCAGCGACAACCCGAACAACTCGATCACCGAGGCGGCCATCGACGTCTTCCGCGCGGAAGTCTTCAACTGTGACTGGTGTCAGCCGGAGTTCGCGCTGACCACCGTCGGCCCGGCCACGCTCTCCATGTGTGGTGACCGGCTGTCGCTCGCGACGCCGAACACGACGCTCAAGGTGGAGGGCATGCCTGCCTTCACGAACGGCCTCCTGCTGTTTGACGTCTTCGGCATCCCGTCGCCGGCTCCGTGGAACGGCGGGCAACTGATCAGCCCTGCCCCCGTGATCTTGGGGCCGATGTTCTCCAACGGTGCGGGTGAGTTCGCCGCTCCGCTGGTCGTCGGCGGGCTGCTGCCGCCTGGCGCCGCGCTCTACATGCAAGCGCTCTACAACAGCCCCGCGCTGCCGGGGCAGGCCGGTATCACCAACGGCCTCCGCGTCGAGTGGTACTGATCTGCCGCTCGGCTTAGCCGCATCACGGGGCGCGGGAAATCCCGCGTCCCTCAGCCCAGGCTCGCTACGCGCCCACATCGCAGGGCGAGCCTGCCGTTTCTCTGGTAACCTTTTGAGTCCTGACGACACCTGTTCGGCTCTTGTGTCTCCTTGGAGCCGGCGATGACCCAAGCGGTCTGATCTACATGCGTCTCCTCCAAAAGTCCGTCTTCATCGCTCTCTCGGCGGTGCCGCTGCTCGCACAGTCGCCGCAGCCCAAGATGGGGGCCCCGCTGAGCGGCCTGACGCCTGCCCAGCTGCAGGCGTTCCACAACGGCCTCGCCGACTTCAGCGCGCCGCTCACGCCAGCGCAGGGGCTGGGCCCGCTGTTCAACCAGGTCAGCTGCGCCAACTGCCACAACAACCCGGTCGGTGGTCCGGGCGGCACCAAGGTGACGCGCTTCGGCTACGACGACGGCAAGGGCGGTTTCGACCCTCTGACCGGTCTGGGCGGCTCGTTGCTGCAGCAGGGCGCGACCAACCCCGCCGCGGTCGAGCTGATCCCCGCCGCCGCCAACGTGGTCGCGCAACGCGTCACCCCGAGCGTCCTGGGCGCAGGTCTCGTCGAGGCGATCCCTGACGCGGACATCCTCGTCCGCGAGACGTCCCCGCCGAACTCGTACGTCAGCGGCCGCGTCCACTGGGTGACGCCGCTGGAGACGCCCAACGGGCCGCAGCGCGTCGGCCGCATGGGCTGGAAGGCGCAGCTGGCGACGGTCCTGTCGTTCTCGGCCGACGCCGCGCAGAACGAGATGGGCCTCACCAACCGGCTCATTCCCGGCGAGAACGCGCCCAACGGCAACCTCGCGCTGTTGACCGCGCACGACCCGGTCGCCGACCCCGAGGACGGCCCCGACGGCAACGGCTTCGAGTTCATCGACCGGATCACACACTTCCAGCGTTACCTCGCGGCGCCGCCACAGACGCCGCGCTCGGGCATGTCCGGCGAGGTGATCTTCCAGAACGTCGGGTGCGCGGATTGCCACGTCCCGTCCTGGACGACCAGCAGCGCCCCGAGCCTGGAGGCGGCGCTGCGCAACAAGACCATCAAGCCGTACTCGGACTTCCTGCTGCACGATATGGGGATCGCGGCCGATTTCATCGGCGACGGCGACGCGGGCACCCAAGAGCTGCGCACGCCGAGCCTCTGGGGCGTGCGCTCCCGCACGGCGCTGTGGCACGACGGCCGCGTCGTCGGCGGCACGCTGCAATCGCGGATCCTCGGCCCTGGCGGCATCATCGAGCTGCACGCTTCGCTCGGCAGCGAGTCCAGGCAGTCGGCCCTGACCTTCCAGGCGCAGACGGCCGCGGACCAGCTCGCCGTCGTCGACTTCCTCGACTCGCTCGGTCGCGCGGAGTTTGACTGGGACGGGGACAACGACCTCGACCAGGTCGACCTCGCCGCGTTCGTGGCCGCGATGGGCAGCGGCCCGTACACAGCGGACGACCCCGAGGCCGTTTTCGACATCAACCAGGACGGCGTCGTCGACATCGTCGACCGTGACGCCTTCGCGCTGGTCTATGAGGCCGACTGCAACAGCAACGGCACCAACGACCTCGCCGACGTGGTGTTCGGCGGATTTGACGACAACAACCAGAACCTAGTCCCCGACGAGTGTGAGTACTGTCAGGTTGACCTCGGCTTCGCGGGCGCCGGCGCGCTCCGCATCGACGTCTGCGGCGATGACCTAACGACGGCGGGGGCGCGCGCGTCCTTCCAGCTAGTGGACGGGGCGCCGAACGCGCCGGTGATCATCGTGATCGGCGTCGGGCAGAGCCCGTGGCTGATCACGGCGACCGAATACCTGGTCCCGGCGTTGCCGTTGAGCGCCGTCGTGGAGTTGTTCGTGACCGACGTCAACGGCGAGCTGCACCTGCCGGTCTTCGGCGGGGGCAACCTCCCGACCCTGACGTGGGTGTTCCAGGCTGCCACCTTCGACGGCGTGGGCTACGACCTCTCGAACGCGCTCGAGGTCCAGGTCGGCAACTTCTGAGCGGCGGCCTCGCGTCTTCGGCGGCGCTGAACGGCGTCGTCGCATTCCAGGCCGCTAGCTTGTTGTGCTTGAAGCCGTTCACCAGCCGGCCGATATCTGGAGAAGTGATCTTCTTTGGTGGGCGGCCTGGTTACGTCAGGATCGTGCCGCAGCTCGTAACCTCTGTTTCTTTCTATGCCCACTGAGGCCAGTCAGCACGTCGTCGTCGTCGGGTGCGGCGTCATCGGTATGACCACTGCGCTGGAGCTGCGCGCGAGCGGTTATACGGTTGAGATCTGGACCCGCGACGACCTCGCCGCGACGACGTCTGCGGCTGCAGGCGCGATCTGGTATCCCTTCCTCGCCGAGCCGCGTGACGCGGTCGTCCGGTGGAGCGGGGTGACCTTTGATCGGCTGCGCGTGCTCGCCGCCGAGCCTTCGTCCGGCGTCCGTATGTGTCCGGTCGTCGAGGCGTTCGCAGAAGAAGAACCGGACGTCTGGTGGGCCGACGCGGTCAAGGGTGTGACTCGTCTAGAGGCGGAGCACGTGCCGCCTGGCTACTGCTCTGCTGTTCGTGCCACGGTGCCGGTGTGTGACGTCCCGGTGCACCTGAAGTGGCTGGTCTCGGAGCTGGTCCGGTCAGGTGTCCCAGTGATTCGAAGAGAGATCGCGTCGTTCGAGGAGGCCTTCGAGGCGGCCGACCGCGTCGTCAACTGCGCTGGGCTAGGTGCGAGGGCGCTGTGCCATGACGACGACTTGCACCCTGTTCGCGGTCAGGTCTGCGTGTTGGAAGGCGCCACCGTCGAATCGGCGTGGATCGACGACACGACGCCGCGGCCGCGCTACGTCGTACCCCGCCCTGCTTCCGTGATCGTCGGCGGCACCGCTCAGGCGCGAGATGAGCGCCGGACGCCGGATCCAGCGGACACGGAGGAGATGATGGCGGCCGCGCTAGCGGCGCGCCCGGAGCTGAGCGCTGGCCGGGTCGCGTCGGTGCAGGTCGGGATGCGTCCGTTTCGTTCTGCGGTCAGGCTGGAGCGCGAGCGATTGAAGGACGGTCGTATCCTCGTTCATAACTACGGTCACGGCGGCAGCGGCTACACGGTGAGCTGGGGTTGTGCGGCTGAGGTCGTGTCGTTGCTCACGGCTTGACGGAGGTCGGCCGTCGGAGAAGCTGACATGATGCGCACGATCATTTGTGCGGTCTTCCTGACGGTAGCAGCCACGGCGCAGACTCCATCGGTCAGCGCGAGCGGAGAGAATATGCGTCTCCGCTCTTCGTCGGTGGTTGGCGGCGCGGGCAACTGGACGCTGACTCTGCAGATGGACGACGACAACGGCGACGCGTCGCTGCCGACGAGTTTCCGCCGCTGGTGGCATTGTCAGATCGACAACGTGACCCCCGGCGCGACCCTCAATTTCCGCGTCACCAACGCGGGCTACTCCGACGTCATCCTCCCCGTGTGGGCGTTGTCGGCCGATGGCGTGAACTACGGCAGCTACCAACGAATGCCTGCCAGCGCGACGCCGACGGTCCAAGGTGGCGCGCAGCACTCCTTCGGCGTCACGGTTCCGCCGGGCGTCGCGGCGATGCGCGTCGCGAAGTTCTTCCCATACACCGTGACCCGTAAGGACGCCTTGTTGGCGAGCGTCGCCGGTCATCCGCGGGTGCGCAGTATCGTCTCGCTCGGGAACTCGCAGCTCGGCCGCCCGATCGAGAAGGTCGAGTGGACGGACAGCGCGCAGGCCGACGTTGGCAAGCGGCGTGTCTGGATCCACGCTGGCGTGCACCCTGCCGAGACCACTGGTCATCTGATGATCGAGGGCCTCTTTCAGTGGCTGGCCTCAGGCGCGCTGGAGGCCGAGGTGTTGCTTGACCACGCGCTGATCGAGGTGGTGCCGATGGCTAACCCCGACGGCGTTTACCTAGGCAACTACCGCACCAACGCGAACTCTTCCAACTTGGAGGCTCAGTGGAGCGCGCCCTACAACAGCTCGCAGCCCGAGGTGGTCGCATTGCGAGGCGCGATCGAGGGATACATGGGCACGGCGCAGAGCCCTGGTAGCAACCCGATCCGTGTGCTCTTGAACCTCCATAGCACGCACAACATCGGCTATCCCTTTCACTTCCAGCACGTGGCGAACGCCGGCTGGAGCCCTGGTTGCATCAGCTGCGGGGTGATCCCTGCCGTGCACCAGCTTGAGAGCGAGTGGATCGCGAACTTCGAGGCCCGCAGTCCGCTGGTGGCGCTCGGCACGACCGCGAACAGCACGCTGGGATCCCGGCCGTACGTGGAGTCGATGTGCCACGACCGATGGACGACGGCGCCCGGCTGGCTGGGGGCGCCCAACTTCGAGCAGCCAGTCATGGCGATCACCTTCGAGGGCACCTACGGCCGCGGCCCGGACGGCGTCACCTGGGGCACCGAGGCGGATTATCTGCAGTGCGGCCGCGAGATGGGGCTGGCGCTGTTCGATCAACTCGGCCTCGGGCTGACTGCGAGCGCGACGTCGTACGGTGCGCCATGCCAGACCCTGAGCATGACCGGCGCGCTCGCGCTGCAGCCTGATCAGAGCCACGCGCTGGTGCTGGTGGTCGGGTTGGGGCCCTCTAGCGGCCTCGCGGTGCTGGCTGCAGGGTCCGCGCCTGCGCTGGTGGGCCTCCCGGCGCCGTGGTCGGGGTGTTCGCTGTTAGCGCAGCCGGACGCGACGTCGCTGCTGCCGCTGAGCCCGCTGGGGAACGCGATCACGCAGGTCACAGTTCCGGCGGTGCCCGGACTGGTGGCGTTCTTACAGGCGATCGCGTTGGACTCCGCGTTCAGCCTGGACGCGAGCAACGGCCTCCGCGTCCAGAACAACTACTGATCCAGCGGGGGCGCGGTTTCTCCTTGGGAGAAGTGGCGTTATCTTGTCTACGAGTGAGTTACCGCGTCGAACTGCCGGTCTTCTCTGGGCCGATGGACCTGCTGCTGCACCTCGTGCGGCAGTCTGAGGTCGATATCCACGAGGTCTCGATCGCGCCGATCCTCGATCGGTATCTGGAGAACTTGAAGGTGCTCCAACAGCTCGACCTGCAGGACATCGGTGACTTTGTCGTGATGGCCAGCACGTTGATGGAGATCAAGTCGCGCGAGCTGCTGCCCAACGAATCGATCGAATTAGACGAGGAGCTGGATCCGCGCGACGACCTCATCCGCCGCCTGCTCGAATACAAGCGCTATCGCGACCTAGCGCGGGAGCTCGACGGCCGGGGTGAGCGCCGTCAGCGCCAGAGCAACCTCGTCATGGCGCAACCGCCCGAGCTCAAGGCGCCGCGCGACGAGGACTTGCTCGACCTCGGTGAGCTCGGCATTTGGGACCTGACCTCGGCGTTCGCCAAGCTGCTCGACGAGATCGGCAGCCAGCAGTCGATCGAGGTCGAGGTCGAGAAGCGAGACGTGGGTTATTACACGCACGCGCTGCTCGACACGTTTAAGCAGCGCCGTGAGGTCCGGTTCTCCGAGGTCTTCGACAAGCGCGAGGGCCGCTACGGCATGATCGGGACCTTGATCGCGCTCTTGGAGATGATGAAGCAAGGCTATCTGCGCGCATCGCAGGACAACTGCTTCGACGACATCAGCCTCGCGTATATCGGTAAGGACGAGGTCACCGCTGACCAGATCCTCGCCGGCATCTCCGCCGAAGAGCTCGAGCAGCAGGAAGAGCAGGACCGGGAGCGTCTCCACCGCGTGCACGAGGAGGCGTCTGCTGCCGCGAATGCAGCGGCGACGACGCCCGACCTCGCGGCCGATGCGGTCGATGACCTGCCGTCCGGTGACGCCGTCGACCCGAGCGAGGTCGACGCAGACCCCGCCGAGTGAGCGGCCAAAACGTCTCGCTCTGATCCACGCGGCCCTGCGTGGAACGGTCGTTGCTACCGCTGCGTCGACCTGTGCCGTGGACCGGTTGCGCCGTAGTCGCCATCGTCCTTCTCAGCGGGTTAGTTTTGGTTTGGCTCGTCCGGGTCGCAGTACACAATCGCCGAGTCTGCTCCCGTCGGCCAAGTCACGCCTATGCCTGTATCGTCCCGATCGTTGCTCGCCGGCATCTTCTGCCTTGGCCTGTCGGTCATCATGTTCGAGATCGCGCTGACCCGGGTCTTCGCGATCATGATGTGGCACCACTTCACCTACATGGTGATCTCCATCGGTCTGCTCGGGTTCGGCGCGTCGGGCAGCCTGTTGACCGCAACCGGGCTTGGGCGAAAGGAGGGCAGCGCAGAGCGAGCGCTGGTCTGGACGAGTCTCGCCTACGGGTTGAGCGTGGTGCTGGCGTTCTGCTTCACCACGTTCGTGCGCATCGACAGCCTCTCGGTCTGGCAGCGCCCTGAGAACGCCTTGGCGCTGTTTCTGATCTACCTGATCGTGTTTGTGCCGTTCCTGCTGGGCGGCCTCGGGATCGGGATCGCGCTGACCAGGTTCTCGAAAATCGTCAACAAGCTCTACTTCGCTGACCTCGTCGGGTCGGCGGTTGGCGCCAGCCTCAGCGTCCTCGCGCTGAAGGCGTTCGGCAGCTCCGCAGCCGTCGTGATCGCGGGGTGCTTCGGTTTGCTGGCTGCGTTCTGCTTCAGCTTTACGACGCCGCGGCGTTACTTCGTGTTGAGTGTCCCTGGTCTGATCGTTGGCCTTTGGATGTTGCTCGGCTTCACGGGCATCTCGCCGATGCTCGTCGCCAAGATGGAGTGGCGCGTGCCATACGCAGTGGGCAAAGAGGCGGCGACGGTCGAGCGCCTGCTCGAGGACATGAAGTTCCAAGGCCTGATCGCGGACGACGTCGAGCTCGTAAAGATGCCGAGCGCCACCGCTGAAGTGGAGGTCGGTCCGAGCATCCCTGGCGCGCCGATGATCGGCGGCGACATGGGGATGGTGGACTGGGACAACATCATGGCGCGGGCAGTCGGTCAGGACGGCACGGCGCCGACGATGCTGTACGAAGGCGCGAGCGACCTCTCTAAGTTCCCGTTCCTCGACGATACGCAGGCTGCGTCGGCCTATGTGGTCCACAAGGCCAGCGGTCGCGGGGGACAGAAGTCGATGGTGATCGGCGTCGGCGGCGGCGTCGACGTATTAGTCGCGCTCGCCAACGGCGCGAGCCACGTCACCGCTGTGGAGCTCAACACAGCGATGATCGAGATGGTCACGGATCGCTACGACGACTACCTCGGCGGCCTATTCACGAGCGGGCCGCTCGCGGAAAAGATCGACCTCGTGAACAGCGAGGGGCGAGCGTGGCTTCGCTCGCATGACGACAAATACGACGTCATTCAGATGAGCGGCGTCGACTCCTATACGGCGCTCAGCGGCGGCGCATACACCCTGTCGGAGAGCTACCTCTATACGATCGAGGCGGTTCAAGACTTCTACGAGCACCTCAACGAAGACGGCATCGTCTGCTACTCGCGGTTCATGCTGCGGGCGCCCAGCACCGCGCGCGAGACGCTGCGGCTGGCTAACATCGCGGTGGAGGGGCTCAGGGCCGCAGGCGTCCCTGAGCCCGAGACGCACGTTTGCGTGCTGCGCGGGGGGCTCGACTGGGCCTCGACGATGATCAAGCAGAGCCCGTTCACGTCTGCTGAGGTCGCGGCCCTGCGAGAGTTCGCGCGCAAAGAGGCGTTCGTAGGCGTGGTCTACGACCCGCTGCTCGGGCGTCACGACGTGATCGAGACGCTCCCCGAGCACTTCTCGGTGCTGCTCCCGGCGATCCGGGACCGGCTCGCCGGGGCATGCGCGACCGCCGGTGACAGAGACGCCGCGATTCGTGCCTGGTTCGTTGCCGCGGCCGAGGTCGCAAAAGGAAAAGAGATCTCCAAAGAGCTGCTGCCGACTTCGGTTCGGGGCCAGCAGGTCGCCGACGTCATGCTGCAGCTGCTGACGGATTTGACGCCGCAGATTCGCGCCCAGGCCAGCTACATCAAGAACACGATCCGCGACTTCCGAGAGCTGCTGACTTCGTCGCGAGAGGGCAAGGAGTTCTTCTACGCCGAGTATCCGTTCGACGTGCGGCCTGCGACCGACGACGCGCCGTTCTTCTTCAACTTCTACAAGTGGTCGGGCCTCTTCAGCGGCCGCGGCGCGAGCGGCGGAGACGGGATCTTCAACTACCACTCGGAGTTCCCGATCGGCCACTTCGTGCTCGGGATCTCGATGGTGCAGATCTTGGCGCTCGCGGCGCTGTTGATCTTTATGCCGTTGCGCAAGCTGCGCGCGTCCGGAGTGCGAACGCCCGGCACGGGACGGATCTTCCTCTACTTCGCGGCGCTCGGGCTCGGCTTCATGCTCTTCGAGATCGCGTTGATGCAGAAGCTGGTCATCTTCCTAGGGCACCCTACCTATGCGCTCTCGGTCGTGTTGACGAGCTTGCTCGCGTCGGCTGGGCTGGGGTCGCTGTGGTCTGGTCGTATCAAGCAGATCCGCCGCGAGCACCTCGTGCTGATCATGCTCGGCGTGCTCGCGGTCGTCGCGGCCAACGTCCTGTTCGTCAACTTCCTGCTGCCCGAACTGCTCGGGCTAGACCTGTGGTTGCGGGTGCTGATCGTGGTCGTGATGCTGGTTCCGACCGGCCTCGTGCTGGGCATGCCTTTCCCGAGCGGTATCCGCGTCGTCGAGCAGATGTGCCCACACTTGATCCCGTGGGGCTGGGCGATCAACGCGTTCTTCAGCGTCTTCGGGTCGATCTTCTGCATCGTGCTGAGCATGGCGATCGGATTCTCGAACGTCTTCTACGTCGCGGCTGGCGTCTACGTCGTCGGCCTGCTGTTCATGAAGACCTCGACCGACGCCGAGGACGGGCAAACTTCTGCGTCGGCGGATCAGCCGCCGCTGCCGGGCACCTGAGCGCCGCGCTCAGCGCGTTTCGTCGAGGATCTGCGGTAGCACCGTGACCAGCTCGCGGAGCGCCTTGCCGCGGTGGCTGAGCCCGTCTTTGACGTCGTCGCCGAGGACGGCGAACGACTGGCTCATGTCGTTTTGGTATTCGACCGGGACGAAGATCGGGTCGTAGCCGAAGCCGCCGTCACCGGACGGCTCGGCGCGCAGGACCCCTTCGCAGCTGCGCTCGATGCCGGCGAGCACGGTCCCGTCTGGCGCGGCTACGCACAGGTGGCACACGAAACGAGCGGTGCGTTGCGCGTGTGGCACGCCGCGGAGCTCTTCGAGCAGCTTGAGGAGTCGGCCGCGGTCGTCCAGGCCAGGGCCGCCGTAGCGGGCGGAGTGGACGCCGGGCCGACCGTTCATCGCGTCGACGCAGAGGCCGCTATCGTCGGCCAGGGCGACGGCGCCGGCCATCTCAGCCAGCAGCGTCGCCTTCTTGCGGGCGTTGCCGGCGAAGTCGGGTTGGTCCTCGACTGGGTCGAACGGCCCGTCGAGGTCCTTCGGCGTGCGCAGCTCGACGCCGAGCGGCGTCAGCAGCCGGGTCAGTTCGACGAGCTTCTTTTGGTTGTTGGAGCCGATCCAGAGCGTCGGCATCTCAGATTCCCAACGCTTGACGCTGCAGCTTGTCGACGCTTTCACATGACCGTTGTCCGGCAGCCACCATCTCGTGGAAGCGCTCTACGGTGAACGGCGCCTTCTCGGCCGCGCCCTGGACCTCGATGAGCTTGCCGTCGCTGGAGCAGATGACGTTGAGGTCGGCTTCGGCGGCGCTGTCCTCGTGATAATCGAGGTCGACCAGCGGCGCGTCGTCCTTGAGCCCGACGGAGATCGCTGAGACCAGCCCGCGCATCGGCCACTTAGGCAGCCGCTTCTGCTCCTCCATGTAGAGCAGCGCGTCATACAGCGCGACGATCGCGCCGTTGATCGAGGTCGTGCGGGTGCCGCCGTCAGCTTGGAGCACGTCGCAGTCGACCCACATGGTCACCTCAGGCAGCTGCTTCAGGTCGACGGCGCACCGCAGCGCCCTGCCGATCAGCCGCTGGATCTCAAGCGTGCGTCCGTCAACCGGCCGTCCGGTCCGGCCGTCGCGTGGCTTCCTGGGGTTGCCGGCGTTGGGGAGCATCGAGTACTCCGCTGTCAGCCAGCCGCCGCCTTGGCGGTTGTACATCCACTTCGGTACCTGGTCTTGGATGCCGACGGTGCAGAGCACCTTGGTCCGCCCGCACTCGGCGAGGACAGAGCCGGGCAGGTCGGTGAACGAACGAGTGAACTTGATCGGCCGGTGTTGATCCGGCGCTCGGTTTTCGGTGCGGGCCAGGGCAGTTCTCCAGGGGAGCCAGTGAGGGGACGCTAGGCTAGTGCGTCGTCAGGATCG
>NYVR01000031.1 GCA_002684655.1 Planctomycetota bacterium | reverse complement strand
GACCTGCTTGGGACCCTTGAGGGTCATCTTGTAGGCGACCTTCGGCTTGCCGACGTTGATGCCGATCTTGTGGTCGTTCTTGATCTGGTTGCACTTCACCTCCAGGTGAAGCTCCCCCATACCTGAGATGACCATCTCGCCCGTCTGCTCGTCGGACACCGCCTTGAAGGTCGGGTCCTCGCGTACGAGCTTGCCGATCACCGCCGAGAGCTTGTCGCGGTCGCCGGCCGACTGCGGCTCGATCGCCATGCTGATCACCGTCTCCGGGAACGTCATCGCTTCGTAGACGACCGGGTCATCCTTGGTCGACAGCGTGTCACCGGTGATGGCGTCCTTGACGCCGACGACAGCGACGATGTCGCCTGCCTTGGCGACCTCGAGCGGCTCGCGCTGGATCGCGTGCATCCGCATCAGGCGGCCGATCCGCTCGAAGCGGCGGGTGCGGCCGTTGTAGTACTTCTCACCCTGCTTCATCTCGCCCGTGTAGAGGCGCATGAAGGTCAGGTCGCCGTTCGGATCGCTGATGGTCTTGAAGACGAGGCCCGCGAACGGCTGATCGCTGGTGAGGTCACGGACGATGGTGTCCCCGGACTCCGGGTCGGTGCCCTCGATCGGCGGGACCTCCAGCGGGCTGGGCAAGTAGGAGACGATCGCGTCGAGCACCGTCTGCACGCCCTTGTCCTTGAACGCCGAGCCGCAGTAGACGGGCGTGATCTTGAGGTCCAGCGTGCCCTTACGCGCCGCCATCATCAGCTCGTCGTTGGTGATCTCTTCACCCTCGATGAACTTCTCAAGCACGTCGTCGTGGCATTCGCTGACCGCCTCGACCATCTCTTCACGACGCAGCTTCGCGTCGTCGACCAAGTCGGCCGGGATGTCGCTCTCGGTCATCTCACGCGCGTCGTTATCAGCCCAGATGTAGGCCTTCATCTTGATCAGGTCGACCAGCCCGACGAAGTCTTTCTCCTTACCGATTGGCATGACCATCGGCACGGCGTTGGCGTGCAGACGGGTCCGCATCGACTCTACGGCCTTGTAGAAGTCCGCGCCGGTCCGGTCCATCTTGTTGACGAACGCGATCCGCGGGACGTTGTAGCGGTTGGCCTGGCGCCACACGGTCTCGGACTGCGGCTGGACGCCCGCGACAGCGCAGAACACGCCGACGGCGCCGTCGAGGACACGCAGCGAGCGCTCGACCTCGACCGTGAAGTCCACGTGGCCGGGGGTGTCAATCAGGCTCATCTGATAGCCGTCCCAGACGCAGGACGTCGCGGCGGACGTAATCGTGATGCCGCGGTCTCGCTCCTCCTGCATGTAGTCCATCGTCGCGCCGCCGTCGTGCACCTCACCGATCTTGTGGCTCTTGCCGGTGATGTACAGGACGCGCTCACTGAAGGTCGTCTTGCCAGCGTCGATGTGGGC
This sequence comes from Planctomycetota bacterium, assembly GCA_002684655.1. Taxonomy (GTDB): domain Bacteria; phylum Planctomycetota; class UBA1135; order UBA1135; family UBA2386. The sequence continues at coordinate 18,611 of NYVR01000031.1, read as the reverse complement.
GATGACCCCGAAGTTGCGGAGGTTGCGGATCCGCTTGATCTCGGGAGACTCCTTCTTGTCAGACATGGGTTCTGGAGGTGGGTGTGGAAATCATGTGGGAGCGACACGCGCAGTCGGGCCTACGTGACCCTGGAAGCCGCGCGCGTGCAGGGCTTTGTCCGGACGGTCGAGCCGGATTTATCGGCGAGAAGGTTAGCGGCGCAGGCCCGACGGTCAACGGGCGAGGCCGCTGCGGCAGGCACTTATCTCGCGCAAGCCGCCTCCCAGACGCTCCCTGCACGGCCCCCGCCCCGCCGAAAACTACCTTCGCCAGCGACGCTGGCAGCCCTCACCGCAGGAACGCCTCCAGCGCCTGCAGGCGCTCGGGGTCGTCGTTATGGTCGAAGTAATAGCTGCGGAACCTCGCGAGGTCCGCGCGGACGGCGTCCCTCGACTTGCCAGGCAGCGACTGAACGTAGTCATCGAGGAAGCGCTCGAAGTCGACGAACTGCAGGTTCGGGTCGCGCTCCCTGAGCGCGGCCATCAGCGCTCGGTCGTAGACGACGATCTTGGCGGGCACCGGCACCGGGCCGCACGCAAACACGATGGTTCGCCAGGGGTCGCCGCTGCCGTAGCTGAGCTCGAACATGAAGTTCATGCGCCGCTCGAGCAAATAGTCGGGATACAGGGTCCATGGCCGGTTGTGCCCAGGCTTGAAGACCTGGGCTGGCGGCATGTGGGCGATGTAGGCGTCCGTCAGCCCCCCGGCGACCTCGACCGCGGTGGTCACCTCTGACAAGAACGCGAGGTTCGCGTGCCCCCCGGCTATGCCGATGCAGACCTGCTGATCCGCGAACAAATCGCGCAGATACGCGCCGCAGCCGTGCGAGATGTCGACGAGCGAGTGCCCTTCGATCTCAAGGAATGAGATTCGACGGTTGTCGGAGACCGGTCGCGTGAAGTCTGAGAGCCCGTCTGGTTCGACGCGAACCTGCAAGCTCGCCACGAGCGCAGCCGCGAGCAGCGGCTCGTGCCAGCGCCGGTTCCAGCGCGCCACCGCGAGGTCCCAAACGAACAGCAGCAGCGGCAGGACCGGCACCATGAACCGGGCGAACATGAAGTCTCCGCCGACATACACCACGAACGCGATGTAGGGCAGGCAGAACGCGAGCAGCACCAGCCAAGGACGACGCCCCAAGAAGCTGCTGACAGGCGACAAGACGTCCGCTCGTCGCGCCAGGAACCAAATCAGAACCGCCAGCCCAGGCAGCAGCGCCCAATAACAAACAAAGAAATCAGAGACGTAGTCCCAGCCCAGCCCGAGATGCGCCGATCCCGCGGCCTTCGCGAAGGCCGTGTTCGGCACCCAGTAGCCGTAGTAGGAGTGCCGCCAGAGCAAATAAGGGACGAACACCGCCGCGAAGGGCGCGGCGTAGCCGATCAAGAATTTGGGCGATCGACGCAGGCATGCGTCGTAGAGCACGAAGAGCCCACCCGCCGCGACGAAGACGCCGCCGTCGGGTCGCGTCATCGCGCAGAGCACGCCGACGAAGCCCATCAACAGCGCCGCTCGCAGACACGTCAAGGCCATCGCCATGCGCGCCATCGCCGTGACGAGCAGCGCGAACAATGCCGTCTCTAGCCCGGCGGGCGCCAGCGACGCCGCGTGATGCACCGCGGCGTATGCGCAAGCCGCGACCGGGACGACGGCGCGCCCGGAGCTAGCGAGCCAAGCCATCCGGCTCAACAGCAGCACGACGCCGCCGTGACAAACGACGCCCCAGAAGATCGACCAAGACTCCATGGCGACGTGTTCGAAGCCGAGCATCGCGCCGAGCGCCATCCACATGGTCCAGCTGAAGTTCGTGTAGCCCTCGACCGGCGCCTCGCTCGGGTCGAGGTTGAACACGAGGCCGTGTCCATCGGCGAAGTGCTGGGCGTAGCGGAACGTGATGAACGCGTCGTCACAAGTCCACGCCAGCGCGACCGCCTGCCAGACGGCGGCCGCTACGGCCGCCGCTGCGACCGTCCAGAACACGAAGATGCGCGTCATCCGGTTCTGCAGAGGGTAGCGGCGCGGCGCCCAGACGCCACCGCCCGCAAGACGCTGACGACGCGACGCCAGGCGCTGGCTCAAAGGCGTCCCACCAACCCCGCGCCCGTTCCGCTGCTGTCAGCGTCGATCCGGGAAGGATCCGACGCCCAGCGCGCTGCGATCGCGCAGACGGTGCGAGAGTCAGGCCACCACTTGATCTCGTCGTCTGACCGATCCCGGGGATCATCGATGAAGCAGCCGAGCTGCCGCTCTTCCTCGGTGACCTCCCCAGACCACGCGTAGTGGCCCAGCTCCTCGGCGAACGCATACGACCGCGTGCACGCGCCGCGCGCGCCGCGCGCCCAGCCGTAGACCTCGCGCTCGCTGTCTGCCGCAAACCAGAACGCCTCGCCGAAGGCGTCGGAGAGCGCGGCGACCAAAGCCTCGAGCGCAGCAGGGTCCGCGGCGCGAGCGGCGACGTCGCGACCGACAGCGAAGACCCAGCCGTCGACAGGCGGCGTTACGAAGACACCCTGCGAAGCAACCTCAGCCAATCCTGCCTTCCAGTTGGCCGTCAGCACCGTGCGGAGCTTGAGGGCTCGCGCGACTTGTTCGGGGCCCTCGGCCTTCACAGCAAACCAGGAGCAGCCTGCCGCGAAGGGCCGCGGACGGTCGGGGACGGCGTCTGGGCGGGCGGCACGCGCCTGCGCAGAGGTGCTTCAAGACGTCTCTGGCATCTGCTGGCGCCGGATACGCACGAGCCGCTCCCAGCCGCGGAGGCCGAACAGGATCAACCCTGCGAGTGCGGCGAGCGCGAGGATCAGCCCTGGATGCATGACCGAACCCTAAGCCAGCCGACTCAGCCGGACAACGCGATCCACTCTCGGTCCGTGAGCACGGCGTCTAGCCGACGGTCGAGCGCGTCCGTGGGTATGGCAGGCAGGACCTGACAGTCGAAGGCGACGCCTACAAAGAAGACGTCTCCCAAGCGCGCGACCACCTTGTCGTAGAAGCCCTTGCCCTGCCCGAGGCGCCCGCCGCGGCGGTCGCAGCCGACCAAGGGCGCGAGCACGACGTCAGGGCGGACCTGCCCGAGCGCGAGCGACGGACCGAGCGCGCCAAAGCCGGCGGGCTGCAGGTCCTCGTCACCCTCCCACGGACAGAAGGTGAGCTCGTCTTCGACGACGACGGGCAGCGCCAGGCGCGCGCTGCATGAGGCGCGCAGCTGTTGCGCCAGCGGCCGAGGGTCTAACTCGCCGCCGATCGGCCAATACGCTGCGACCACCGCGCCCGCGCAGCGGGCGGCGAGCGGCTCCAGGCCTCGTGCGCAGACGTCCAGGGCGGCCGCGGCGCGCTGATGTTCGCTCAGCTGCTGGCGCCTGCGGCGCAAAACCAGGCGCAAGGTCGCCTTGTCGACCAACGGCGCCTCGTCGAGACCGTCGACCAAGCGCGGCAGCGCCGCGATCCCCCACTTGGCGCGCTCGCTATCGGTCGTGCCAGGGTCGATAGGCCACGGCACCCTGCGCCCGTCTTCGGTGACGGCCTGCGTGCCAAACTTCTGCGGCCGCCCCGCGAGCACCCGCGCCCGATCAAAGGCCTGGGCGGCGATCACCTGGAGCCTCGGGTCGGCGCGCATACCGGCGACGGCGAGCTGCTGCGCGCGGTCGACCTCTTCGGGGTCTGCGCTGGCCGCCATCTCTAGCAGCCGCGCGACATCAGGATCAGAGGTCGTCATCGCATCAGCGGCGCGCTCGCGTCGAACAGGCGACGCGCCACGTCACCCCGCGGGAGTTCTTCGAAGAGCTCGACGACCGGCACGTCCTCTGCATTCGCGAAGCTCCGGACGACCTCTCGAAGGGCCGCCGGCGCGCCGACGTCGACGAACAAGACGAGCCCTCGCCGTCGTTCGCGGCAATCCGCGCGCACGACGCGCAACGTCTCCAAGAGCGACGCGGGCGTGGTCCGCGGCGCGCCGATCTCGTCGTCAGGCTCCATAGCCCCGACACCGAACACCAGCAGATCAGGGGAGAAGCCCTGGTAGAACCGGTCAAACATCCGCCACTGCTGCGCAGGGAAGGCGTCTACGGTCGGCAAGCTCGGCGCGTCTGCGCCGAGCCCGAAGGTGCCGCGGAGCAACGCCCCGAGCTGTAACCCCACGTGCAGGCCAGGCTCAGAGCGGTTGTAGAGCCACTCGCCTCCGAGCAAGAACGCGCGCTTGCCGCGCTTTTTCTGATCAAGCAAACCGTTGGGCATGCGAACCAGACCGCCGAGGGCTTTGCTGGGCTGCTCGCCAGCGTCGGGTCCGAAGACGAAATCGACGCGGCTCGCGTCAGGTACGCCCAGGCATCGCTCAAGGTGCGCGGCGATCGGCCGTGACCAGACCCAGCTGCTGCCGATGGCAGCGCCGATGACGACCGTCGCCGCGACCAAGGCGCGACCGCGCAGCACCGCGACCACCACTGCTAGGGCCGACGCTCCGGCCAAGACGGCGGCGAGAGCCGCGACCGACGGGAACATCAACGGCATCTCGATCGCGCGTGTCACCGACCACGACGCGCCGAACAGCGCGGCGCCCGCCGCTGCGAGCTGACGTCGCGCGGACAGCAGCGCGGCCGCGCCGGCCACGGCCAGACCTGCGAGACCGCCAGCCAGCGCCCAAGCCCACGTCCGCCAACGCCAGAGACCTCGAACAGGGTGAGCGTTGATCGACAAGTTGCGGACGACCGCTTGGCCCCCACGAACAACCATCGTCAGCATGCCGTAGACATCCGCAGCCTCGAAGGAGGCCTGCCGTTTACCGCCAACGTTCGCGGTCAAGGTCGTGCCGTGCGCCTCGATCCAAACCGTCGCGGGACGGCCGGGCTCGACGCCGACGCCGCCGCCCAGAGGTCCGAACAACGCCTCGTCGCGCGTTCGCCAGCCGGCTCCTCCCTGACCCGCCGAGATGCGGAGCACAGAGAACCTACCGGTGAAGGGATCCTGCACCTCGTCCACGAACCGCGGCTCCACTTGGCGCAGCAGCACGTCTACCTCCGCGCCGGCCGACACCTCGACATCGAAGAGCATCTCGAAGTCACCCCACAGCTGCGGCAGGAAGAACCACCGCTCCTCGGTGACCGTCACCTCGTCCTGCAGCCGGAACGGCTGCGCCACCACGTCCTGGCCGCACTGGTTCACCAGCCCCGCAGGCACCACCGTGGCGAGCGACCACCCGGCGGCCACGCCGCCGACCAACAAAATTCCCAGCGCTCCACGCATCGGCTCTCGATCCTACGGCTACTGCGTGCTGGCGACGAGCGATCCAGCGATCTACGTTGCATAGGTGAGCGACAGCGAGTGGGTCTACGACCGCGCGGTCCTGCCCGACGTGGTGCAGGCGGGGACACGCGTGGCGACGTGCGACGGGCGTATCGTCAGCCTCGGCCAAGAGGCGAGCGGCGCCGACGTCGCGCGACGCGAGGGCACGCTGCTGCCGGGTTTCGTGGACCTCCAGGTGAACGGTGCAGGCGGACGCAGCGTCGACGAGGCCGACCCTGAAGCGCTGGATATCGTCGCCGCTTCGGTATGGAGCGGCGGCGCCGTCGCCTTCCTGCCGACCCTGATCACAGCGCCGTGGAGCGACCTCCTTCAGCAGGTCCACGACGTCGCCGCGTGGTGCCGTGAATGGTCGGGGCGGGGCGCGGAGCCGCTCGGGCTTCACGTCGAAGGCCCGTTCCTGACCGCGCCTGGCGCCCATGACCCCGAACACTTGATCGCGCCAACCGCGGCCCGTGTCGACGAACTCCTGAGCGCCGCCGACGGAACCAAGCTGCTGGTCACGCTCGCCAACGCCGCCGACGGCGCAGCCGACGCCACCAGACGGCTCGTCGCAGCGGGCGCGACCGTGGCGCTGGGGCACTGCGACCGGCCCGAAGGCTTCGACGAATGCGTCGACGCCGGCGCTACCGCGGTCACGCACTTGTTCAACGTCATGGGCCGCATGCACCACCGCGACCCAGGAATCGCGACGCTCGCGCTCGACGACGAACGCCTCACCTGCCCGGTGATCGTCGACGGCGTCCACGTCTCACAGACCATGGTGCGCAACGCCTTCCGTGTGCTCGGTCCTCGCCGGATGGCGTTGGTCACGGACGCGGTCGGCGCCGCGGGTATGCCGGACGGCGGCTACACCTTGGCAGGCATGGAGGTGCGCGCCGAAGGAGGCGTCGTACGCGACGCGCGGGGCAACCTCGCGGGTTCGGCGCTCACCATGGGTCAGGCCGCCGGACGCTTCCTCGAATATGTCCCCCAGGCTGGGCCGTGGACGCTCGCGCAGCTCGCCAGCGCCAACCCGGCGCGCCTGATCGGCGCGGACGCCTTCGGCGCCCTGCGCGCAGGCGGCCGCGCGGCGTTCACCCTCATGGAGCCCGACGGGACCTTCCGCGCCGTGCGCTGAGCCCGGCCGGGGCTCCGCGCCCCCAGGCAGGGTTTGAGCGCTCGCGCCGAGATCTGATCACTCGACCCAGGGCCGCGCCTGCTTGATCAGCAGCGCTCCGGAACGGGTGACTTTGAACTCGATCTCCATCGCGAAGTCCGCGTCGCCGTCACGGTCGTAAAGCCGCGCGAAGCGGTCGTGCAGCTTCCGCATACAGCGGCGCAACTCTCGACGGTGCTCATCAGACAACAGCGAACCCTCACCTGGGGCGCGGTTGCTTCGCTGCAGGATCCGGTCTCGGCGCGGATTCCTGGGTGACAGCAACAGCTCTTCGGGGACCGAATCTGCGCCCGGATTGGTCACGAGGTCCTCGCCTGACTGCGCGTTGACGTAATAGAGCCGCATGTCTTGGTGCTGCGCCTTGTAGAGCACGTCCTTCGTGACGGCGACGCCGTTCACCTGCTCGCCCTTCTGGTTGGGGTGGAGCACGACGCCCATCGCCGCTTGCAGGTGATCGATACGGTGGAACTCACGCTCCTCATATGCGCGGAAATTCCACAGGCTCGCGAACACTTGCCGGATCGACTTGCCCAGATGCCCCTCCGGCGGCTTGTGCGTGAACGAATCGTAGAGGCCGGCGCCGCTGAACCCCGGCAGGTCCTCGTTGTTGGTCGAAGAACGACAGCGAATCGGCTGCCCTTCTGCGAAGCGCGCCTGCACGGCGGCGAGAGCTTCGAGCATCCACGCGGGCATCTCACCGCTCTTGAGCCGCTTGCGGAACTCCTTGAGCGCGCGCTCGCGGGCCGCGGCGTCGCGCTGGAAATCGTCCTTCGCCATCATCTCGCGCGCCTGCGCGTAGAAGCCGTTGTGCTCCATGAACTCGTCGTAGAACGACAGCGGTACGGCGAACCCGTCGGGCGTGCGATCGTCATCGAACCCGAGCGTTCGCAGCGTCGCTAGGTTCGACGCCTTGACGCCGAACGCGGGGGCGTCCGCGAACCCCACCCGTGAGAGAGGTCGCACGTCGCGCGCGCTCAATGCCCGTCGCGGCGCCTGCGCTTCGCTAGGTCGCAGCGCCTGAAAGTGGGCGTCGACCTCGGCTTGGCTGGCCTCACGGAGCTCGTAGCCCCCGTCGGTGACGGCGTAGCGCACGAACGCGCCGAGCAGCGCGCGCACGCGCGGATCGTCAGCAACGCCGTGCACATAGGCGTTCGGCACGTCGTCTTGGATCGCCCGCAGGTTGACGTGTGAGAGCGGCGTCTGCCGCACGGCTGTCAAGACGCCTGCAACGCGCGGCATCTCGTTAGGTAGCGTCTTGTAGATCACGACGTCGCGTTGCGACGGCCGCTCGCCCGCTTGCATGAGGCGGAGTCGACCGAAGGTCTCTGCCTTGTGCAGAGGCAAAAACGCGACGTCACCGTAGACGTCGTCTGGACGGAAGACCGGCAGCTTGGTCCGGTCGTAATCCTGCTTATCTAGCGAATACTGCTGCGCCGCCCGCGGCAACAGGTTGTAAGAGAGGTCGCCTCTCAGCTCCTCGGACTTCTCGCTCAGCAGATCAAACGCGATCCGGATCATCCGATATTCGTATGCGTCGTTGGGCTCAAACTCGAACGTGTAGAGCCCCGGCTTGCCGCTCGGCGACATCAAGGTCGGGCGATAAACAAGCACGCCGCGCATACGCACGGCGCCGCCTTCCTCGCGGCCTGGCCGACCAAAGCCGCCGCGACCGCCGACGCCGATGAGCTGCATGAACATCGGGTGCGCGCGGTGATTCTTTGTGTTCATGAAGTAGAGGCGTGGCGCGTCTCCGGCCGCGTCCTCGATCTGGAACTTGACGAACTCCTGATCTGCGAGGTGCGTGTCGACCATCACCTCTTTGCCCTGGTAGGACAGCTCGCGGAACGTGTCCCGGTCGGGGACCGTCGCGCGTCCGTCCTCGGGCCTCAGCTCTTCTGGGGACGGGGTGCCGTCATAGCCGGCGCTGCCGCCGCGGTCAGGGCGACCGAAGCCGCCGCGACCGCGGCCGCCGCGCTCACCCTCAAGCTCCCACATCGTCAGCACGTCATCGTCGTCACGGTCGAGCCGATCCAGCGAACGTGGCGCGTCGGTGACCTCATCCTCGAACAGCTCGCCGTCTCCGTCTTTGTCGAGGGCGCGCACGACAGGGTCCCCGCCGAACATGCCGCCTGGTCCGCCTGGACCGCCCGGGCCGCCTGGGCCGCCTGGGCCGCCTGGACCGCCCGGACCACCTGGACCGCGGCGTTGAGGCCGCAGCTCGTCGCTCGTCAGGTTGCCATCGCCGTCGCGGTCCAGGCTCAGCAACGAACGCACCGCCTCGTCCATCTCTTCACCCGACAGCTGCCGGTCTCCGTCGAAGTCGAGCGCTTCCAGGACCAGGGAGGGCGGCGGCCCGCGGCGACCGCGGCGACCTTGCGCTGGCGTCAAGGAGACCGCGCAGGCGATCGAGATGGCGAAGAAGAGCGTGCGCGTCGTGAGCATGGCATGAACAGGAATACCACGGCGCAGCGATGGGGCCGAGGCGTTGACGAACGGTACTTGGGTCCGGGGGGCGAGAAAGCGCCCGAGATGCCGGGTCGCAAGCCACCGACACCGCCCGTCGTTCAGGGGGTGTATCAGCTGCAGATCAACTCGACCTCAAGCGCCCCGCCTTCCGAGACCGAGACGGGCAGGACGTAATGATGGACACGGCCGCAGGCTTGCAGCCGAACACGCAGCGCGCCGACCACACCTTCCTGGACGGGCAGGATCACCTCGACGAAGCCATCGCGGACGACGCCGACCGTGTCGCGAGCTGCGGCGAGGATCGGGTCGGCTTCGTCGACGACGTCGACGACGACGCTCTCACCTTCGGGCACATCGGGCGTGGCGATCCTCAGCGTGACGTCGCTGAACTCTGCGAGATGACACGGGTGCGCGATGGACGCGGTGGGGCCGCTGCGGAGACGCGCGCGCGCCGGCACACCGCGCAACCGCAGTCGCGCGGGCGTCGCCGCGTCGACCGCGGCGACGTCGACGACAAACACGGCGTCCGCAGCGGCGTCGCCGATGTAAAGCCGGCGGCCGTCCGTCGCGAGACAGATCGGCTCGACGATGCCGTGGCTGCGACCATATCGCGCCACGAGGTCCCCGTCGCAGCGCTCCAGGACTTCACCGCTCGCCGCGTCCGCGACGAAGATACGGCCGTCGATCACCACGACCGCGCTGGGCCTACACATCCCGGTCAACCGCTCGCACACCTCGACGTGCGCCAAGTCAACGCAGGTCAGGGCGCCTGCACCCGCCTCGGCGAGCCACAGCTGCTCCGCGTGCTGGGCGAGCGCCACAGGCTGCTTCAGCGCCTCACCGCCATAGTCCGCGCCGAGCCAGGCCATCGCCGCGCCGGTCATCGGGTCTACCTGCCAGATCTGATCCGTGCCTGCGTGACACACGTAGAGCCCGCCGTCGTGGCTGACCATCCCCGCGGGGCTGCTGAGGGGCTGATCTGCGCCGAACCCCCCGCCGACCGCGTCGGCGCCGAATTGGCCATCGCCGACCCAGGTGACGACCTCGTTATGGGCGACGTCGATGGCGCGCAGCGCATGCGTCTGCGCGTCAGAGACGACGACGAAACCTTCGTGGACGGCGAGCGCCCCAGGCAGCGCGAACGAACAAGACGCGGCGTCACCGTCCCGTTTGCCCCAGGCACCTGAACCGAACACCTGCGCGACTCGACCGTCCTCTTCGACGGCCAGGACGCGGCGCTGAGCGGCGCTCGCGAGCCACAGGCGCTCGCCGTCGTGGGCCAACGCCGTCGGGCGCAGTTCACCCTGACCGGCGGTTTCGTGCGCAACAAAGGGCACAGTCGGGGTGCGGCCGTCTCGCTCTGCCTGTTGGCACAGCAGCGCGATCGCGTCACGGAGCCGGCGACGACGCGGCACCCCAGACGCGCGCGCCTGCACCTGACCCGCGGCGTCGATCAACAGCATCGTCGGCAAGCGCTCTATGTCGCCGGCATCGTCCGCGACCGCGGTCACGACCGGAGCGGGGAGCTGTGCGAGCAGGCGGCGGACGCGGTCGTCGTCCGCCTCATCAGGCTTGACTGGGACGTGCACCGACAAGAACACGACGGAGCGTTCGCGCTCTTTGACGCTCGCCAAGGCCAGCTCGCTGAGCGCGGCGCGGCTGTGGACGCAACCGAGTCGCCAAAACAGCAGTACGACGACGTGGCCGTCTAGGCCGGTCTCCCGCTGCAGCGGCGGCCGATCCAGCCAACGCCACGACGCAGGAAACGAGAACACTGCTCCGCTCATGAATCCTCCCGCTGCCACCCCGACGACTCACCACGAGACTCTTCGACGATCGCCGCGATCTCGCGATCTTCGTCTCCTACTTCACCCCCTGCCCGCTGGAAAACGACGATCGCGCGCCTAAGGCAAGCAGGTTCTGTGCAAGGTCCCCGTACGTCGACGAGACGCCGCAGCATAGCGTCTGCGAACGTCACGGCACCCTGACGCTGGACCGCGTCGATCAGCTCAGCCGTGAGAAACGGACGGTGCTCGCACAGGCGCTCACCGAGCTCCGGCGCTGCGGCGACCGATGCGCGGAGCGCGCCGAGGCGCGAGCCATGCCGCCACCACAGGTCATCGGACACCTCTCTTGGGCCGTCACCGCCGGGCAGCGGCCTCGTCCTGGTAGGCGACGCGTGCGAGAGGCCGAAGATCGACGCCACCGCACGCTCCGCGAACGCGCGGTGGCTCGTGAATCGACATCCGACGACGGTGTGCAATCGCCCACAGCTGACGTCTTCTGAGACGATGAGCGGCGGATCGTGCCTGGCGCGGAGCTCGTCGACGCCCCGCGGCAGGGCGCGCGAACAGGAGACGACGCGGCAGATGTCTTGTCGCCTCGGGGGCGGATCGAACAGACGCGCGAAGGACGCGCAGATTTGATCGACGCGGTCGCGCGACGACAGCTCGCTCTGCTGTGCGGCGCCTTCCTCCGCACTGCAGAGCGCGCCGCCCGCGTGCGGCACCACCGCGTGGGCGAGGTCTCCGGGCAAAAACGCACAGAGCGCGAGCTCGCCGACCCGCGCCGGCATGACCACGCGGCGAACGCGGCGCGCGCGGACAAGGTCTGGGCCATCGCCCCCCAACGAACGTCGAACGATATCTACAGACGACCCCGCAGCGTTGACGAGCTCGCGGGCCTTGATGACGACCTCAGCCCCGGCGGCGCGCAGGGTGACGCCGTCCGCGTCGCACCCGGCCACCTCCGCGTGGTTGCAGAAGCCCGCGCCTGCCGCGACAGCGTCCAGGACGTTAGCGAGCGTTAGCCTCGCGTCCTGGACACGCGCTTCGAAGAACAACAAGCCGGATCGCAGACCGCGGGGTTGAAGCCCGGGGAACGCCGCGATCGCTGCGCCAGCGTCGAGTCGACGTGGCCGCGGCAGCGTCGAGCGCCGCGCGAGTCGCGAAGAGAGCGTCGTCGCGATCCAGAGCCTGGCAGGCGCCTCCGTGACGTCGTCGTAGCAAGGGGCCAACATCGGCAAAGGCCGCACGATGTGTGGCGCCGTCCGCAGCAGCCGCTCGCGCTCCTGCAACGCCTCTCGCGCCGCCACGAAACGCCCGCGGCGCAGGTCACGTAGACCCGCGTCGATGACGCTGCTGGTCCGCGCGCTCGCCCCAGCCGCGACGTCACGAGCGTCGACCAAAAGCGCAGATAGCCCCCGGAGCGCGGCGTCGCGCGCGATGGCGGCGCCATGAATCCCGGCGCCGATCACGACGACATCGAAAGTCACGCGGTGAAGCTGTCTCGGATCGGTGCGCACCCGCGCCGATTGTTGCCTCGGAGCGCACCGCGGGAAAGGCTAGGCTTCAGACATGCAGCAACAGCTGGCGACGCCGTGGTTCGACAGCGCGCTCACGCGGCTCAATCCGCGCCGAGGCGAGCGCGCGCTCGCGTTAGAGCCGCAACTAGCTGACATCCAGGCGCTCTGCGTAGCGTTCGGCGAAGCAGGTGAGTTAGCGGTCGTATCTAGGGATCGCTGCATCGCGGAACAACAGACCGGCGACCCGCCGCCCCAACTCCGCGTGATCGCGCACGAGACAATCGGCGGTGAGCGCTTCGGGACCTTCGACGCCGTGATCGCCGCGCCGAAGTCCGGTCCGCTGCTGCCGCCCGAGGTCTACGCCCGCCTGATCCGGGACAACCTGCGCCCGGGCGGGCGATTTGTAATCGACCTCCCCAGCACCGACATGCAGCCGGACCTCCGGTCATGCTGGGTCGACCTCGGCTGGGACGAAGAGCGACTCGCTCCGATCGAAGGCCCCGACGAACCAGAGCTCCTAGAGGCGCTGCGCGGCGCAGGTCTGCGAAGCGTGGAGAGCACCGTGGGTTCGCACCTGCTGGTGGCGTCATCTGCGGCAGAGTTCGTCGCCGCCTTCGCCGACGACCTGGGGCTCGGCGAAGATGAGATCATCGAGCTGGCGCACGCGATCGTCCGTAAGCGGCAAGAGACCGGACCGATCGAACTGCTGCTGCACCGCTCGCAAGCGTCAGGTCGACGCTGAATGCGGCGCGACGTCCGCGAGCCCACGTTCTCCTTAGCCGCAGGCGAGCCCGCATCCGCGGGCGCGCGGCGCCCTTCATATTTGTCCACAAAATCCGCGCGCCGGCGCGCGGCGCAGACCGACCAAATTGGTCGCGTGCACGCCGCCGCGCATGCGACCGCGTTGACATCGATGCGCGCGCGTTCGCCGTTCATTATGTCGCGCCTAGATCGCGCACTTCGTTTCGAGCGAGGCTTGGTAACTAGACCGCGCTGTCACACTATGAACCACAAGGAGTGGACCTGAACGGTTATCGTGTCAGGGCTCCCTGGCGGGCGACTCCTGCCCGACCGACACCGAATGCTTACCGGAAAGAAGTCAGCTGTGCGCACGCGCTACACGATCGAGCAAGCCAACGAAGCCCTCAAACTCGTGCGCGTCATCGCTGCGGAGTTGATGGAGCGCCGCGACACGCGCCGCGAAATGGCCAGCCGTCGCTCAGATCTTGAGGCTGCGGCGAAGCCTGAGCGCCTCCGCAGTCAATTGGCTGAACTCGACGCGCGCATCTGGGAGCAGGACGAAGCGCTGCTGCGCTGTCGCCGCGAACTCGACGACCTAGGCATGAAGGTGTTCCGCGACGACCCGCTCACCATCCACATCCCTGGTAGAGGGCTGCCGAAGCTGACCCGTCGAGGACAGGTCATCGAACCTGGGCGCGAGCTTGTGTTCTGCTGGAAAGAGGACGAGACCGGCGTCGAGTTCGGCAGCAACACCGGTGACGATGAGCAGCAACGCGAGCCGCTTCCGGTGAGCGAAGGCGCCTGACCGAGGCCGCGCCCAGACGGCATGGCGGACCAGGAGTCGCTTCGCCGCTCAGGAGTTACGCCGACAGCATCGACAAAGGTTGCTTGCGCGCGGCGGCCAGCGGACGATCGCCCCGCCGATGTTTCACTGCACCATCTTGTTCGCGCTGAAGCCAGGGATCTCGCTGACGACGGTCCGCACCGCCCGCGAAGCGCTGCAGGCGCTGATCGAGACCATGCCCGGCGTAGATCACTTGACCGTCACGCACAACGTGGCGGACGACCGCAACGGCTTCAATCTAGCGCTGTTCTCGGGATTCGAGGACCGCGCCGCCTGCGACATCTTCCTCCGCCACCCCGAATATCAGCGCATACTGAACGAGGTGCTGGCTCCGCTGGTCGACGAGCGAGTCGTAGCCATGGGCTCTGACGAAGAGTAGCCAGCCTATCTGCTTGAAAGCGAACGCCGCCTAGCTTGGATGGGTCGCATGAGCAATGTAAAGCGCGTGGCGGTCACAGGTGCCGCCGGACAGATCGGATACTCCCTGCTGCCCATGATCGCCAGCGGCGGCATCTTCGGGCCGGAACAGAAGGTCGCCCTTCAGCTGCTGGAGATCACGCCCGCGCTCGGCGCGCTGGAAGGCGTCAAGATGGAGCTGCATGACTGCGCGTTCCCGCTGCTCACCGAGGTCACGTGCTCGGACGACCCCAACGTCGCCTTCAAGGACGCCGACACATGCCTGCTGGTTGGCAGCAAGCCGCGCGGCCCCGGGATGGAGCGTAAGGACCTCCTGCAAGACAACGGCAAGATCTTCATCGGGCAGGGACGCGCGATCGCCGAGGCAGCAGGCCCTGACGTTCGCGTCGTCGTAGTCGGCAACCCTTGCAACACCAACTGCCTGATCGCGATGCACAACGCCGAGGGCGTGCCGCAAGACCGCTTCACCGCGATGACGCGGCTCGACCAAAGCCGCGCGAAGGCGCAGCTTGCCCTAAAGGCTGGGAAGCACTGGTCGACCGTCAAGAACATGACGATCTGGGGCAACCACTCCAACACCCAATACCCCGACTGGCACCACGCCACCATTGACGGCGTCTCCGCAGCCGAAGCGATCGGCGACGACGCGTGGCTCAAGGGTGAGTTTATCCCGACAGTTCAGGAGCGCGGCAAGGCGATCATTAACGCGCGCGGCAAGTCGTCAGCGATGTCGGCGGCCCAGGCCGCTTGCGACCACGCCAAGAGCCTCTACTCGATGACCACCGAGGACGACTGGGCCTCGATCTGCGTCGTCAGCGACGGCAGCTACGGGACACCTGAGGGCATCATCTCCTCCTTCCCGTGCACGACAGACGGCGCGGGCAACTGGAAGATCGTCCAGGGCCTGGACATGAACGACTTCTCTAAGGAGAAAGCGCAAGCGACGTGGGCTGAGCTCGTCGGCGAGCGCGACATGGTCCAAGACCTGCTAGGGAACTAGCGGACGCGGCCGTGGACTGGCTCCCGATCGTGCTGACCGTCGTCGCCGGAGTCGCGATGGGCGCGATCAACAACGTCGCCGGCGGCGCAGGCGTGCTCGGGCTGGTCGCGTTCGAGCACTTCTTCAAGCTGCCGCTCGAGTGCGCAAACGCCTCGACGCGCGTCGCCGCGGTCGCCGTCGGCGCGTTCTCGTGTCTCGGCTTCGTCGCAGCAGGCCGTAAGATCCCGCGCCGGGCCTACGGTCATGCGCTCATCGCGCTTCCAGGCGCCCTGCTGGGAGCGCAGCTGGCGCTCGGGCTCCCGCCGCTGGCGTTCCGCGGCTACCTCATCGTGGTCATCATCTTGCTACTCAGGCAACAGCTGCGACCGATTGAGACCTCTCGACAGCCGAGCGCATTTTGGCTGCAGGCGCTGGGCGCCTTCCTTATTGGACTGCATATGGGCTACGTCCAGGTCGGCACAGGCCTGGTCGTGGCCCTGGCGCTGTCGAGGGCATACGGCCAAGACATGATCGCGCTAAACGCAGCCAAGTCTATCGTGGTTATCGTCACCGCCGTCACCAGCGCGACGAGGCTCGCGCTCGCCGGCGCCGTCTCGTGGACACCGGCGATCACGCTCGCCGTCGGCTGCGCGATCGGAAGCTTCGCGGCGAGCAAGTGGAGCGTTCGACGCGGCGGCGAGTCGGTGCGCCGCATCGTGCTGGTGATCGCGGCGCTGACGCTGCTGGAGCAGCTGCGTCAAATCGTGCTGTTGGTCTCGCAGTGACCCCCAGACGATGACTGCTCGCGTCTCGACCGCGGGGCGTTACCGTTTGACTGCATGAGTCGACACGTCGTCGTGACTGGCGCCAGTTCGGGTATCGGCGCAGCCTGCGCGCGAGCTTTCTCCGCAGGCGGTGACCGCTTATCGCTCGGCGCCCGCCGCACCGAGCGCCTCCCTGCGGTCGTGGACGGCGCGTTTTGCCACCAACTTGACGTCACCGACCAAGCAAGCGTCGCGACGTTCGTCGAATCATCCATCGCGGCCAACGGTCCGATCGACGTCCTGGTCAACAACGCCGGACTAGCGCGTGGCACAGAGCAGATCGCCACGGGCACCGGCGAAGCGTGGCGCGAGATGATCGAGACGAACGTGCTCGGCCTGCTTGAGGTGACGAGGCGGGTCCTACCCCACATGGTCGAGAACGGCGGCGGCCACGTCGTCGTGATCGGCTCGATCGCTGGGCACAAAGCATATGTGGGCGGCGGCGTCTACTGCGGCAGTAAGCGCGCGCTGCAGCCGATCTGCGAGGCGATTCGGATGGAGACCCTCGGCAAGAACGTGCGCGTGACGAGCGTCGACCCAGGCATGGTCGACACCGAATTTTCCGTCGTGCGCTTCCGGGGCGACGAGGAGAAAGCACAGAAGGTCTACGAGGGCACCCGGCCGCTGGTCGCAGACGACGTCGCCGAGTGCGTCTTGTTCGCCGCGAATCGCCCGGCGCATGTCAACCTTGACAACATCCTGGTCATGCCGACCGACCAGGCCAACCCGTATTTCGTGCACCGCGAGTCCTGACGCCGCAGCGCCTGATCTTCGCCCGGGCTAGTCGCGACCGATGTCGTCGCTACTTTTTGCTGTCGCCGGCGCGCCACGTATACGGCTTAGGCAGCCGCGGCATGTGCATCGCCAGCAATGCCATCGCCGTCCCGTATCCCGCCGACCGGGCGAACTGTCGGTCGTTCCAGGCGCCGTCATCCTCGATCGAGCGCGCCAACATCGCACGCATCTTCGTCCGGCACTCGTCACGCAACCCCTCGTCAGCGAGCAACTCGATCGCCTGCGCACAGTACATGTGCCCGAACATGAAGTAGTAGGGCGCGATCCCGTAGGGCGGAATGTGCGTCCCGCGCTGGCTCTTGCGCACCGCGAGGTCATCCCAGTGCTCGTAGAACAGCCGCACGGCAGCAGCGTGACGATCCGCGTCACCGCGCCCCGCGAGCATCAGCGTCGTCTCGCAAACGGCAGCGCGTGCCGCAGCCGACGGGGTCTTGTCCATCATCCCGAGGTCCCCGTCGGGGACGTCGTTGCGGCTGTTCGATGGCGCCCCGTAGGCGTAGCCGCCGCCCTGGCTGCGCGAGCGCTCTAGCGCCGCTAGCGCCTCTTCGACGACGTCGTCGGGCACATCGTGTCCGCGGGCCTTGGCGTGAAAGAGCGCCTGCAGCGCCGGCGCGGTCATGAACGTCGACGCAGGGTTGCGCGGACTCATGTAGCCGCGGCGCCGCGAGTAGTTCCAGCCGCCACCCTCGGGGATCGCCGAGTCGGCCAGCACCCGCACGAGCCACGGCACCCGCGCGTCGACCTGCTCGGTCAGCTCCGCTGGGACGAAGTCAAACTCCTGCAGATACAGGAGACACGTGAGCGCGTAGATGTGCCCCCAACCGCGGACGTCGTAGCCGCCCTTGAAGCCCTCTTGCATCCGGTCGACCTCTAGCGTCTTCAAGACGAAGCGCAGCGCACGCTCCACCGCGTCGACGCGGCTCGCGTCTTCTAGGTAACCAGGGGCACACACCATGCCGAGGATCGAGATCGACGTGCCGCCGACGCGGTAGCCCTGAGGGAGCGCGCCGCGGTCCTCGCGATACACGCCCTCGTAAGGCCACTGACCGCCCTCCTCCTCAAGCGCGATCAGCCGGCTGAGCGCGTCTGCGCTCGCCGCCTTGACGTCGAGCGGCGGTCGCTCAGGGACCGGGAACTCGGTGATCAAGCGCCCCGCCCCGGCTGGCCGCCGGCGCTTCCGCTGCGCGTTCGCAGACGAGCAGCACAGGATGAGCGCAGCTAGCGCGGCGACAAAGACAGAGCGACGGTCGAGCATGTTTGTTCCTTGGTCGAGAAGTCGTGGTCGTGACAGCTTCCCTCGACGTCGACCGCCGCGCCAGGGTAGGCTCGGGCAATGAACGCTCGAACCGTCGTGCTGCCAGGGATCGCCGTCGTCGTCGCGCTGGCCGCGTGGTGGCAGGCACCCCCGCGCGACGCCGCGCGCGCTCCCGCAGCGACGTGGCGCGTAGGCCCGGTCGACGACTTCGACCAAGCGCGCAACTACCACGAGCTACCGGCAGAAACCCCGGTTCGGCTCTCCTTTAGTTGCTCAGAGCCGCAGCATGTCTATGTGTTCAGCCACAGCGTCGAAGACGGCACCCTGCTGCTCTACCCGTCCCCGGACGTCGAAGGCAGCCCTGGCAACCCGCTGCCGGCAGGCCGCACGATCCTGCCCGGCGAGCGCGCTGGCGCCGCGCTGGCCTGGACGACGCGCGCCAAGATTCGAGCCACGACGGCATACGTGGTGGTCGCGAGCGGCGCGCCGGTGGCCGAG
>NYVR01000030.1 GCA_002684655.1 Planctomycetota bacterium | reverse complement strand
CCCCACCCCCAGACGCGGACCGGCGCGTCCCGCTGCAGCACCATGTGATGATCGAACACGCGGGCGAACCCAGGCTGTTGCGCCGCGGCAGAGGCGATGAGCAGGGCGGCCAACGGCCGGACGAGGAGCGATCGATCAACCATGCACGGCACGATACGCGCAAAGCGCCGCCGCGCCGACGGCCCTCGCCCGACGACGGCGAGACATCACGATGACGTCAGTACAGGGATCAAGCTGGTCCCCGCGGGGGCTTTGCGTACGTTGCGTGGCCAGTCCTTCACACCAAACGACAACAATCGTGCAACGCCACCTCATCACGTTTCCTTCCCTCGCCCTGGCTGTGATCGCACAGGAACAAGCCCCTGAAGCCGCGGCCCCGGCGGCCCCAGCTGCCGCCGAGAAGCAGGACCCCAAGCCGACGCCGCCGCCTGCCAAACCGAAGCCCATCAACGCTCCGGCTCAGGTGATGGTCACCGCGGAGAAGTGGGGCGCGCGGCCCGTAGAGGAGCTGCCGAGGAGCATCAGCTCGCTCTCGGAGCGCCTGCTCCGCGACGCCGGCGCGCAGTCGATCGAAGACGCCGCCCGCTTCGTGCCGAACACCCTGGTCACCGGGTTCTCGGCGCGCCGCCTCAGCTTCCCGTATGTGCGCGGCGTCGGCTCCGGCCTGGGCGACCCCGCCGTGGCGACCTTCGTCGACGACGTGCCGCAGATGAGCGTCAGCAACACCAACCTCTCGTTCGTCGGCCTCGACCGCGTCGAGGTCCTGCGCGGCCCGTCCGGCGCGCTCTGGGGGCGGAACACGATCGGCGGCGCCATCAACCTGATCACCAAGAAGCCTGACTTCCGGCACACCGCCGACATGTCGGCGACGCTCGGCAACTTCTCTTCGCAGCTCCTGCAGGTCCGCGCGAGCGGACCGGTGAGCACTCCTGGCGCGTCCGACACGCTCGCGGCGAGCTTCTCGGCGTCGTACGACCGCCGCGACGGCTACACGGAGAACGACTTCACCGGCAACGACGTCGACTACCGCGACAGCACGTTCGCGCGGACGCAGCTGCTGTGGACCCCAGATGACCGCAACACGGTGCGCATCATCTTTCACGGCGAGCACACCCGAGACGGCGGCTTCGTGCTGTCAAACCTCGGGACGTCTATCAGCCCCTTGACCGGCCAGCCGGTCCCCGGCCTGCGCGAGAACCCGTACCGCATCAACCAGGACTTCGAAGGCGGGACCAACCGCGACACGCTGGCTGGCTCGTTGATCTGGAACCACGAGAGCGACGGCTACGACATCACCTCGATCACCTCCATGCAGAGCTGGGAGATCGACGAGACCGCCGACTTCGACTTCTCCGCGCTCGACCTCGTGCGGCGGTTCACCGAAGAAGAGGAGACCTACGTCTATCAAGAGCTCCGGGCGGGATCGAACGGCGACTATGACCCCAGCGACCGCGCCTCCACGGACATGCGCTGGCTAGTCGGCCTGAGCGGCTTCTACAGCGACGAGGAGCGCTCCGCGGCCAACGATTTCCGTCAACCCATCCCAGCTGCCGGCGTCGTCGCGGGCACCGACAGCAGCGCCGGCGAATTCCGCAGCTGGAGCGTGAGCCTGTTCGGGCAGGTCTCGAAGCTGCTCGGCAACGGCGTCGAGGTGTCGGGCGCGCTGCGCTACGACTACGAAGACAAGAAGGCGGACATCAGCCGGACCTTCACCGACCCCAACGGGCAGTCCGCGCTGCTCGGGTCGGTGAACGACTACCGCACGTTCTCGCGGCTGCTCCCGCGCGCCAGCGTCGCCTTCCGCCCCAACGACGAGGTGACCCACTACCTGACGATCGCCCGCGGCTTCAAGGCGGGCGGCTTCAACCTCACAGCTCCCAGCGGGCAGCAGTCCTTTGGGACCGAGAACAGCTGGACCTACGAAGCCGGCGTCAAGTCACGCTGGCTCGACGACCGCCTGCAGGTCAACGCCGCCCTGTTCTGGATCGACTGGGAGGACATGCAGCTGAGCCAGTTCGATCCAGCGGCCGGCGGTTATGTCAGCAACGCGGGCGAATCCACGAGCCGCGGCCTCGAGCTAGAGGTCGTTCACGAGGTCAACGACGAACTCCAACTGTTCGGCACCGCCGGCTACCTAGACACCGAGTTCGACCGGTTCACCGATCAATACGGTCAGGACGCCGCCGGCAAGAGCCTGCCCTTCGCGCCCGACTGGACGGTCGGCCTTGGCGCGCAATACGACTACGAGCTGCCGGGCGACTACGCCGCCTTTGCCCGCTTGGACTACTTCCACGTCGGTCAGTTCTACTACGACGCCGGCAACCTGGGCGGCGAGCAATACGACCTGACCAACCTCAGGGTCGGGCTCAACTACCAGAACTGGCGCGCCGACCTGTTCGTGCAAAACGCGTTCGACGAGGAGTACGTCGCGATCGCGTTCCAGGCGAACCCCGGCGACCCGACGCAGTTCGTCGGTCAGAACGGCGCGCCCCGCACCTTCGGCCTGTCGGTGCGCGTGACCTTCTGAGCCGCGCGGCGGCTCAGCCGCCGACGCAGAACAGCGTGCGGTTGGTGCGGATCAGCACGTCGCCGTGCGCCACGACGACCGACGACCGGATGTGGTCATCGTCCTCTGTCCCCATCGCGACGCGGTGCACGACCTCGCCGCTGTCCGCGTCGAGCACCACCACGAGGCCGTTGTGGTCGATGCACCAGACGCGGCCGTCGGCGACCGTCGGGCTGGCCCGCCACAGGTGGTCCTTGGGCAGCGGCGTGGACCACTGCACCCCGCCGTCCGCGGCGCGCACGCGCGAGATCGCCGAGCGCACGTCGCTGAGCACGAAGAAGCTGCCGTCGTGATACGCCGGCGTCGGGACGTCGCTGGAGACTAGGTTTGGCCGACCACCGCTCTTCCAGAGCACGGCCTCGGCGGGCTGCTCCCCGCTCCCGCCGAGGCGCACCGCGTACACCGGCGCGCGCTTCGGCGCGCAGACCAGCGCGACGCCGTCGCCGGCGACCACCGTCGGCACCAGCCGCCAGAAGCGCTCGCGGTGGCCTGCGTTCCAGGTCCCCCACCGCCACAGTTCGTCGCCGCTCTTGGGGTCGTGGCCAGTGAGCACGTCGCCGCCGACCAGCAGCAGTTCCTCGCGCCCGCCGGCGCCGACGTAGGGGATCAGCGTCGTGTAGGACTCGAGCGACTCGACCTGCGCCGGTGACGGCCGCACGTGGCGGAACACGTCCTCACCCGTTTTCACGTCGACAGCCAGCACGAACGACTCGATCTTCTCGGGCGACTTGGCCGCCGAGGCGTCTCGCGGCCGGCGCTGGCCGCGGCGGCCGCCGCCGCGCGGCTGCTTGTGGATCGGCACGTCGCGCTGCAGCACCGGCAGGTAGACGATCCCGTCTTGGTAGGTCGGGCTAGCCGCGAAGGTCCAGTTGAAGGCGAAGTCACCGAAGTCGGCCTGGACGTTGCGGCGCCACCGCTCGTCACCCGCGAGGTCGTAGGCCACGAGGTCCCCGTTGCCGAAGAAGAACACCACGACCTCACCGTCCGAGACCGGCGACGGCGACGCGAAGGTCGCGCGCGTCTGCGCGCCGCGGGCCACCCGCGTCCACTCGTCGGTCGCCTTGTAGCCGCTGCCTGCGTCGCGCCGCCAGGAGACCGCGCCGGTCCGGCGGTCGACACACATCGCGACGAGCCGCTCGCGGGCGGCGTCGACGGAGGTGAGGAAGACGCGGTCCCCGAGCACGATCGGCGTGCTCGCCGCAGGCCCAGGCAGGTCGACCGACCAGCGCACGTTCTCCTCCGGTCCGAACGTCTTCGGCAAGCCGGCGACCGCGGTGGCGCCGTTGTAGTTCGGGCCACGCCAGTGCGGCCAGTCCTGTGCATGCGCGGAGGCAGAGAGCGCCGCGGCGAGCGCGCACGCAAACAAGGGCGAGAGCGGAGTGTGAGGCATGGCTGGCCGCCTAGGATACCGCGGCGCCGCCTGCGCGACCGCAATCAGGACCCTGCGGCCACTTCCTGGTCAAACATCTCCTGGATCCGTGTGGTCACGCCGACCGCCTCTTCGGTGTCGACGATCCCGGTCAACAGATCCGTCAGACCCTGGCGGTGCGCGTCGTTCTTCGACAGCTCCCCGAAGCGGAAGTCCTCGGTGTAGAAGGCGCGGACCAACGGCAGGAAGCGGTCGAACGCGACCTGCCACTCTCCCGAGCGCCCCTGCATATCCGGGTGCCGCGCGTCACCCGCCAGCGCGCACGAGACCTCGCTCGCCAGCAGCTCTGCCGATCGGACCGAGAGCAGCAGACCGGTCGAGTAGACAGGGTCGATGAAGCCGAGCGCGTCGCCGATCAGCGCCCACCCTGGGCCGCCGTCGCGCTCCGCGCGGTAGGAGAAGTCCCTCGCCACCCGGACCTCGCCCGAGATCTTGGCGTCCACCAGCCGCTCTTTGAGGTGCGGGCACCGGTCGATGCCGTTCTGCAGGATCTCGTCGCGGTTCTGACCGAACCGCAGGATCTCGCGCGCCGAGGTCACCAGCCCGATGCTGACGACGTCGGGCAGCGGGATGAACCAGATCCAGGACTTCGCGTCGAGGCGGTAGATCAGGGTCGAGCCCGCGTCGATCCCGGGGTCGAGCCGCACGCCGTCGTAGTGCGCGTAGACCGCCGTGTTCTCCAGACCTGGCACGCCGCACTGGCGGCTCAACTCGCGCGGGATCACGCCCTTTTGCCCTGACGCGTCGAGCACGACGCGAGCGGAGACCGTCGACTCGCTCTCGTCGAGGCGGCGCACCCGCACGCCGGTCGCGGTGTCGCCTTCGAGGCAGACCTCCACGACCTGGGTGTCCGTCTCTACGTGTGCGCCCTCGGCGGCCGCGGTCTGGAGCATCATCCGGTCGAAGTCACTCCTCAGCACCTGCCAGGTGTGGTGCATGCGAGGATCTGCGACCTCCGAGAAGTAGAACGGCTTGCTGGGGCCGGTCGGCCCGTAGAACTGCACGCCGTGCTTCTGCGGGAACCGCAGCTCGTCCATCCGCTCACGCACGCCGAGCTTTTCCAGGGTCAGATTGACCGCAGGGACGAGCGACTCTCCCACGTGGAAACGGGGGAACGCCTGTCTCTCGAACAAGCCGACCTTGTGACCGGACTTGGCGAGCAGCGTCGCTGCGGTGGCGCCGGCGGGTCCGCCGCCTACGACGACGACGTCAAAGCTCTGCGATGATGCGTTCACGGGTTCGTGACTCATGGTAGCGCGGATTTCGCGCGAGGGAGCGGGAGGGGATTCTGACAGCTGGGATTTTCGGATCCTGGGATCCACCTAGACCAAGCGGGCGCGCTCCTCAAGCGCAGCCGCTACGATACAGACCCCCGATGACCGCAGAACCGGACACCTCGGCGACGAAGACCGGCAACTACTTCGTCGCCAACTACCCGCCGTTTTCGACGTGGCGCGTAGAAGACGCGCATCTCGCGACCGAGCGGCTGGCGCGGCCGCCCGCAGCGGGGACCCCGCTCGGACTCTACGTTCATATTCCGTTCTGCAGGAAGCGCTGCGACTTCTGCTACTTCCGCGTCTACACGGACAAGAACTCGAGCGCGATCGCTCGCTACCTCGACGCGGTGATCGAGGAGGCCCGGATGCAGGCCGAGCACGCCGCGATCGCTGGCCGCAAACCAGACTTCGTCTACTTCGGCGGCGGCACGCCGTCATACCTGTCAGTTAAGCAGCTGCGCTACCTGTTCGAAGGGATCCAGCGGCACATCTCGTGGGACGGCGCCCGCGAGATCACCTTCGAGTGCGAGCCCGGCACGCTGCAAGAGCCCAAGGTCAACGCGCTCAAGGACATGGGCGTGACGCGCCTGAGCATCGGAGTCGAGAACTTCGACGCAGACATCTTGGAGCGCAACAACCGCGCGCACCGAGCCAAGGAGATCGACCGCGCCTACGGGTTCGCGCGCGCCGCGGGCTTCCGGCAGGTCAACATCGACCTGATCGCCGGCATGATGGGCGAGACCGACGACAACTGGCGACGGTGCATCGAGCGGACCGTCGAGTTGGCGCCTGACAGCGTGACCATCTACCAGATGGAGATCCCCTTCAACACGACCGTCGCGCGACGGATGAAGGACGGCGAGCAAAAGGTCGCGCCCGTCGCCGACTGGGCGACCAAACGTCGATGGGTCGGTGAAGCCTTCGCGGCGCTTGAGCGAGACGGCTACTACATCGGCAGCGCCTACACCGCCGCGCGCGGAGAGAACGCCACGTTCCTCTACAGAGACGGTCTCTGGCACGGCGCCGACATGCTCTGCCTGGGCGTCGCGTCTTTCGGACACATCGGCGGCGTCCACTACCAAAACGTGCACGACTTCGACCCCTACATCGAGCGGGTCGAGAGCGGTGCGGCGCCGATCCACCGCGCGCTGCAGCTCACCGACGACCAGCGCCTGATCCGCGAGTTCATCCTGCAACTCAAGCTGGGCCGCGTCGACACGCGCGCTTTCACGGAGAAGTTCGGCGTCGACCCGCTCGAGCGCTTCGCCGGACCGCTGCGAAAGCACGCCGACGACGGCTTCCTGTCGATCGACGGCGCGCGCGTCGAGCTCGCGCGCCACGGCCTGCTACAGGTTGACCGCTTGCTGCACGACTTCTTTCCGGACGAGCACCGCAAGGTGCGCTACGCCTGAGCCATGGCACACAGCTTCACGATGACGCGCAGCGTCACCTTCGCCGAGACCGACATGGCCGGCATCCTGCACTTCTCGAACTACTTCCGCTACATGGAGGAGACCGAGCACGCGTTCTTCCGGTCGCTCGGCTTCCGCGTCCAAGAGTGCAAGCGCTCTGGCGCCTGGGGATGGGCGCGGCGCAGCGCCTCGTGTGATTACCAACGGCCGCTGCGATACGAGGACGAGGTCGAGCTCCGGCTGCTGGTGAAGGAGAAGCGCAGCAAAGCGCTGGTCTACCAGATCCGGTTTCTGCTCGACGGCGTCGAAGTCGCGCGGGGTGAGGTCACCGCGGTCTGCGTCGCCAAGACCGAGGACGGCCAGTTGCGCGCTACCGAGATGCCGGCCGTCGTCGACGCCGCGGTCGAGGCGGCCCCAGACGGCATGGCCGTGTGAAAAGCGGACATAGACGCGCAACGTCCGAGGCGGAGCGTGGGCCGACCACTTCGGACGGCTATACTCCTCGTCCCGAACGCGCGCCGCCGCGGCGCATTCGTCGAGTGGATCCATGAAACGACGCACCTTCACGCTGATCGCCGTCGTCGGCGCTGCGCTCCTCCTCACCCTGAGCACCTCTGGGTGCATCGGCAAGAAGCGCCCTCCATATAGCGACGCCGTCGACGGCTGGCTGAGCTGGCGCGGCCCGGAGCAGAACGGTCTCTCGCGCGAGACAGGCCTGCCGGCGTCCGCGGTGATCAACGCCGCCGCGCCGACGTGGCGCTACGACTTGAGCGGCCGCGGCACGCCGGTCATCGCCGACGGGCGCGTCTACACGATGGGCTACGAGGGCGAGGGTAAGGACCTCGAGGAGGTCCTCGTCTGCATCGACGAGCGCACCGGCCAACCCGTCTGGGAGAAGCGCTTCCAGCACTTCCTGACGGACATCATCTACTACCGATTTGCGATCGGCAGCCCGACCGTCAACATGCGGAACGGCGACGTCTACTGCATCACGTCGGCGGGCCTGCTGTGCGCGTTCACGCGCGACGGGGAGCTTCGCTGGCAGCACGCGCTCGGCGCCGAGTATGGACGCCTAGTGTTCCCCAACGGCCGCACCGGCGCGGTCGCGCTCACCAACCAGGACGTCGTCCTCCACATGACGACGTCGGGCTGGGGGCCGCAGGGGCCTGCGCGCGGACGCTTTTTCGCGTTCGACCAGGAGACCGGCGAGTGCACCTGGACCTCGACGCCCGGCGGGCCGCCGAAGGACATCTCGTACTCGATGCCGGTGTTCGAGCAGCGCGACGGGCGCCTGCTCGCCTACGCCGGCCTGTCCGGCGGGCACATGACCTGCGTCGACGCGCGCACGGGTGACGCGCTGTGGCGCTTCCCGATGTGCACCGGCGGTATGAGCTCGAGCGCCGTCATCTATAAGGACACGCTGATCGCTGTGCACGGCAAGGAGAACCTCGACTCCTCGACCGCCGGCCGCATGGTCGCGATCAAGCTGGGCGCGATGCCTGGTGAGGACAACAAACAGCTGGTGCTCGGCAGAGAGCACGAGCAGTGGCGCAACGCGCTGACCGCGTTCACGAGCTCCCCCGTGCTGGTTGGCGACCGCGTCTACTCGACCGTCGCGACCGGCGAGCTAGCCTGCGTCGACGCCGAGACGGGCGAAGTACTCTGGGAGCAGAAGCTCGCCCCCGACCAGATCCACGCCTCGCCCGCCTACGGCGACGGCCGCCTCTGGGTCCCGATGAACAACGGCTCGTTCTACGTGATCGCCGCCGACGACGAAGGCGCCGAGGTGCTCGCCAAGACGCAGCTGGAGGGCAACTGCCTCGGCGCGCCGGCCATCTGCAACGGCCGCGTCTACGTGCACACCACCGAGGCGCTCTACTGCTGGGCAGGCGACGGCGGCCCCGACGAGGACGCGCCCGAAGCGACGTCCACGCGCCTATGGACGGGAGGCGGCGGCATGATCGGCGGCGCCGCGCCCTTCACGATCGGCGCCGCCGAGCGCCTGCAGGTGGTCCCCGCCGACGTCCTCGTGCGGACGGGCGAGACCGTGCAGTTCGAAGCGCGCGAGCTCGACGGCAACGGCCGCGACATGGACGACCCGCGCGTCGAGCCGGTGTCCTGGTCCGGCAAGCTGACCGAGGGCATGTCGATCGATACAAACGGCCGCCTGACGATCGCGGCCGACGCGACGCCGACCGCGTTCGTGCTCAAGGCCGAAGCCGGCGGCCTCACCGGCTCCGCCCGCGTGCGCGTCGTGCCGAGCGCGCCCTACACCGACGACCTAGAAGACGTCCAACTGCGCCCCCACCCCAAGGAGGAGGGCGTGAACTTCGCGTTCCCGCGGCCGCACTGGATCAGCGCCAAGCTCAAGTGGGAGGTGCGCGAGCGCGACGGCAGCAAGGTGTTGGCCCGCACGCTCGACCGACCGCTCTTCCAGCGCACCATCTCGATGATCGGCGCGCCGGACATGTCGAACTACACCATGCAGGTCGACGTCATGACCGACGGCAACCGGCGGACGATGTCGACGCCCGGCATGGTGAATCAGCGCTACATGGTGCTGCTGAAGGGAAACCACCAGGCGCTCGAGATCACCTCTAACGAGGAGCTGATCAAGGAGCGCGTCAAGTTCCGCTGGAAGCCCAAGATCTGGTACACGCTGAAGAGCCGCGTCGACGTCAACGAAGACGGCAGCGGCGTCGTGCGCGCCAAGGCGTGGCAGCGCGACCAACCTGAACCCGACGGCTGGCTGCTCGAGGTCGAGGTGCCGCGCGTCAACCGCAGCGGCTCGCCTGGACTGTACGGCTTCACCCCGCAGAGCCGCTTCCGATGCTTCATCGACAACATCGTGGTGACCCCCAATGACTGACACCTGCACGCGCATCTCAGCGACCCTGATCGCCTGCGCCATCTTCTGCTCGCACGCCGCCGCCCAGGACTGGCCGATGTGGGGACGCGACGCGACCCGCAACATGGTCGCCGACGTGAAGGGGCTGCCGCTGGAGATCGTGCCCGGACAGTACGCCGGCGACAGCGAGGACATCGACGTCAAGACCAGCACCAACGTGCGCTGGATCGCCAAGCTCGGCTCCCAGAGCTACGGCAACCCAACGGTCGCCGACGGCCGCGTCTACGTCGGCACCAACAACGACGTCCCGCGAGACGACCGGTTCCAGGGCGACCGCAGCTGCGTCTACTGCCTCGACGAGCAGACCGGCGCGCTGATCTGGCAGCTGAACATCCCCAAGCTCGGCACCGGCAAGGTCAGCGACTGGGAGTTCCTCGGCATCTGCAGCTCGCCCGCCGTCGAGGGCGACCGCGCCTACCTCGTCACCAACCGGTGCGAGGTCATGTGCGTCGACGTCAACGGCTTCAAGGACGGCAACCAGGGCTTCCAGGACGAGGCCAAGTACTACGCGGACAACGGCAAGCCCCCCGTCAAGCTCAACGAAGCCACCGACGCGGACATCATCTGGAAGATGAACATGATCGACGAGTGCGGCGTGTTCCCGCACAACATCACCAGCTGCTCGGTGATGATCGTCGGCGACCAGATCTGGACGTCGACGTCGAACGGCGTCGACTACGGCCACGTCGAGACCCCCGCGCCCAACGCGCCGTCGATGATCGTCGTCGACAAGAAGACCGGGCAGCTGGTTGGCGAGGAGGCCTCGGGCCTGAGCCAGAACATCTACCACAGCAACTGGTCGTCGCCCGCCTACCTGAAGCACGAGGACACCGAGTTGGTCATCTTCGGCGGGCCGGACGGCGTGCTCTACGCGTTCGACCCAAAGCCAACCGAGGACGAAGACGGCTTCCTCGTGCTCAAACAAGCCTGGAAGTTTGACTGCAACCCGCCGAGCTACCGCGTCAAGGAGGACGGGACGCCGCGCAAATACGCGACGGCCAAGGGGCCGAGCGAGGTGCTGGGCACGCCGGTCGTCTACAAGGGCCGCGCCTACGCGCTGGTCGGCCAAGACCCGGAGCACGGCGAGGGCGTCGGCAACCTAGTGTGCGTCGACGCCGCTGGCGAGCAGGTCTGGGGCTACGACAAGATCCACCGCTCGATGTCGACCCTGTCGATCCACGACGGCCTGCTGTTCGCGGCCGACTACTCTGGCTACCTCTACTGCCTCGACGCCGACACCGGCGAAGAGCACTGGAAGTATGACACCAGCGCCCACATCTGGGGCTCGACGCTGGTCGCCGACGGGCGCGTCTACGTCGGCATCGAAGACGGCTTCATGGTCTCGGTCCCGGCGACCAAAACGCTCGACGAGAAGACCGTCAAGGAGATCGACTTCGGCGTCCCGATCTACAGCTCACCGATCGCGGCGAACGGCGTGCTCTACGTCGCCACGCACACACACCTGTTCGCGATCGCCAAGACAAAGAAATAAGCGACGATCATGACTCGAAAGCTCTCCAGCGGCGGCAAGCTCGCTTGGGCACTCGTGGCCCTGCTCGCGGTCCTGCACTACGACTTCTGGAACTGGGGCGACCGCAGCGTCGTCTTTGGCTTCCTGCCGATCGGCCTGCTGTTCCAAGCGCTGATCTCGATCGGCGCCGCCGTCGCCTGGACGCTGGTGGTCCGGTTCGCTTGGCCGACGCACATCGAGGAGTGGGCCGACCGGTCCGCTGAAGAAGAATGATCGCCGCGCTGCTGCAGGCCGCACCCAAGAGCCCCGTCCCGCTCTACGTCGTCGGCGTCTACCTGCTGCTCCTGCTCGGGTTCAGCATCCTCAACAGCCGCCGCGCGCGGGGCTCGGCAGGCGAATACTTCGTCGCGAGCCGCTCGATCGGCCCGTTCCTGCTGCTGATGAGCGTCTTCGGGACGACGATGACCGCGTTCGCGCTCGTCGGCTCGACCGGTAAGGCCTACGACAGCGGGATCGGGGTCTACGGGCTGATGGCATCGGCCTCGGGGATCATCCACTCGCTGGTGTTCTTCCTGGTCGGGATCCGGCTGTGGGCGATCGGCAAGCGCTTCAACTACGTCACGCAGATCCAGTTCTTCCGAGGCCGGTTCCAGTCCGACCTGCTGGGGTATCTGTTGTTCCCGGTGCTGGTCGGTCTGGTCATCCCATACCTGCTGATCGGCATCGTCGGCGCAGGCGCCGTCGTCAAGGGGATCGCCGGCGTCCCGACGTGGCTGACGGGGCTCGTCGTCTGCGGGGTCGTGCTCAGCTACATCCTCACCGGCGGCGTCCGCGCCGCCGCGCTGGCCAACGCGGTGCAGACCATCGTCTTCATGCTGGTCGGCATCCTGGCCTTCACGCTGATCTCGGGATCGCTCGGGGGCCTTGAGCAGGCGACGCAGAACGTCGTCGACAACACCCCCCAGCTGCTCGCGCGCGAGGGGGAGATCGGCCACCTGCAGTTTCTGAGCTACTGCTTCGTGCCGCTCTCCGTCGGCATGTTCCCGCACCTGTTCCAGCACTGGCTGACTGCGCGCAGCGCCAAGACGTTCCGCACGACGGTCATCGCCCACCCGATCTTCATCATGATCGTGTGGGTGCCGTGCGTGCTGATCGGCGTTTGGGCGGCAGGCGCAGGGGTCGAGGCGCCCGGCGGCAACAGCAACGCCGTGCTCGCCAAGATGGTCGGCATGCAGCTGAAGAACCCTTGGGTCTCGGGGCTGCTGATGGCGGGGATCCTCGCGGCGATCATGTCCTCGCTCGACTCGCAGTTCGTCTGCCTGGGCACGATCTTCACGCACGACATCGTGGTCCACGTCACCGGCGACCGCTTCGACGAGGCCCAGCGAGTGACCTTGGGTCGCGTCTTCATCGTGGCGATCGTCGCGGTCACCTACGTGCTGTCGCTGTTCCCGCCGCCGAACGTCTTTGACCTCGCGGTCTGGTGCTTCAGCGGCTTCGCCAGCCTGTTCCCGCTGGTCGTGGCCGCCGTCTACTGGCGCCGCGCCACGGCCGCCGGCGCGATCGCGTCGGTCCTGGTGGCCGGCGGCACCTGGGCGGCGCTCTTCTACGACGGCTTGCTCGGCCCCACCCTCGCCGGCGAGAAGATCGGCGAGGACTACCTGATCGGCGGCATGATGCCGGTGACGGTGATGATCGCGGCCTCCACAGCCGCCCTGGTCGTCGTCAGCCTGCTGACGCGACCGCCATCCGGCGCAACCGTGGACCGCTTCTTCGACGAAGGCAGTACTAACGAGGGCTGACGGCCTACCTCTGCGGGCCGTATCCTGAGCGGGCCTACCGACATGACAACCGCCTCCGAGCTAGACAACCACTTCCGCGACATCGTTCGCTGGCACTTCTCGCCCGACACCGGCACGCCGCATTGGCTCGAATGGGCCGCGCAGGCCGGCTGGAACCCGGCCGAAGAGGTCACGGGCATCGCCGACCTGACGCGCTTCCCGCACTTTGACGGCGAGCTGCTGCGCACCGAGCCACACGAGCGATGGATCCCCAAAGCGTACGCGGGGCGACCGTTCACGATCTTCGAGACCGGCGGCACCACCGGCATGCCCAAGCAACGCATCGGCTGGGACGACTACAAGATCGACTACGAGCAGTTCTCCGACACGCTCAGCGACGACGAATTTCCCAAGGGCGGATACTGGCTGATGGTCGGACCCACCGGGCCCAGGCGACTGCGGCTCGCCATCGAGCACCTCGCCAACCACCGCGGCTCGTCCTGCTATTTCGTCGACCTCGACCCGCGCTGGGTCAAGAAGTTGATCAAGTCCAAGCAGTTCGACCAGGCTAAGGCCTACATGACGCACGTCATCGAGCAGGCGGTCTCCATCCTGGAGAAGCGTCAGGTCAGCGCGCTGTTCACGACGCCGAAGCTGCTCGAAGAGTTGGGCGACCGACTCTCGATCCCTGAAGCCGGGATCAAGGGCGTGTTCTGCGGCGGCACGACCATGGACCCGCAGACGACCCGATTCCTGTGCGAGGAGATCCTGGAAGGGTGCGTCGGCTTCGTGCCGACCTACGGCAACACGCTGATGGGGCTCGCGGCTCACAAGCCCGACCTCAAGGCCGACAACTACTCGATCACCTACTACGCGCCGCAGCCGCGCGCGCTGCTACGCTGCGTCGACCCCGAGTCAACCGACACCCTCGTAGACGTGAACAGCTGGGGCCGCGTCGAGTTGACGACGTTGACCAAGGAGTTCTTTATGCCGCGCTTCCTGGAGCGCGATGAGGCGCTCCGCCGCGCTCCGTGCGAGCAGTACCCATGGGACGGCGTCGGCGAGGTCCGGCCGTTCGGTCAACAGGCGGCGAAGATCGTCGAGGGGGTCTATTGAGCGCTCCACACATCCCTGTGCTGCGTCACGGCGCCGAGTATGAGAGCCTCGACCAGAACGAGCTGCGCGGCATCGGCAGCGACGAGGTCCTAGCGCGGATCAGCCAGTCCAACGGCGGCATGATCAAGCGCGACCTGCGCCGCGCCGAAGACGCCGCCGCCGCGCTCCGCGCGCTCAGCAGCGCGCGCCTGATCGAGATCTGCAAGGACGCCGGCGAGCTGTTCCTCAACGGCGAGCTCCCGCTCAATCAGCAGGGCGACACGCAGACGGCCGACGACTACGTCGCGACGCTCAGCAAGACCAGCGGCCTGCCGCACGTGCTGGTCCGCAAGAACATGCGCAAGATCTGGACCGTGCTCGACGGCATGGGCGGGATCCTACGAGGCCTGATGAGGGGCATGGACCCCGCGGTCGTGGAGACCGGTTTCGGCGAACACTGCGACATCCCGGTCTACTACGCGCCGACGGCCAGCGCGCTCGGCGTCGTGCTGCCCAGCAACTCGCCCGGCGTCAACTCGATCTGGATCCCGTCGCTGGCGCTCGGCGTGCCGGTCGTGCTCAAGCCCGGCCGCGAGGAGCCGTGGACGCCGCTGCGCATCATGCAGGCGCTGATAGCCGCAGGCTGTCCGCGAGAGGCCTTCAGCTTCTACCCCACGGACCACGAGGGGTCGGCCGTCATCCTCGATCGCTGCGGTCGGGTCCTGCTGTTTGGAGACGAGGCCGTCACCAAGGCGTGGTCCAACGACGAGCGGGTCCAGATCCACGGCCCCGGTCGCAGCAAGGTGATCGTCGGCCCCGACGTGGTCGACGACTGGAAAACCTACCTGCCGGTGCTCGCGGCCTCGGTCGCCGACAACGGCGGTCGCAGCTGCATCAACGCCTCGTCGATCTTCGTCACGAGTCACGGCCGCGAGATCGCCGACGCCCTCGCCGAGGAGCTAGCCACGCGGGAGCCGCGGCCCGCGGACGACGACCAAGCTGTGCTCTCGGCGTTCGCCAACCGCAAGTTCGCTGAGTTCATTGACGCCAAGATCGACGAGGACGTCGCCGCAGGCGGCGCCGAGGACCTCAGCCGCGCGCGTCGAGACGGGCCGCGCCAGCGAGACGTCGACGGCGCCCCCTATCTGCTCCCAACGGTCGTGCACTGCGACAGCGTCGAGCACCCCCTCGCACGGACTGAGTTCTTGTTCCCGTTCACGTCGGTCGTTGAGGTGCCGCCCGACCGCCTCGTCGCCGACATGGGCCCGAGCTTGGTCGTGACCGCGATCACCAGAGACGCCAAGTTGATCGACGAGCTCAAGCGCTCGGACCACGTCGACCGACTAAACCTCGGCCCGGTGCCGACCTCCCACGTGGAGTGGGACCAGCCTCACGAAGGCAACCTGTTCGAGTTCCTCTACGAGCGACGCGCGATCCAACGCGCCGCCGACTGGTAGATGGAAGACCGCCCGTTCGAACGCAGGACAGAGATCGTGCTCGGACGGGGGGCGCTGGCGCGCGTGCCGGCGCTGGTCGGGGACCGCGTGTTCCTGGTCACCGACCCTGGCGTCGTGGCGGCCGGCCACGCCGCGCGCCTTGAAGCCTTGCTCCGAGATGCGGAGACCGAGGTCCACTGCTACGACCGGTCACCGCCCAACCCGGGCGAAGAAGACGTCGAAGCGTGCCTCGACGCCTACCGCCGCGCGTCCGCTGGCGAGGCGATCCAGTGGATCGTCGCGCTCGGCGGCGGCAGCGCGATCGACACCGCCAAGGGCTGCGCGATGCTGGCGTGCGCCAGCGGTCGCATGGCGGACTACGTCGGCCGCGGCAAGGTGGACGTCGTCAGCCCGAAGCTCGTCGCGGTGCCGACGACCGCCGGCACCGGCAGCGAGACGCAGTCCTTCGCGCTGATCGGTGAGCGCGGGACCGGGCGAAAGATGGCGTGCGGCGGCACCGCGCCCGTGGCCGCCGTGCTCGACCCCGAATTGACGCTGACGATGCCTCGCCACGTCACGGCAGCGTCGGGCCTCGACGCGCTGACGCACGCCGTCGAGGCGGCGGTCACGCGACGTCGCACCGCCGAGTCGGCCGCGGTCGCGAGCGAAGCGTTCCGCATGATCAACGGCAGCTTTGAGCGCGTGTTGGCCGAACCCAACGACCTCAACGCGCGCGAGGCCATGCTCCACGCGGCCGCCCTGGCGGGCTTGGCGATCGAGAACAGCATGCTCGGCGCCGCGCACTCGATGGCGAACCCGCTGACGCGCCACTACGGCGTCGTCCACGGCCAAGCCGTCGGCCAGGTGCTCCCGACCGTGGTCGCGCACAACGTCCACGACCACGCGGTGCGGCGGCTCTACGCAGACTTCTCCCGCGACAACGACGTCGCTGACCGCGACGCGACCGACAAAGACGCTGTCCGCGGGCTGGTCGCGCGGCTGCGGGCGCTCGTCCGTGAGGCGGGCTTCGGGCCAAAGGTCCTCGGCGTGCCCGCCAGCGCCGCCAATGAGCTGGCGGCAGAAGCCGCGACGCAGTGGACGGCGCAGTTCAACCCCGTCGACGTCGACGTGCGCGACTTCAAGCGGCTCTACCGCGAGGTGCTGTCGTGAAGACCGCGCTGATCGCCGCGGCGGCGCTGTCCCTCGCTGTAAGCATGTCTGCGCAGCGGATTCGCCTGCACTCGTCCGGCGCCTTCTTCACGACCGCAGAAGCGTCCGTAGACGCGAACGCAGCGACGCCGATCGTCTCGTTCGGCGCCGGGGAGATTACGCCGGCGATGATCGCCGACTTCGGCGGCGGCCGGTCTGGGCCGCGGATCCTTGAGAACCTCGCGTTCGCGATGGCCCTCGCG
Organism: Planctomycetota bacterium; assembly: GCA_002684655.1. Taxonomy (GTDB): domain Bacteria; phylum Planctomycetota; class UBA1135; order UBA1135; family UBA2386. The sequence goes on along the minus strand of NYVR01000030.1, from coordinate 60,687 downwards.
CGCGCGTGCGAAGAGCTCGACCTCGCCCGCAGCGCGCCGACCTTAGCGCGCTCTGAGGCGACCCAACAATCTACAGACGGGGGACCGCCCGACTCCCCTGCGCGCGCGAGGCGCGCGACGGAGGCGCTCCGCGACCTGCGCGTCGTCGCGCTCGTCGGCGCCGCGCGCGCTCGCGACGAAGACGCGCTGCGAGCGCTCTTCGAGCACCGCTACGGCGCAGGCGGCGTGCGCGTCCGCGTTCGGCACGTGCTGAGCAGCGAGCGCATGTCGAGCCCGCAGACCGCAGCCGAGCGCGCCGCCGAGCTGCGTCGCAGCCTGAAGAACGGCGCGACGTTCGACGACCTGCTAGCCCAATCGCACGACCGCACCACGCGCAGACTCTTGCGCGACCCGAAGCGACGCGCCGAGGCGGGCCTGCTGCCCAACTACAACTACCACCGCTTTGGTGAGGCGTTCGCCGCGGCGGTGCGCGGGCTCGACGTCGGCGAGGTGTCCGCGCCGGTCAAGTCATCGGTTGGCGTGCACCTGATCGAGCTCGTCGCGCGCACCGTCACGAAGCTTGAGGACGTCGCGCCGGCCTTGCGACGGCAGCTCGCTGGTGGCAAAGCCCGCAGCTCCGAGGTCCTGGCGCTGCGCGCGCAGCTGCTGGATCAATACGGCTTCGAGCCGCCGCCGCGCGCGCCGCGAGAGGCCGTCCCCGACCTCGGCCCGCCGCCCAGCAGCGAGTGGCCGCACTTTCGCGGCAACGCGCAGCTGCACGGCGTGTCCGCGGCTGCGATCGGCGCTGCCCCCACGCTCGCGTGGCGATTCGAGACGGAGGGGGAAATCCTCTCGTCGCCGGTGATCGCGGGCGGCGTCGTCTACGTCGGCTCCACGGACAACTCGGTCTACGCCGTCGACCTGGAGACCGGGGCGCCACGGTGGCAGTTCGAGACCAAAGACATGGTGGAGGCCCCGCCGCTCGTACTCGACGGGCGCGTCTACTTTGGCTCGTCGGACTTCTTCTTCTACGCGCTGAACGCCTCGAACGGCGCGCTCGCTTGGAAGCACGAGACCAAGGATCAGATCCTCGGCGGCGCGAACTGGTTCCGGGACGCATCCGGCCGCCCGCGCGTGCTCGTCGGCAGCTACGACGCCAACGTCTACTGCTTCGACGCTATCGAAGGCGCGGTCCTCTGGACGTACACGACGGACAACTACGTGAACGGCTCACCCGCCATCGCTGGACGCGAGGCGCTGTTCGGCGGCTGCGACTCCGCGCTGCACCTCGTCGACCTAGAGACCGGCGAGCAGGGGGCCAAGGTCGAGCTCGGTCAAGGTTGTCAGATCGCTGGATCCGTGTCCCTGCTCGGCGATCGCGCCTACTTCGGCCACTACGGCAACGAGTTCTTGCGCGTCGACCTCGACAACGGCGAGGTCGAGTGGCGCTATCCCGGCAAGCGACAAGGGTTCTGTTCGTCACCAGCCGTCGACGAGCAGCACGTCGTCTTCGGCGGACGCGACCGCCACCTCCACTGCGCTCGGCGCGCCGACGGCGCGCCGCTGTGGAAGTTCCGCACCAAGCGCAAAGTCGACGCCTCGCCCGTGATCTGCGGCGACAAGGTCGTCTTCGGCTCGGGGGACGGCAGGCTCTATATGCTACGCCTCGCGGACGGTGAGCTGCTTTGGAGCTACGATATCGGCAAGCCCATCTACTCTTCACCCGCGGTCGTGGACGGAAAGATCGTCATCGGCGCCGGAGACATGCGCTTGTATGCATTCTCTGCGCCTAGTGACGGGCGTTGATCCAACCATGCGCTTCCTGTTCCTCACACCTGGCACTGGACACTTCTTCTGCGGGAGTTGCCTCCGAGACGACGCGCTGGGCCGCGCGCTCGAAGCGCTCGGCCACGAGGTCTCTGTCGCGCCGCTGTATCTCCCGATGGTCCTCGAGCGGGAAGAGCCACAGGAGCCTGCCGTGCACATGGGCGGCATCAACGTCTACCTGCAGCAGAAGTCGAGGGTGGCCGGAATGATTCCGCGCTTCGTACGCGACCTCCTCGACAGCCCTCGGCTGCTTCGATGGGCGTCTCGACGCGGCAACATGACCGACGCGAGCGACCTCGGGGAGCTCACGGTCTCGATCTTGCGCGGCGAAGAGGGCCGGCAAGCCAAAGAGCTCGACAAGCTCATCGAGTGGGTCCTAAAGCAGCCTCGACCCGACGTCGTCGTCATCTCCAACGCCATGCTGACCGGCGTCGTTCGACGCCTGCGCGACACCCTGAACGTGCCGGTCGTGGTGACGCTTCAGGGCGAGGCGCCGTTCCTCGACGGGCTCGCGCCCGCCGACCGCGACCGCGCCTGGAGCACGCTCCGCGTCCGCGCCCAGGAGACAGACGCCTGGATCGCCGTCAGCTCACACTACGGCGACGAGATGAAGACACGCCTCGGCCTCCCAACTGAGCGCGTTCACGTCGTCCACAACGGCATCGACGTCGCGGACTTCACCGCGCCCGCCGCGGCGCCGAGCGCGCCGACGATCGGTTACCTCGCGCGCATGTGCCGGGACAAGGGCCTAGATACGCTCGTCGAGGCGTTCGCGCAGTTGAAGGAGCGCGGGGCCCCGCCCGGCCTGCGGTTGCGCGTCGCCGGCGTGCAGCTTCGCGAAGACCAGCCCTTCGTCGAGGAGCAGCGCGAGCGGCTCCGCCAATCCGACTGCCTCGGCGACGTCGACTTCTTGCCCAACATCGACCGCGCGCAAAAGCTCGACTTTCTGCGTGGGCTGACGGCCTTCTCGGTCCCCGCGCGATACGGCGAGTCATTCGGGCTGTATCTGCTCGAAGCGATGGCCGCGGGCGTCCCGGTCGTGCAGCCCCGTCACGCCGCGTTCCCCGAGATCCTTGACGCGACCGGCGGCGGCTTGCTGTGTCCGCCAGAAGACCCGGCCGCGCTCGCGGACGCGCTCCTCGAGCTGCTCAACGACCCCGCCCACGCAACTCGCCTGGGCGAGCGAGGCCGCGCCGCCGTGCACGACCGCTTCACGTCGCGGCGCATGGCCCAGCAGGTCGCCGAGATCTGCAAGGGGCTCGCTTCGCCGACCCCGAGCTGACCGTCCTTGCGCCGGACCCCCACCGCAGACGAGACTCCACGCATGCACACCTGGATCTTGTTCGCGCTTCTGACCGTGGCCTCATGGGGCATCTACGGTGTCCTGTTGCACTCGGGCCAAATGGCGATGGGCGACCCACAGAACGGGCGCTACAAGGCCTTCTTTTGGGTAGGCATCGCTTACTTTCTCATCGCCGTGCTCGCGCCGGCCGGCATGCTGCTGGCAGCTAAGGCGTCTTGGAGTATGCCCAGCAAGGGCGTCCTGCTGTCGCTGCTAGCAGGCGTCGTCGGCGCAGTCGGGGCGTTCGGTGTCCTGCTCGCGTTCGGCGCGAAGGGGAACCCGGCTGCCGTCATGTCGATTATCTTCGCCGGCGCACCAGTCGTGAACGCGTTCGTCGCGATGTCGCTGCACCCGCCCGCGGGCGGGTGGTCGAGCCTCGATTGGAGGTTCCTGATGGGCATCGCGCTCGCAGCCTGCGGCGGCCTCCTTGTCAGCCTCTACAAGCCCGCACCCGGCGGCGCCCCGACGCCGGCAAACCAGACCGCGCCCAAATGAGCAGGCCGCTGGCCGAACTGCGGGCCGTGACGCGGCGCTTCGGCGCCGCGACCGACGTCCTGCGCGGCGTAGACCTTGAGGTCTACGCGCGCGACACCCTCGCGGTCCTCGGGCCGTCGGGATGCGGCAAGAGCACGCTGCTGCACGTGCTAGGCGGGCTGCTGCCGCCGACGTCGGGGGTCGCGTCGTTCGACGGCCGCGACCTCAGCGAGATGAGCGCCGCTGAGCGGGCTGCGCTGCGCAACCGCGACATCGGTTTCGTGTTCCAGGCGCACCACTTACTGCCGCAGTGCACGGCGCTTGAGAACGTGCTCGTCCCGACGCTCGTCCACCCCCAGCGCAGCGGCGCCGAAGCGCGCGCTCGATCCCTGCTGGAGACGGTCGGGCTCGGACACCGCCTACAGCACCGCCCGGCCCAGCTCTCTGGCGGCGAGCAGCAGCGGGTCGCGGTCGTGCGCGCCCTGATCAACGGTCCTCGCCTGCTGCTCGCGGACGAACCAACCGGCGCGCTCGACGCCGCAGCGACCGACAGCCTCGGCGACCTTTTGTGCGACCTCGGGGCAGAGAACGACGTCGCCGTCGTCGTCGTGACCCACTCGCAGCAGCTCGCCGCGCGTATGGGCCGCGTCGTCGCGCTGCGTAACGGCGAGGCCCACGTCGCGAGCGCCGCGGAATGAACAGTTGGCGCCTGATCGCGCGCGGCCTCGCGCACCACTGGCGGACGCACGCGGGCGTCGTCGCCGGCGTCGCCTGCGCGACCGCGGCGCTCGTGGGCGCGCTCGTCGTGGGCGACTCTGTGCGGCTGAGCCTGCGGCAACAAGCGATGCAGCGCGTCGGCCGCTTCGACAACGTGATGGCGTGCGGCGACCGCTTCGTGACGACAGCGCTGGCAGACCGGCTCTGCGCCGAACTCGACGCGAACGTCTGCTCGGTCGTGCAGCTGCCCGGCGTCGCTAACCGCAGCGCCGGCCCCGCGCGCGCAGGGATCGTCGACGTCTTCGGCGTCGACGACACGTTCTTCGCGATGAGCTCTAGCGGCCGCGCGCGACCCGCGCCCGCGCCAGGACACGCGCTGCTGAACCGACGGATCGCCGACCAGCTCGGCGTGACGGTCGGCGAAGAGGTCGTGCTGCGCGTCGAGCGGCCGAGCTTGATGCCGCAAGAAGCGACGATGGCGACGGTCGACGACGTCGCGCACGCCGTCCGCGTCGAGGTCGACGGCGTCCTCGATGACGACGACTTCGGCCGCTTTGGCCTCCGGGCGAGCCAAGTGCCACCCTTCAACGTGTTCGTCGCTCGCAGCTGGCTCGCCGAAGAGATCGAGCTGCAGGACCGCGCAAACCTCCTGCTGGTCAACGACAGCACGGCCCGCGCTAACGCTGCGCTCGCCGCGAGTTGGCAGTTAGAGGACGCAGAGCTGGAGCTTCGCGAGGGAGAGAATGCGTGCGAGCTGCGCAGTGGACGCGTCTTCCTCGACGACGCGATCGTCGAGGCCGCGACAGAGGTCACGCCCGACGGCGTCGGCTTGTTCACCTACTTCGTCAACTCCCTGAGATCGAACGAGCGGACCACCCCTTACTCGATGGTCTGCGGCGTCGGACCGCTCGGTGACGGCGTCGCGGTGGCGCCAGAGCTCGCGGCGCTCGCCGCGCTCGCGCCGACGTTCGAGGACGGCCTCACCGCGAACGCGTGGCTCGCCGAGGACCTCGGCGCCGCCCGCGGCGCCACCGTCGACGCTCGCTTCTACGTGATGAACGAGCAGCTCCAGCTGCAGGAACGCGGCCGCGCGCTGCGCGTATCGCGCGTCACGCCGCTCGCCGGAGCCGCGGCCGACCCGTCGCTGATGCCGGAGTTCCCGGGCCTCGCCGAAGCCCGGAGCTGCACGGAGTGGGAGCCCGGTGTGCCGGTGGAGCTCGACCAGCTCGACGACCGCGACCAGCGCTACTGGGACGATCACCGCGGCACTCCCAAGGCCTTCGTCACGCTCGCGACCGCGCGGTCGATGTGGGCCAACCGGTTCGGCACCTTGACCGCGATCCGGGCGCCGCGGGACGCCGCGCCCCGCCTGCGCCAGGAGTTGATGCAGCGGCTCACGCCAGCTTCGATCGGGCTGTTCTTCCAGGACCTCCGCGGCCCCGCGCTCGCCGCTAGCGACCCGGCGACCGACTTCGGCGCGCTCTATCTCGGGCTGAGCCTCTTCCTGATCGTGGCCGCGATGCTGCTGACGGTGCTGCTGTTTGTGTTCGGCGTCGAACGTCGAACCGCCGAGATCGGCGCGCTGCTGGCCGTTGGCTACCAGCCACGACGCGTTCGCGGCCTGTTCGCGCGCGAAGCGATCATCATCACGATCCTCGGCGGCGCGCTCGGCGCCGCCGGTGGCGTCGGCTACTCCGCCGCGGTCCTCGAAGGGCTCGGAACGCTCTGGCAGGACACCGTCGGACAAACAACCATCCACGCCTTCGTTCGACCCGTGACGCTGCTTACGGGCGGCGGCTTGATCGTCGCGACGTCGATGATCGCCATCTGGTGGGCGCTGCGCGCCGCAGCCCGACGCCCCGCGACAGAACTGCTCGCGTCGAGCGGACACGGCGCGAACAGCGCTGCGGACCCTGCCGCAGCCGCGCGACGCGCGCGCGCGAGCGCTGCGTGCGCGCTCGTCGCGGCGATCGGCGCCGCGACGTTGATCGCGCGGGCCGAGCCCGCCCGGGCCACCAGCGCGTTCTTCGGCGGCGGCGCGCTGCTGCTGGTCGCGGCGCTGTTCGTCGCGCGCGCGGCGCTCGCCAAGCTCGGCGGCGCCGCCCGTCGCCCGGCCGCGAGCCTGCGCGCCCTCGCGCTCCGCGGCGCCGGGCGCCGACCAGGCCGCAGCCTCGCCACCGTGGCGCTGCTCGCGTGCGGCGCTTTCCTAGTGCTCGCGATCCAAGCTAACCGCCTGACGCCGCCCAGCGACCCGTCGCTGCGCTCGTCGGGGACCGGCGGCTTCGCGTTGTTTGGTCGCTCGACGCTGCCGGTGCTCCGAGACCTCGGCACTGCCGAGGCCCGCGACGCCTACGCGCTCGAAGACGACGCGCTGCAGGACGTCGCCGTGGTCCCCCTGCGGGTGCGGCCAGGAGACGACGCCAGCTGCCTCAACCTCGCGACCGCGCAGAACCCGCAGCTAGTAGGCGTCGCGCCCGCGCAGCTCGACGCTCGCGGCGCCTTTCGCTTCACGCGCACTGTCGACGGCCGAGGGCCCGGCGACGGCTGGCAGCTGCTCGACCGCGACCTCGGACCTGAGGTCGTACCCGCGGTCGGCGACGGCGGCAGCGTCGCGTGGGCGCTGAAGAAGAAAGTCGGCGACGCGCTGACCTACCGCGACGAGCGAGGCGACGAGTTCGAAGTTCGCATCGTCGGCACCGTGGCCGACTCGATCCTGCAGGGCAACCTGCTGATCGCCGACCGCCACATGCGCGCGCGCTTCCCGTCCGCGTCGGGCTTTCGCATGTTCTTGATCGACGCGCCTGCATCGCGGCGTGACGCCGTAGCCGAGGACCTCGGCGACGCGCTGTCGGACTTCGGGATGGAGCTGACGCCGACCGACGCCCGGCTCGCCGCCTTCCAAACGATCCAGAACACCTACCTCGCTATCTTTCAGCTCCTCGGCGGGCTCGGGATGTTGCTCGGCACGGCTGGCCTCGGCGTCGTCGTGCTGCGCAACGCGCTGGAGCGCCGCAGCGAGTTCGCCGTCGCTCACGCGCTCGGCTACACCGACCGCGACGTCCGCCGCATGATCTGGACCGAGCACGCGACGCTGTTAGGAATGGGTCTAGCCGCAGGCGTGATGGCCGCCGCCGTCGCGATGATCCCGACCTGGAGCGACGGCCGCGCGCTGCCCACCGGATCTTCGGCGCTGCTGGTCGTCACGCTCGGCGCGTCTGGCGCCTTTTGGGTGTGGGCAGCCAGCCGGGCGGCCTTGCGCGGCGCCGTCTTGGATCGCCTGCGCGACGAGTAGCCCGCAACCTCTACGCCCAGGTCCCACAATCGTCATGTTGTCGACGGCGACCTCCAACGCCGCCGCTTGATCTATACATTTTGGGGGTCGTCGCGTTCCTTCGTCACCTGGAGATACCCATGCAGCGAACATTCTTCGCCGTCGCCGTAACAACCCTAGCAACGCTCGCCGCTGGTCAGTCCAGCGCAGAGCTCGCGCAGCAGGAGCACCTTGAGGCGTTATTCGCCGACCAGATGTCGGGGTGCAAGATGTCAGGCCAATTCACCGTCGACGGCGACGACGGGCCGGCGCAGGCAGACAGCTATACGCTGGGCGAAGTCCGCAAGGTCCGTGACGAGAAGTGGCGTGTCGAAGCCAAGATCAAATACGCCGACAAGTCCGCGACCGTACCGCTGACCGTCGAGGTCTTCTGGGCCGACGAGACGCCGGTGATCCAGGTCACCAACTTAGCGGTGCCGACCCTCGGCACGTTCAGCGCGCGCGTGCTGATCCACGGCGACCGCTACGCCGGAACCTGGTCGGGACGCGACCACGGCGGACAAATGTACGGCCGGATCGAGCGCCCTCAGGCGCCGCCGCAGGACAGCGTCGTCCATTGGCCGACCTGGCGCGGAGCAGCAGGCACCGGCGAGGCGCCGGGCGGGACGCCGCCGCTGTCCTGGAGCGAAGACGAGAACGTCATCTGGAAGACCCCGCTGCCCGGCATCGGCAGCTCGACGCCCGTCGTCTGGGGGGACCGCATCTACCTGACGACCGCGATCGAGACCGACGAGGTCGTGAAGAACGGCGAGGACGACGCACAGCGCGGCGGCGAACCGCAGCGAGGACGCCGCCGCGGCCGTCGAGGCGGGCGCGGGCGGGGCTCATCTGCGCCGAAGAACATCTACGACTTCCGCGTCATGGCCGTCGACAGGGCCACGGGCGAGGTCGTTTGGAGCAAGCAGGTCGCCCGCGAGGTGCCCCACGAGCGCGGCCACCAAACCGCGTCGCAGGCGTCGAACTCGCCGCTCACCGACGGCGCGTTCGTCTACGCGCACTTCGGCTCGCGCGGCATCCACTGCCTCACGCGCGACGGCGAGATCACCTGGTCACGCACGGACCTCGGCCGCATGCAGACGCGGAATCAATTCGGTGAGGGCAGCTCGCCGGCGCTGGTCGACGGCAAGCTGATCGTCAACTGGGACCATGAGGGCGACTCCTTCGTCGTCGCGATCGACGCGCGCTCCGGCAAAGACGTTTGGCGCAAACAGCGCGACGAGGTGACCAGCTGGTCAACGCCCGTGATCGCCGAAGTCGACGGCCGCAAGCAAGCGATCATCTCGGCGACCCGCGCGACCCGCGCGTATGACGTCGAAACGGGCGACGTGGTCTGGAGCTGCACGGGCATGACCTACAACACAGTCCCTACGCCCATCGTCCGCGACGGCGTCGCCTACGTCATGAGCGGCTTCCGCGGCGCCATGCTGCAGGCGATCCGCCTCGCTGGCGCCGCAGGCGACATCAGCGAGAGCGACCACGTGCTGTGGCGCCACGACCGACAGACCTCTTACGTCCCCTCAGCGCTGCTGCTGGGTGATCGCCTCTACTTCCTGAGGAGCAACAGCGCGGTGCTCTCTTGCCTAAACGCCTCGACCGGTGACGTGCAGTTCGAAGGCCAACGGCTGCGCGGTATGCGCACCGTCTACGCCTCCCCCGTCGGCGCCGACGGGCGCGTCTACCTGACCTCACGCGAGGGGGTCACCAAGGTCATCAAGGCCAGCGACGAATACGAAGAGCTGGCGACCAACGAGCTCGACGACGTGTTCGACGCGAGCCCGATCGTGCTGGGCTCACGGATGTATCTTCGCGGCCAGGAGAGCCTCTACTGCCTCGGCAGCAAGTGAGCCTACTTCCCAGCCGGGCCGAGACAGACGAGCTCGTCTGCAGTGCGCACGAACATGCGGCCGCGCGCCAGCGCGGGCGTAGCGCAGATCGGCGCGCCGAGGTCGAGGCTCCCGAGTATTTCGTGTCGGCCGAGCGCGAAGCTGTGCAGGTGACCCTCACGGTCACCGATATAGATCACCCGACCGTTGGTCACCGGCGAGCTGAAGAAGCGATGCTGGGTGCGCTCTCGCCAGAGGCGATCGCCCGAAGCGGCGTCGACGCCGCTGCAGAAGCCGCTGTCCGAGAACAGGTAGAACACCCCGTCAACGGCGATCGCCGCCGGCACGTAGGGCAACCCGCGGCGCGGCCGATACCGCACCTCCGGCTCGTCTACGGCACCGCCCTTTAGGTCGAACACCACGCACTCTTTGCCAGAGTCCCCGCTGCCGGTGTTGACTAGCAGCAGCTCGCCAGAGAGACACGGCGCCGCGATGAAACGATTCTTGAAGCCGAGGTCTGCTTGCCAGCGCAGCGCGCCCGTCTCCGGCTCGATGGCCGTGAGGCCGTGCGCGTAGCTCGCCAGCAGCAAAACCGGCGCATCGCCCTCCGGCTCGTATAAAAACGGCGGTGAGTAGCAGGCCCACCGCGCGTGCTGCTTTCGTTCGACGCGCCACGCGGTCTCGCCGGTCCGCCGATCCAAGGCGGTGACGAAGCAGTCTTCGCCCTGGTGTTCGTTGGCCACGATCATCAAGTCGCCGCACAGCACCGGGGACACCGCGCTGCCGTGGTTGCTATAGAAGCCGCCCAACTCTCGGCGCCATGCGGTCTCACCGTCGTGGTCGAGCGCCATCGCGAGCAACGTGTCGCCTGAAGTCCACAGCACGTAGACGCCGTCCGCGTCGACAGCCGGCGTAGAGGACGCGAAGCTGTTGAGCTTGTGCTGGTCATGCGCCCTAAAGCCGAAGGCGCGCGCCCACCGCTGCGCCCCGGTGTCGGCGTCATAACAGACGACCTCGCGCTCCCCCGCTCCGTCGCCCAAGCGAGTAAGGAAGAGGTCGCGCTCCCACAGCACTGGCGAAGAGTGGCCGACGCCGGCGCCGACGCGCCAGCGAACGTCGTCCGCCGCGAGCGCATCGGGCAGGTCGGCGAGGCCGTGTCCCTGCCCTTTAGGGCCGCGGAGCCGCGCCCCCTCCTGCGCCGCAGGCGCCGCCGCGAACGATGTCGCGGTCACGAGCGTCGGCAGCGCCGACGAGCAGCAGGTCCAGAACGCAGCGGCGAAGAGCGGTCGGAGGTCAAACATGGCGACGGCGCGCGGCGTTAGCGGCGTGCCTCGATGCGGTAGAGGTGGGATTTAGACCGGAGCAAAAACGCGTCGCCGACGACCGCAGGCGACGCCATAAAGCCGTCGTCGAGTTGGTTCTCTGCGAGCACCCGATACTCGTCAGCGCGCGCCAGCACGACGGTCCGCCCCTCCCGATCGAAGAAGTAGATCCGGTCGTCGACGCAAAGCGGCGTACTGCAGTGCTCGCCGCCGAGTCGATGGCGCCACACCGCCTCGCCGGTCGCTGTGTCCAGGCACGTCGCGTAGCCGTTGTCGTCAACCATGAAGATCCGATCGCCGAGCAGCAGCGGCGTCGGCATCTTCGGGACGTTCCGCCGCCACTTCCAGGCGACCGCCTCGTCGGTCACGTCGCCCTCACCCGTGAAGTCGACCGCATACAGCTGAGCTCGCATGAAACCCGTCGCGATGTAGACGCGTTGGCCGTCAAACATTGGCCGAGACGCGAGCGAGAAGCCCCGGTAGCGGACTCGCCACTTCTCTTCACCCGTACGGACATCGTAAGCCATAGCAGCGTGCGCGCCCGGGCTCACCAGCACCTCAACGCCGTCGAGTTGCGCGACGATCGGCGTGCAGTAGGCCTTGCGGATGTCTTTCTGATACTTACTGAGATCGATCGAACGGTCGGTACGCCAGACGGTCTCTCCGCTGCGCTTGTCGAGCGCCGTGACATACTGCACGTCCCCGCCGTCGACGTGGAAGACCAGCAGGTCGCCGACCAAGATCGGGGACGACCCGGGGCCCTCCATGTGGTCGCAGTTGATGTCCCGGCGGCGCCATATCTCTTCGCAGGTCTCGGTGTCGAAGCAAGCCGTGCCGTAGGTGCCAAAGTGCACGTAGAGGCGACCAGGCTCGACGACCGGCGTCGGCGAGGCGTGACTGTTCAGCGCGTTCTTGTGGCCGACCTCATCGATCGTGAAGACAACTTTCTTATGCACCCATTCGCCGCGCTCGATGTCGACCGCGAGCGCGTGCAGCTTGCTGCCCGAATCCGTGGCGGTCGTGAGCCACGCACGACCATCGCAGACCACCGGTGATGACCAGCCCTCACCCGGGACGGGGACCTTCCATCGGACGTTGTCCTGTTCGCTCCAGGTCAGCGGCAGCGACCGCGACGTCACGACGCTGTCGCGCTTCGGGCCGTGAAACTCCGGCCAGACGGCTTGCGCGGCGAGCGAGGTCGCACAGACAGCCCAGACGAAAAGTTCCCGCATGCCAACATGTTACGGCAGCAGTCGGGAATGCACGCATCTGCGCCGACGGGAGCCGCGAACCCGCGGCGATGCCCCCACGCAAAATGACCTCTCTCTTCGTCGCCATGGCGCTGTTGGCCTCTGCGACGCCCGCACAGTCTGCGCCGCTCAGCGCTGCTGCGACGCCCGACACACCCAGCGGTGTTTGGAACCAATGGCGCGGCCCCGCCCGCAACGGCCACTGCCCGGGTGACTGGTGGCCCGAGCGCTTGACCGAAGAAAACGTTCAGCAGCTCTGGAGAGTCGAGCTAGGCCCCAGCTACTCGGGCCCGATCGTCGACGCCACGACCGTCTACACGACCGAGACCGTCGACAAGCGTGACGAGGTGGTGACGGCCTACGATCGCACGACAGGTGAACGTAAGTGGCGCACGTCCTGGGCCGGCGCAATGTCGGTGCCGTTCTTCGCCGCGCGCAACGGGTCTTGGATCCGCTCTACGCCGACGGTCGACGAAGAGTCCGTCTACGTCGCCGGCATGCTCGACGTCCTGGTGTGCCTCGACAAAGAGACCGGCGAAGAGCGCTGGCGCGCGGACTTCGTCGAGCGCTTTGAGACGCCAAAGCCCGACTTCGGCTTTGTATGTTCTCCGCTGGTCGTTGGTGACCACGTCTACGTGCAAGCCGGCGCGAGCTTCGTAAAGGTTGACAAGAAGACGGGGGAGACCGTCTGGCGATCCATGGAGGACGGCGGCGGCATGTTCGGCAGCGCCTTCAGCTCGCCGACGATCGCGACGATCGCCGGCACCGAGCAGCTGCTTGTGCAGAGCCGCACGACGCTCGCAGGCGTCTCGCCCAACGACGGCCAGGTGCTCTGGTCACAGAACGTGCGCGCCTTTCGAGGGATGAACATCCTGACGCCGCAGCCCTACAAAGACTCGGTGTTCGTTTCGGCCTACGGCGGTCGCGCGCACCGCTTTGACGTGACCTCCGGCGAAGACGCCTTCGAGGCCAAGGAGGCCTGGAACAACCGCGCCCAAGGCAACATGACCTCACCTGTGGTCATCGGCAACTACGCCTATCTCTACCTGCGAGCGAAGCGCTTCGCCTGCGTGGACCTTGACAGCGGCGAAGAGGTTTGGCGCTCCAGCGGCATGGGTGACGAATACTGGTCGCTGGTCGCGCAGGGCAAGCGCTTGCTCGCGCTGACCGACGCCGGCGAACTCCACTTGATCCAGCACGACCCTGGAGAGATGAAGATCCTCGACACCCTTGAGATCTCCGAGGGTAAGACCTGGGCGCACCTCTGCGTCGATGGCGGCCAGCTGATCGTGCGCGAGCAGGACGGCCTCGCCGCCTACGCTTGGAAGTGACCCCGAGGGCGGCGCCGCGAAGGAGGATTGCACGCTGATCTGTAGGCGTGCTTCATGGCACGATGGGCAGCAGGTCCATGAATACCTCGCCGCTCCTCGTCGCTCTCGCCCTCGCACAGGCCACCCCCGCGCTCGCGCCGCAGACACCTCGCGGCGAACACAGCTGGCCGTCCTACCACGGGCCGCACGGCAGGGGGTATGCCGACGGCTTCGCGACGCCGGTCGAGTGGGACGTCGAAGGCGGCGAGAACATCGCGTGGTCCACGCCAGTGCCGGGTCTTTCCCACTCCGCGCCGATCATCTGGGGCGACCGCGTCTACCTGACGACCGCGGTCAAGGACGGGGACGCCGAGCTCCGCGTCGGCCTCTACGGCGACATCGGCTCCGTAGAGGACGACTCCGAACACCAGTTCCGCCTGCTCTGTCTGGACCGTCGAAGCGGCGCGGTCCTCTGGTCACGCGTCGCCTGGGAAGGGGTCCCCGCGGTCAAGCGTCACCCGAAAGGATCACACGCCGCGTCGACCCCGGCGACCGACGGGGAACACGTCGCCGTGTTCTTCGGCTCCGAAGGGCTTCACGTCTTTGACACGGACGGAGAACGGCTCTGGGAGAAGTCCTTCGGCGTGCTCGACTCTGGGTTCTTCCGGATGCCCAGCGCGCAGTGGGGGTGGGCCAGCTCTCCTGTGATCCACGACGGGCGCGTCTATGTCCAGGCGGACCATCAAGGGGACAGCTTCGTGGCGGCGTTTGACGTCTCGTCAGGTGAGCAGGTCTGGCGCACCGCGCGCGACGAAGTGCCGACCTGGAGCACGCCGACGGTGCATGTGTCTGGCGATCGTCGTCAGCTCGTGCTCAACGGCTGGAAGCACATGGGCAGCTACGACCTCGACAGCGGCGAGCCCCTGTGGTGGCTGCGCGGCACCGGAGACATCCCGGTGCCGACCCCCGTCGCTGCGCACGGATTGATCTTTCTGACCAGCGCGCACGGCGGGCCCGCGAGGATCCTGGCCGTCAACGAACACGCTCAAGGCGAGTTGACGATCGAGCCAGACGGCGAACAACTGGTCTGGGCCAACCGACGCTTCGGAGCCTACATGCAGACTCCAATCGTCTACGGCGACGAGCTCTACATCTGCAAAGACAACGGCGTGCTCACGTGCTGGGACGCCCGGTCCGGTGAACAGCGCTACCGTAAACGACTGACGGCCGGTGTTGGCTACAGCGCGTCAGGCGTCGCCGCAGACGGCAAGCTCTACTACCCCAGCGAAGAAGGTGACATACATGTGGTGCGCGCCGGCACGACATATGAGCTCCTCGCCGTGAACGCGCTCGGCGAGACCTGCATGGCCCCGCCGGCGGTCAGTCAGGGGGCGCTCCTGTTTCGAACCCGCAGCCGGCTGATCGCGGTTGCGCACAAGGCGCAGTGACCGCGCGCGGCTATGGGCTGCGCCGTAGCCTGGACCCGAAGGCCGCACCCAAAGAAGACGAAGGGCGGATCCTCGGAGTGGTGGGCGATGAGGGACTCGAACCCCCGACATCCTCCTTGTAAGGGAGGCGCTCTAGCCAACTGAGCTAATCGCCCGACGAGGCGGAGAGTGTAGCCCAGGCAGCGCCGTCGTCTAGCCGTCGCCTTCGTTCGTCGCCGCTGCGGCTGCAGGTCGCGGCAACTCCGCCGACGGTAACGGCGCGAACGCGGATTCGTCGCCGCTCGCTTCGCCGTTCGTCCATGCCCTTCGGAACGTGTAGTCCGCCGCGTCGGCCGGCGCCCCAAGCGCTGCGTGACCGATCGCGGCCAGCTCAGTCGCAGGGAACCACAGCAGCTCTGATCGCGCGCTGTCGGTGATTCGGTCGCTACACAGCAGGCTGATCGGCCAGGTCACCGGCAGCAGCGCGACCGACACTACGGTCCCAGCGGCGCCGCCGACGGTGGCGCCCGTCGTCGCCGCGGCGCGGACCCAAGCTGGCCTACCGAGCGCGGGCGTCGGGTTGGCGTCCCCGAGCCGCTCGACCGTCTCGGGGACCGAGCAAGCTCCCAGACACAAGATCGACAGCGTGGCCCAACAGCGCGCGGGTCGTTTCATGCACGGATGCTATCACTACAGCAGGATCCGAGCATCCCGCTTGTCGCGCCGACGGCGGTGCTCATCGAGGCGCACCGCGTCGTCGCCGCGCCCGTGCCTGGCGTCGAGCGCGCGCTGAAGCGCCTTACGCGCGCCCATGCGACGGCTCGCTGCGCGCAGCCGCTGCATGTCCTGCTCCGTCTCGCCCGCTCGCGTCTGCACCAGCCGATCGACGTGATCAAGGACCCGCTGAGCGCGCTGAAGCGCGCCGATTTGGACCCAGGATTTCGCGAGGTGATCGGCAGCCTCGATCGCCTGCCTAGGCGTCGACGCGCACTCTAGCGCCCCCTGAAAACGCGCGATCGCTTGCTCCGTTTTTCCGTCGGCGAATAAGAGCCGCGCGATCCACAGCCTCGCCCGCTGCGCCCTCGCGCTAGCAGGGTCCACGCGTTCGGCTGCTCTGTAAGTCTTCGCCGCCGCGACGCGACGACGCTGACGTCGCTGCATATCAGCCGCGCCGAGCAGGGCGCGCTGGCCGTATCGTCGCCGATCGCTATGCGCCGCACGCAGATACGACTGCTCAGCGAGGAACAGGCTACCGTGGCGGCGCCAGAGCTCGGCCGCAGCCCAAGCTGGGCTCGCAGAGGCCGCTCCCTGCAGCCCCGCTGCGCAACGATCGTAAGCGGCAGCAGCCAACTCAAGCGCGCGCGCGCGCGCCGGCCCGTGGCATTTGTCAGCGCGGGCGGCGAGGTCGCGGGCGTCCTTGAGACAGTCCGGCGTGACGCGCGGGGCTGGCGCAGGTCGAGCCACCGACTGCTGGGCCACACCCGGACCCGCCGCGCAACACACCGCCCACAGAGCCCACGCCGTCCACACGCCCCAGCTACCTAACGAGATCTTTGCCACCTGCGCTCTCCATGATCGGTTCTGAATCCTCAAAGCTGGCCGCGACGCGAACCAGCTGCTCCAAGTTGCGCTGCACGCGCCGACGAGCGCGGTGAAGCCTGGTCTTCACGCAAGCCTCCGTGCGACCGAATCGGGCCGCGAGCTCTGCGCAGCAGAATCCCTCGTGAAACCCCATCAGCAGGCGCTGGTCCAGGCGGGACAAACGCGCCATCACGGGCGCTAGCCGACGGCAGATCCACGCCGCAGGCACGCGCCTCGCACCGACACGAAACACGAGCGGGTCGGGAGCTCTCGACGTCAGCAAAACGAGCTGCTCCGGACCCAAAGACTGCGCCCGGTTCGGGCCAGACGGCGACTGGTGGCGAAGGGCGCGCAGCCGCTGTCGCCTCGTGATGGTGCGCACCGCCGCTCCAAGCCGGTCAGGGTCCTTTATTCGACGGATCCACTGCCACGCGAGCACCGTCGACTCCTGCGCGATCTCGTCGCGCATCGCGCGCGTCATCGGGTCACGAAAGCGACCCAGATACGCGCGCGCGACCGCCGCCACCTCGCCCCAACGTTGATCCTCCTGCTCCATGCAGGAGCTGTGACCCCGCGGGCCGCAAAGTGGACCTAGAAATCTGCCGCGCGCGGGCAGACCTCAGACGTCCGCAGCGGCCTGCTTTTCCGCGGCAGCTAGCACGTCTTCTCGCGCCTGTTGGCCTGTCAACGCGGCGATTCGCTGCATGATCAGCGTCGTCGCGTTTTGCAGCCGCGCGCGGCGATCGCCGCCGAGCGCGTCCAGCTCCTCGGGAGTGATCGGCGCGCCGAAACGCACCACGACTTTGGTCGGCCGCGGCATCCCCGCGCCAGCGGGCAGCGCCTGCGCCGCGCCGACGATCCCGACCGGCACGATCGGCAGGCCGCCGCTCAAGACGAGCGAGACCGCGCCAGGGCTGCCTAGCATCAGCTCGCCGTCACGACTGACCCCGCCCTCCGGAAAGATCCCGACCACGCGCTGCTGCTTGAGCACCTCGCGCGCAGCCCGCAAGGCCTCGCGGTTCCCGCCGCGCGCGCTAAGGGGGATCGTGCGGTTCCAGCGGAAGAACCAACCCGCGCGCGCCGACCGCCAAACAGTCTCGGTCATCAGGTAGATGACGCGACGCGGCACAGAGCAGCCGAGCAACAACGGGTCGGCAAACGAAGAGTGGTTCGCTACCAGCACGTAGCCGCCGCCTGCGGGCGGGGCTCCCTGGACCTCCAAACGAAAGTAGATCTTCAGGAGCAGCTTGAGCGACGCCCGAAACGCCCAGAACAAGACGTTGTCCCAGCGCGGCGGCGGCGTCGAGAGTCGGTCGTAGTCAATCACGTTCCGACCAGGCCAAGATCCAGCGAAATCGTCAGCGCGACTTCGCCAGCTTGGCCCACTCCGAGTTGGGGTACTCGTTAAAGAGGAGGCCGCGGCAACGGCCGACGATGTAACGGTATTCTGGGCCCTGCCACTTCCTGGCGGCCTGCGCAGCGTAATACAGCGCCTCCGCTTGCAGACTTGGCCATGCTTCGGTGGTCTCCAGTCGCACCCGCAGGAACATCAACAGCGCCTGCTTCGCGGCGTCCTTGCCGCCGGTGCCTTCGAAGGCGATCAGACCGAGCCCGAGGTATGCGCCCGCGCGAGCGCTGTCGTCGACGGAGTCCTTTTTGACGATGCCTTCATAGATTCGCTGCGCCTCGTCAACGCTGCCGCTCTTCCGCATGCTGTGCGCCAACTCGATGTTGGCCCGACCAGCCACCGTCGGGTTGGCGTTACGCGCGCGGCTAGCGATGGTCTTAAGCTTTCGCTGGAAGTCCTCTGGCGAGCTCTTTTCTGACAGCGCCTGGAAGAACGAGGCCTCGACCGCGAAGCCGTCGGGCCACGCGCCGCCGATGGCCTGCTGCTCGTATTTCTTAGCTACGGTCACCGCGTCGCGGCTGCCGACGCCCATGTAGTATTCAAACTTCAGCCGGAAGACATCCGGCTGGGCGCCGCCCTCTGGAAACGCCTTCGAGACCTCGTTGAGGCTCGCGACCGCGTCGGGCGCGTTGCCCTGATCGAAGAACTGGTTGGCCGCGCTTATGAAGCCTAGCTGCGCCATGACCGACTCTTTGGCCTTCAGCTGTTCACGCGCCAGCGTCAGCATCATGCCCGCGTCGCGCAGCCCGCGAGCGTAGACGGTCTTGAACTTGGCGAGTTCGACCTTGATGACCTTGTCGGTCTCGACCGACTCGGTGCTGCTACCACGCTTGTAGCGAACCGTCCGGACGCCGTAGTCGGTGACCTTGCAATCGTCGACCACCGTGCCGTTCGTGAGAAAGAGCTTGTCGGACTGGGCGGTCGCCGCGGCGACGAGGGTGAGGGCAGAGAAGGCTGCAGCGAGGATCTTGGACGTCATCGGAGATCGCGAAAGGGTCGGGAGGGGGCGAATATTCTGCCCAGCGAGGCTCGTCCGCACAACGGCGGGCCGCAGCAGCAGGTTCGCTCGACCCCGGAAACCGCCGCCGCGTGGCCAGTTCGCTGATCTCGTCGCCGCTCGATCGACCTCGCCCTCGGCGCATCCAACGCTCCCGAACGCGCCCGCGACCTACCGCCCGCAGGCGTGACCAAGGCTCAGGCGAAGTGGCCGCGCACGTCGGTCGCCGTCATCTTTTGCAGCATGCGACGGCCAGCGGCCGTCGCCTTGGCCTTGACCACGAGGTAGTCGTCGCGGCTCGAGCACCCGCTGCAGCGCCCGTAACGCACCTGCTCCAGAACGACGAGGTCGCCGCATGCGTCGCAGAGGCGTAAATATAGGTAACTCGAGCGCGCCTTGACCTTTCGCCGCAGCCCATCGACCGGCAGCTTGTGGGTGACCTTGGGCTCTTGACCCGCAGCCCGCATCAGGCCACGCCAGTGCCGGCCGTGCGCAGGGATGTTGCCGCCAAACAAACGAAACGCTGCGACGTGCGCGGCCTCGTGGATGAGCACCCCGTCGACCTCGTCCGGGACGCGGGCCAACAGGCGCGGGTTCAGTTCGATGCGGCCCCCACGGACGTAGGCGCGGCCCGCTGTTGTAGAGAGGCGCGCGTTCCAAGTCACTTCGACCTCGGTGTCCAACACCCGCCACAGCCCAAAGAGCTCGGCGCAGCGCCGCTGCAAGTGCTCAGGGGTCGGTAGCTCGGCGACGGTCACATAGAAGAGCCTAGAGCTTCAACCGCCGGCCTGGAAGCCAAGCGGGACGCCCAGCCGACCGGACCTGGGCTCGTCCCGCGCTTCACGCGTGGCTTCGCCCGATAGCCAGTCAACTGGACCGCCCGTGACTCCATCGTCGCGCGGCGGACCGCCGCTAAGCAGCTCCCGCTGGTTGTGCTGGACTCGCTGCTCAGCTGCCGAGCGGCGCGAGACCTAACCGGGTCAGCAGGCTGTCCGGGTCCCCGCCCCAGACCCAGTCCGCGTCGCCGATCGCGCAGCGGTCGTTGCGCCGCCAGACGAACGGCCAGCCGTGCGCGACCGCGGCCTCGTGGTCTGGTTCGCGATCGCCAACCATCACGATCCGTTCCGCGCCAGACGCGCGCTGAGCTTCGCGGAGCATGTCCGCCTTGGTCTCGACGTTCTCGCTGTCGAGGCAAAACTGCCAGTCCGTCAACTCGCGCAGCCCTTGACCGTCCTGCATAGCCGCCATGTATTCGCTGCGACAGTTGCTCGCCAGGGCCACCTTCACGCCGAGCTCACGCAGGTGGATCAACAGCGGTCGCACGCCCGCGAAGAGATAGTCGACGCCGCGGCTGACCTCAGCGACCTCCATCGGCAGCACGACCGCGCGGAGTTCGAGCCAGCGCTCCTTGTGGCTGTCCGGCAAGAACGGCGCCCAGACGCCCGCGTCTTTCATGCCGACCACGGCCTCTGCCTCCGCGGTCGTCGGCAGCGTGATCGCGATGCCCTCTCGTTCGGCGTAGCGCTGAACACCAGCGCATATGACCGGCGCCCACCACGCAAAGGTGTCGTGAAGGGTCCCATCTACGTCGAAGATGACGAGATCGGGGGGACAGTGACGGTCGAGGAGGCTCACGGAAAGATACGTTTCAGAGGTAGACGATCTGTCGCACGCCCATGATTTCTAGCTCGTCGAGCAGGCGCGCGCGTGCCTGCTTCTGGTTGGAGGCGCCCTCACCGTCGGCGACCTCGCCTAAGCGGACACGCACGACGTAGCGCAATAGGTCGGCCGGATCCATGCGCCGGGTCTGCTGGCGGAGTTCGAGGACCAATGCCTCCAGCGGGAGCCTGTGACCATCGCAACGGACGAACCCGTCACCACCGATCTGCACGGTCACGAAACCTGCGCGCGCGTCGAACTGGGTCTCGACCACGTCGTCGCTCACGCAGGAGCCGAGCGCCAAAAACAGCGCCGGCCAGACCGCGCGACGGCTCCTCATTGCGCCGCGATCCCCTGTATCTCGATCAACGCGTCCGGATCGAACAGCGAGACAACCTGGAACATCGCCATGCCTGGGAAGTGCTTGCCGCAGTGCTCACGCCAGACGCGGCCGAACTCCTTGCGCGCCGTCGCGTAGTCGTTGCGCGACGTCACGTAGAAGTTGAGCTGAACGACGTCCTCAAACCCCATCTCCGCGTCACGAAGAATCGCCGCGATGTTGGCCATCGCCTTATCTAGTTGACCGGGCAGATCGCCCTTGCTCTCGACCCGACCCGACGCGTCATAGCCGCACTGTCCCGCGAGGTAGAGAGTGCGTTGGTCGCCGTTGCCGGACTCAACCAGCCACGCGTGCGCGAAGCCGACCGGCGGAGAGAGGTCGTCAGGGTTGATGGCTCTTTTGGTCATGGAAGCTCACGCAGGATCGCACGAACTGGGCTTGAGTCGCAACCGACGATGCGCAGCGGCAGGGCGATCAGCTCGTAGTCGCCTTCGGGTACGCCAGTGAGATCGATGTTCTCCAGGATGGCGACTCCGCCTGAGCAGAGCGCGTGGTGCCCACCCAAATCTTTGTCCGTCGCGTGGTCGATGCTGGGCGTATCGATGCCCACGAGTCGGACGCCGCGGTCCACCAACACCCGCGCCGATGCCGCGCCCAGGGAGGCGAAGTCCGGGTCAAAACGCGTGTGGTCGTGGCTTGAGCTGGTGCGCAACAGCAAGCGCTCCACGCCGTCCAGCGCCGCATCCTCAAGGGCCTCTGCGGAGACCTGAGGCGGAGAGCCGACCGGCGTGACCGCGAGGACCCGGCAACGGCCCGTGTAGGTCTGCAGATCGACGCTGGCGATGTCCTGACCAGACGCGTCATAGTGAAGCGGGGCGTCGGTGTGCGTGCCGACGTGCACCGACATGCGGATCGTGCTGACGTTGCAAGACGCCCCCTCAGACATCTGCATCACCCACTCTTGCGAGAACGGGTTGTCGCCCGGGAACGTCGCCGTGCCAGGCTCGATGCGCTCGCTGATGTCCCAGATGCGACGCGTCATCCCGGCTTACGCTCCTGTTGGAGGAAAGGCAGGTGTTCGCCGCTGTCGAGGATGTCGCGGACCGCCTGCACGCAGCCGCGGACCTCATCGCGGGTGTTGTAGAAGTGAGGAGCGACGCGCAACCCCGCGTCCGGTCGGTAGTCGACGACGATCTCGCGCGCCGACAGCGCTTGGCAGACGGCGTAACCCTCGGGGACGTCGATCGCGACGTGCCCGCCGCGACGGTCTGCCTCGAGCGGAGACTTGAGCGCAAAGCCGTGGCGCTGCGCTTCGTCTACGAGCAGCGTCGTCAGCTCTTGGCTGCGCCGGCGCACGTTATCGAGCCCGGCCTCGAGGCACGTCGCGATGCCCTCCTTCCCCGAGTAAAGCGCAGGCACGCTCGGCGTTCCCGTGGCGAAACGGTGGCCGTCCTCGCGGTAGTCCTGGCCGTCTGGCGAGAACAGGAAAGGCTGCTTATGCGCGGCCCAGCCCGTGAACGCGGGCGTCAGCGAAGAGATCAGGTCCGGGCGCACGTACAAGAAGCAATTGCCCGGCCCGCCACACAGCCACTTGAGCGCGCCTCCGACCGCGGCGTGGACGCCGGCCTTCTCTAGGTCGAGTTGTTGCGTCCCGACCGAGTGAAACGTGTCAAGGATCACGAAGGCGCCGACCTTGTTCGCCTTCTCGACGATCGGCGCGATGTCTACGATGGCCGAGCTGCGAAACATCACGTGGTCGATCGCGACCAACAGCGTGTTCTCGTCGATGTGCGAGGCGAAATGTTCGCCGTCGGTCGAGATCCCGTCGCTCGCTGCGGGGACACGTGTCAGCTTGGCGCCGTGCGCCGCGCGCGCCTCGTAGATGTATTGATCGCTAGGAAAGTTTCTGTCGGCGTAGACGATGCCGTTGCGTGGGCCGTCGAAGCGGAAGCACGACAGGATCATCTCAAGCGCGACCGCGATGTTTTGGTGCATGGTGACGGTGCCGTCGCTGACGCCGAGGGCGCGCGCGACCTGATCGGCGACCTGCTCCTGCAAGATCCACCAGCCGTCGCCCCAGGCCCGCACGCCGCGGGTGTCCCACTCGTCCAGGAACTGCTGAACGCTCTCGCGCGAAGCCTTGGGCATCGCGCCCAGCGAATTGTTGATCAGGTAATTGCTGCGCGCCGTGATCGGGAAGCGCTCACGGAACGTCAGCAGCGGGTCTTTGTCGGTTGAGAGCTCGGTCACGGTCCTCCTGTTCTAAAGGCCGTCTATGCTTCTCTGCTCGCGAAAACCAGACGCGCTGGAGGTTGGCGCCTCGGCGACGCCTGCAGGGCGCGCCGCGCCTGCGCGAACTAGGCGGCCTCGATCTTGCGGAGCACAGCAGACACCAGCTTGGACGAAGCGCCGAACTGCGCCGCTGCGCGGAGGTGCTGTCGCGCCTCGTCGAGCCGACCGATGCGCGCCGCAGCCTGGGCCAGGTGGACCAGCGTCGCGGAGTCTTCTGGCGCCAGCTCGAACGCGCGCAGCAGGTGGCGGTAGGACTCCTCGTTGCGGGCCTCCTCCAGCAACAGCGCGCCTAAGCGGTTGTGGGCGTCAGCGCAGTCGGCGTCGTAGGCCAACGCGCGGCGCAGCAAGCGCTCAGCGCGACGACGACGCCCTAGCCGGTGCTCGACGACGCCGAACAGCAACCACGCCTCAGCGATAGGGCCGACGCGGCGAACAAGCGCGCGCACCGCGCTCAACGCAGCGGGCAAGTCGTCGGCGGCGAGCGCCTTCTCGACCAGCTGAGAGCCCTGCCAGAGTCCCGGCACAGTGCTTACGCGAAGGAGCCGCTTTGCGTGCGGCAACAGCCGAGCCGAGACGCCAAGGTCGATCGCGCGCTGCAGCGCGACGCCGGCGCGCGCAGGCTCACCCAGAAGCAGGCACGACCGGCCGAGCTCGTAGTGGAGCATCGATTGGTCAGGCGCGCGCTGCAGCGTCCGCTGCAAGATGGTGCGGGCGATCGCAGGCTGATCTTCGTCGAGCAAGAACGAGACTACGAGGCGCGCCACAGGCACCGGCAGGCTCGCTTCGCCTACCAGTTCGTCTACGAGCTTATTGCGCCCCTCGAAGTCGCCGTTTCGGTCGAGGCTGGCTGCCAGCTGAGCGATCAGCTTGGGCGTCGCTGCACCAGCGGCGCGCGCATGTTCGACGACGGCGCGCACGCTCGCGTCGTCGCCGGACTGGAACGCCATAGCCGCTGCGCGCTCGGCGAGCTCGCTGTCTTGCGGGCGGAGGCAAGCCGCGCGGACGACGATCGAAGTCGCGCGCGATTTGTCACCCGCCGCGAACATCAGCCCCGCGAGGCGGTCGAGCGACTCCGCCTTCGTCAGGTGCGCCGCGAGATCATTGGCGACGGGCGCGACGGCGTCGCGGTGAACACCCTTGCGCAGCAACAGCGCGAGGAAATCCATCACGAGCTGTTGCACCTCGACGTCAGCGCCAGCCAACTCGACGCACCGAGCGGCCGCCCGCAGCGGCTCTGACGACGCATCGGGCAGGTCCGCCTCCCGGCGCAACATTTCATCCTTGAGCACAAGGAACCAACCCAGGGCTTCACCTTTGAGCTGCGTTATCTGATCAACGCTTCCGGTCCAGCCCAGCTGCCCTACCAGTTCATAGGTGAGTCGCGGCAGGACCGCGAGCGGATCGCGCGGGTCGAACGCGAGGTCCACGCGCAGCCGCTCTGCTCCGTCACCGTCCATAATCCGCCAGGTCAAGCGATCCGCTCGCAAGACCCCATCGACGAGCCGGTCGACGCCTTCCTGCTTGTGCAGCGCGACCAACGCCTTGGGATCAAGCGGCTCACGCAGACGCAAGAAGCTGCGCGCGCCATCGACCGGGCCCAAGAACGGGAAGAAGCGCACGCCGCGGTCGCTGTCCCCGTTCAGCTGACCGACCAGGATGCGCGGGATCTGCCGCGCCAACACGTCGTACGGCGCCGCCCCGACGACGGGCGCGAGCCCGTCCTCGACCGCGAAAGCGAACACGACAACGTGGGACATACCCGCCGATTATCGAGCACGCGTGACCCCCAGCTTTTCTGCGACCGGAAGCAGCGCTAGCACGGATGCTTCGCGCGCTGGCTAGCGCTGTTTGCTAGGCGACGAAACCCGAAACGCTTCGCTGGAGGCGTCCTCACCCTCTTCGTAAACAATCACCTCGACGCCCGTCGGGCGCTCGCCCGCGCGCATCGAGCCTAACCAGAGGTCTCTGCCGGCTGCCTCGGCGAGCTTTCGCTTGTCGACCCCAGCGACCACGGTCGCCGTAACGCTGAACGAAAACTCGTCGGCCGCGTCGCCAGAGTAGTGCTTCTGCACGCGCACGCTGCCGATCAGCTTCGAGCCCATCCGGGTCTCGATGGCCGCCGCGTAAGGTGAGCGGTCGCGCTCGGACAGTCCGCCGACGTACTGCTGCATCATCAGCGACAACAGGATCATGCCTGATGCGCCGATGGCGAGGATCGACCAAATGGACTTCGACATGGCCGTGTTGTATCTGCGAATGTCTACAGAGACTCGGGATTCCTCGGCGCCGTATCAGTTGCCAAGAATCCCGACCAAGCCATTGTGTCGAGGCGTTCACGCGGTAAGCAAAGGCCCATATCCAGGGCTCTCGCCTCTCCTCCCGACCTCCGATTCTTCATGGGCAAGATCGTTCGATGCTGTGACTGCGGCAAGATCTACCGCGACGTCGAAGAGCTTGAGGACCTCCGCGACAACGACAGCGCCTGCCTCGTATGCAACAGCGCCCTTGAGGTGGCAGACTGGGACCGCGTCCTCGCGTCCTACGAAGACGACGACGGCGACGGCGAGCGCGAAGTCGACGAGGACGACGACTGGGACGACGAGGACGACGACCTCGACGAGGACATCGGCAACGACCCGGCAGACGACGACCTCGACGACGGCGACCAGTTCGAGTCGCTCGATGAAGACGACGACGACGACGACGACGACGAGGACTGACGCGCTGCCATCACGCGCGGACGTTGGCCCCGAGGGGATCGGCTAGGCCGATCTCGCGCCGCGCAGATCACGCCATCTTGGCAGACCGGCGCACGCCAAGGACCGTCATTTTGACACCCTCAGCGACCTCGCGGCCGCCTGATGCATGACGCATCGTTATTTATTGCAGACACTTAGTGTCTTCATGGCGGCTCGGCACAACCCTTGCACCTCTGGCGCGCCGCGATCCTTCGGCGCATACCTTCCATGCCCCAGAGCTTTCGAATCCTGCTGGTCGAAGACGACGACTCCCTCCGAGGGTGCCTCGTCGAGTTCCTGCAGAGCCAGGGCTGGGGAGTCGACGCGACGGCCTTCGCGACCGAGGCGCTTCAACTGGCCCGCGGCCAGCGCTTCGACTTTGGCCTGCTGGACTTCCACTTGCCAGAAACGACCGGCCCGCAGCTGCTACAGCAGCTGCTCGCGCTGCGGCCGATGCCGTCGATCCTCATGTCCGGGCTCGCCAACGCCTCTGAGGTCGCCGCCGCCCAGCAGGCTGGCTTCTTCACCTTTTTGCGCAAGCCGCTGGACCTCAACCAACTGCGCCAATCCTTAGAGCGCCTGATCCAATCCCACTTCGGCGGTCCGCTGGCTCCGTGGAAGCACCCCCCGGGCCTCGCAGAGCGTCTCCAGCGCCGCCAACCTCCGACGTCCTGACGCGCCCCTGCGGCGACACCGACGTCCCTCCCTTTCCCAACCCGAAACTCAAACTGAACCCCACGAAGGAACTGAAATGGCCAAGACCAAGACCTCGACCGTGACCCCCCTCGGCGACCGCGTGCTCGTCAAGCGCGTCCAGGCGGACGACAAGACGAAGGGAGGCATCATCCTGCCCGACTCCGCCAAGGAGAAGCCCCGTGAAGGCGTCGTTATGGCCGTCGGTCTCGGCAAGCTGCTCGACAACGGCGAGCGACGGACGCTCTCGGTCAAGAAGAAGGACCGCGTGTTGTTCTCGAGCTACGCCGGCTCGGAGATCAAGCTCGACGGCGACGAGATGATGATCCTCGGTGAAGACGAGATCCTCGCGATCATCGACTGACGACCGCTCCTTTCGATCCAACCCAACACAGAGAATACATACCCATGGCAGTCAAGAAGATCGCATACGACCAGGAAGCGCGCGAGCGCATGCGCGACGGCGTCAAGCAGCTCGCTCGCGCCGTCAAGGTCACCCTCGGCCCGCGCGGCCGCAACGTCATCATCGAGAAGTCCTTCGGCAGCCCGACCGTCACCAAGGACGGCGTCACGGTCGCCAAGGAGATCGAGCTGGAAGGCAAATACGAGAACCTAGGCGCCCAGCTCGTCAAGGAGGTGGCGTCCAAGACCTCCGACGTCGCCGGTGACGGCACCACGACCGCGACGGTGCTCGCAGAGGCCATCTTCGAAGAGGGCATCAAGAACGTCACGGCTGGCGCCAACCCGGTCGCGCTCAAGCGCGGCATCGAAAAGGCCGTCGAAGCCGTCTGCGGACAGGTCAAGAAGATCAAGATCGACGTCAAGGGCAAGAAGGAGATCGCCCAGGTCGGCTCGATCGCCGCCAACAACGACGACGAGATCGGCGGCATCCTGTCCGACGCGATGGAGCGCGTCGGCAAGGACGGCGTGATCACGGTCGAAGAGGGCAAGAGCCTCGCGACGGAGGTCATGTGGGTCGAAGGCATGCAGTTCGACAAGGGCTACCTGTCGCCGCACTTCGCTACGAACCAGGAGAAGATGGAGGCGGAGCTCGAGAACCCCTTCATCCTGATCCACGAGAAGAAGATCTCGTCGATCAAGGACATGCTGCCGCTGCTCGAGAAGATCGCGCAGAGCGGCCGCCCCCTGCTGATCATCGCAGAGGACATCGAGGGCGAAGCGCTCGCGACGCTGGTCGTCAACAAGCTGCGCGGCGTGTTCAAGTGCTGCGCGGTCAAAGCGCCGGGCTTCGGTGACCGCCGCAAGGCCATGATGGAAGACATCGCGGTCGTCACTGGCGGCACGGCGATCTTCGAGGATCTCGGCGTCAACCTCGAAGGCCTCGGCACGGCCGACTTGGGCTCGGCCAAGAAGGTCATCGTCGGCAAGGACGAGTGCACCATCGTCGAGGGCGCAGGCAAGCCGAAGGATTCGAAGGCTCGCATGGATCAGATCCGCGCCGAAATGGACCGCACCACGTCGGACTACGACCGCGAGAAGCTCCAAGAGCGACTCGCCAAGATCTCGGGCGGCGTCGCGCAGATCATGGTCGGCGCTGCGACCGAAGCAGAGATGAAGGAGAAGAAGGCCCGCGTCGAAGACGCGCTGCACGCGACCCGCGCCGCGGTCGAAGAGGGCATCGTCGCCGGCGGCGGCACCGCGCTCGTGCGCGCAGCCAAGGTGCTCGACAAGCTGAAGCTCGACGGTGACGAGCGCATCGGCGCCGACATCGTGCTGCGGGCGCTCGAAGCGCCCATGCGCCAAATCTCTGCCAACGCAGGCGTCGACGGATCGATCGTGATCCAGACGGTGCGCAGCAACAAGAGCGACACCTACGGCTACAACGCCCGGACCGGCAACTACGAGGACATGATCAAAGCCGGCGTCGTCGACCCGGCCAAGGTCACCTCCGCCGCGCTGCAGAACGCCGCGTCGGTCGCGACCCTGCTGCTGACCACCGAGGCGCTGATCAGCTCCGTCCCGGAGAAGAAGCCCGCGGGCGGCGGCCACCACGACGACCATGGCGACATGGGCGGCATGGGCGGCATGGGCGGCATGGGTGGAATGGGCGGCATGGGCGGCATGGGCGGCATGGGCTTCTAGTCCCCGCACCGCCACGACACCCCGGACGGCCCGGCGGCGCGCTTGCGTCGTCGGGCCGTTCTCGTTTGCCTGATGGCCGCACGCCCAGCGGGCTCGCGCGCCGAGTCGGCTTCGGCGCCCGCCACGTCACCCGCGCCGATCGCTCGCCGAGCACGCGTTCGCTCATCGCAGCAGTTCTAGGCACATAGACTTGACGTCGGTGGCCGAAACGCGGTCGCGGGCCACCGAGCGGTCGCTGCACAAGAACACCGGACCTTGGTCGTCCTCGTCGTAGATGCGACCGTGGGACCCCATCACCTGCGACGAATCCGTCGGGATCACGTCCATCAGGTAGCGGAAGCCGAGCAGCTTCTTGGCGAGCACGCGCGCGACCTTCAGCTTGGGGAAGCGAATCTGCGGGTCGACAAACAGCTCCGCCGGGTCGTAGCCAGGCTTCCTGTGGATGTCGACGCAGGTCGCGAAATCAGGCCTACGCGCCTCGTCGAGCCAGTAGTGATACGCAAACCAGCAGCCGGGCTCGGCGACGCAGACGAGCTCGCCGCTGCGCTCGTGGTCGATGTGCAGCTCCTTCTGCTGCTCACGGTCTAGCACGCGCACGACACCCGGCGTCGCCTGCAGCAGCTGCCGGACTGGCTCAAGATCCGCCTCGTCGCGCACGTAGACGTGCGCGCACTGGTGGTCCGCGCAGACGAACGCGCGCGACGCGCCGCAGTCGAGCAGCTGGCCGTGGCTGGTCTCCTGCACCCGGAGCAGGCCGCGCTCGTGAAGGAGTCGGTTGAGGAAGACCGGCTTGTCGGCCTTCTCGATGCCGTACTCTGACAAGACGACGACATGCGCGTCGCGCTCACGCGCCGCCTCGATTAGCCGCGCGCACTGCCCATCCAGCTCTCGCACGGCCTGATGACTGCGCGGGTCGTCCGGCCCCCAACGCTGGTGGTCGTAGTCGAGGTGCGGCAGGTATACGAACATCAGGTCCGGGTCGTGCTCCCGCATCACGGACAGCGACGACGACGCGATCCACTCGCTGCTCTTGATGCCCGCGTTCGGGCCCCAGAAGTCGAACAGCGGGAAGTTGCCGAGCTCTCGCTGCAGCTCACGGTGCAGGTCCTGCGGCTCGCTGTAGAGGCCCGGCTTCTTGAGACCGTCGGCGTGGTACTCGGGCCGGGGCGTGACGCTCCAGTTCACGCCAGGCGCGTACATATTCCACCACCAGAACATCTTCGCGGTGGTCATGCCTCGCGCGGCCGCCGCTTCATAGAGCTTCTCCCCGCGCACGATCTGGTTGGGCTGCCGCCACAGCATAATCTGGGCTAGGTCGCGCCAGTACCAGCCGTTGCCGACGGCGCCGTGACCAGAAGGCGACAAGCCGGTCAGGAACGACGCTTGCACAGAGCAGGTGACCGCTGGGAACACGGTATCGAGCGGCGCTTGGAACCCGTCTTCGCCGAGACCCCGTAATGCAGGCGCCAGGGAGAGGTCCTTTGGGCGCAGGCCGACAGCCAGGATGACGCAGAGCTTCACGGTCGCAGCGTGACCGACGGAGCCGCGCCGGTCAACTCGTGCGTCGTGACGTGGCCGTCGGGCCAACGTACCTCGATCGAGCCCTCGCGGCTCGGGAAGGTGACCGTCGCGGTCGACTGCGTCAAATAGCCGTCACCGGCGGCGACCTCGCGGACGCGGACGTGGCCGCTCTCGCCACGCCAGGTTAGCTTCGCGCCGATGCCTGTCGGGTTGCCGACCGCGCCTTCAAGCCGCACCTGCAGGAGGTCGCTCGACGCGGCGGGGGCAGCCGACGTAGCGCAGCTGTGCCGATCGTCATTGCGCACGTGCACGACGCACGCCGCGCCTTCGGGGTCGCGGTAGCGCAGCAGACCGCGGTGATCGCCGAACCGAGCGTCGAGCGGCTCGACCGTCACGCACGCGCCGCCGATGTAAGTCATCATGACGCCCAAACCGCCGTCTGTCCGACCTGTCTCCGGCTCAGGCGAGAAGAAGTTGTGCGCGACCTGCAACGACGTGCGGTGTATTCCTTCGGTGACCGCGAGCACGCCGAAGCCCGTCGACAGCTGCGCCCTGCGCGGCAACGCGCGCGGGCGAAACGCGCCGCCTTCATTCTCGAGCCACATGTGCCGCAGCTCATTGCAAGAGAGCTTTAGGCACTCGTCGAGCTGCGCCCCGTAGATGTCTCCGATCGTGGCCCTGGCGAACTGGTCAAACGTCGGAAACTTCTCGCGGACGAACGGCATCGCTTGGCTGCTGCAGCTCAGCCCGCGGACCGGCAGGGTCAGACCGCCGGAGCGCTTAGCCTCGACCACGTCCATCGTGCCGTTACCGTCGAAGTCGCGCGCGAAGATCTCCATCGGCTTGTCGGGGCTCGCCGCATACTTCGTGTTGAGACCTATGTTCGTCACCACGAGGTCAAAGTCGCCGTCCTGATCGAGGTCCGTAGAGATGACTCCGTTCCAAACGCCGCGAACGTCGTCGAGGCCCATCGCGCGCGTGCGATCGACAAATCGACCGCCGCCGTCGTTGCCCAGCACACGCACCGGCTGCCACTGGGCAGCGACCACGAGATCTACGAAGCCATCATCGTCGAGATCGCTCCAGCAAGCGCCCGACACCATGCCGAGCGCTCGGCACTGAGGAGCGACCTCGTCCGTCACGTCGACGAATCGGCCGCCGTCGTTTCGCAGCATCGTGCTCGACGGCGCATGCGGGAAACGCCCTGCCAGCAAACGGCCACCGACGAAGAGGTCGACGTCGCCGTCACGATCGTAGTCTGCAGCAGCGACGCAGCTCGAGCTGATCTGCACCTCTGGCAGCACGCCGTCGGGCGCGCGCTCGAAGCCACCCTGGCCATCGTTGACATAGAGACGATCGACAAGCAACGACAGGTCGTCGCCACACTCATTACTGCCGCTAGCGACGTAGAGGTCGAGGTCCCCGTCGGCGTCGAAGTCGATGAACGCTGCGCCCATGTCTTCATAGCGCCCGTCTGCTTGCCATGGTCCGTCTATCGGGGCGCCCTCACCCCCGCCTGAGAGGCCCTGCAACATGGTCCCTGGCTGACCAGCGGCGCCGCCGATCCAGACCGTGTCGCCGCCGCCGCCAAGGTCCGCAGCGGCGGCCCCGGGGCCGAGCCGCGACAGGCGGTGCGGCAGCAGCGGCTGCACCGCGTAGTCGTCGAAGTCGGCCTCCACGTGCGGCGAGTCCGCGAGCGCGGCGTTGCGGCTGCCAAGCACCTGAGGGCGCGCCGCCGTCTCGACGAGCCCACGCGCTTCAGTGATGACCACGCGGTGGTCGATGCGCACGTCGTCTAGACGCTGCACCGCACCGCCTGGCCACGTGACCCGCACCTCGTCGATCTCGACAGCTTCGCCCAGCCCGAAGTGCTCTACGGCTTCTCCGGCGCTCATGTAGCCGCGGGTCAGCGACACCTGGCGCACATATGTCTCGCCGCCGGCGTCGACCTCGACCTTGGCCCCGACCCCGAAGGCGTTGCTGATCACGCCGCGGAGCTCCACCACCAAACGATGCGTGCCGGCTGTGCGGTTCTCGAAGACGCTCGCCTCAGCGTTGAGGTTGTTGGTGACGATGTCCAAGTCGCCGTCGCGGTCGAGGTCGACGACGACCGCGCCGTGGGTCACGCCCGACTCGTCCAAGCCCCAAGCTGCGCCGACGTCCTCGAACTCCAGGTCGCCAACGTTGCGGCGCGCGATGTTCCGCTCGTCGATCCGCGGCATGTTACGAAGGACGTCGATCGCGGCGTTGGAGCGCCCCTCTCTCCACAAGGCGGCGACCCGATCCCCAGTGTCAGGGTTGTCGGCGAACACCGGGATACCGTTGGTGGCGTAGAAGTCCTGACGGCCGTCTTCGTCGAGGTCGCAGAACCGCACCGTCCAGGTCCAGTCCGTGCTCGCGAGCCCGGCCATATGGGCACACTCTAAGAATCGATCCGTGCCGGTGTTCACGTAGAGCGCGTTGCGCATGTACTGCTGTGGGTCGCTGTTCATCAAGAACCAGCGGTGCTGATCCATATTCCCCATCAGCATCTTGCCCATGTAGTGCGACGTGCTCGACATGTCAGCGACGCACAGGTCCATGCGGCCGTCCAGGTCGATGTCCGCGAAGTCGCAGCCCATGCCGAAGAAGGCTGTATGCGGCAAGCGACGCGTCACGTCCTGAAACGTGCCGTCGCCCCGGTTTCGCCACATCATGTCGGGAGACTGAAAGTCATTCGCGACATAGAGGTCTTGGTAGCCGTCGTCGTCGAAGTCCCACCATACGACCGATAGTCCGTTGCCGTGGTCCGCGAGCCCTGCCTCGTCGGTGACGTCGACGAAGGTCGCGTAGCCGTCGTTTCGAAACAGCCGGTCCTGTTGGCCCGCGGTGAACGTCCGGCCGTCGAGCTCGAACGTCAACTCGGGCGCGAGCAGCGCCGCCTTGCCTTTTTTGAGGTCAGACGGAGGTGTCGTCTCCTCCACGATCTCTTGCAGGAGGGTCGACCTAAACACACGGTTGGTCAGCAAGTAGAGGTCGAGATCCCCGTCGTTGTCGTAGTCTGCAAAGGCGGCCCCGGTCGACGCGAACGTCGCCCCTAACCCGAACATCCCCGCCTTCTCCACAAAGGTGCCGTCACCCTGGTTGACGAACAGGAGGTTCGGCGACTCGAGGTTGCAGACGTAGAGGTCGAGGTCCCCGTCGCCGTCGACGTCCGCGAAGGTCGCGGCAGTGCCCCACGCGTCGCCGCCGTCCAGGCCCGCACCCGCGCTCGCCGTAACGTCCATGAACTGCAGCGGACCTGTTTGGCGAAACAGCTTATTGGACCCGTCCTGCGACACGAGGTAGAGGTCCGGCAGCCCGTCGGCGTCGTAGTCGCCGACCGTGAGGCCAGCCCCCATATAAACGTACGCGACCGTGTTCTCGCGGCGCAGCTCGTTGCGGAACGTCACCCCGCTCACACCCGGCGCCAGCTTCGCAAAGCGCGGACCGTCGACGACGGACCGCGCCGGCAGCGGCGCCTGGGTGACGAGCGGCGACGGTCCCGGATCCCGTGTACAGGCCGCCGCTGAGGAGGCCACCAGCAGCAACAGCTTCACCGCGCGCGACATGGCGCCGATCATCCCCCTCGGGCGGGGCGTACGACAAGGCCCCGCCTGAGAGGGCGGGCATTCCGGCCGTCGAGCGTTTGCGCTTTGCACGCTCGACAGCCGGACGTACTGTCGCACCGCCGATGACGAACGAGGAGATCAACGAAAAGACCGAACAGGCGCCTTGGGACCGCATCTTCTCCCTGGCGACGCGCACCTTCGTCTGGGCTCTGCTGATCGCGGTCCTGTACATTTTGCGGCCGTTCCTGCTCTTGGTGTTCCTGACGTTCGTGTTCGCCTACATCCAGGCGCACGGCGTCGAAGGAATGGGCCAGCGGATCAAGAACCGCGCATTACGCGTAGTCATCGTCGGGCTCGTGTTCCTCGGCACGCTGCTCGCGACCGGCTTCACGCTGCTGCCGCAGGTCCAGGACCAAGCCAAGCAGTTCCTGAACAACAAAGACACCTACATCGCGGACGCGGACAAGCAACTCAACTCGTTCCTATCGGAGTATCCGTCCGTTTACACCTCTCTCGCCGAGCAGAAGCGCGCGCTCGAGGGAGCCGGCGCCAGCGCCTCCGGGGCGTCGACGCTGGACGCCGCCGACGCGGGCTCGAAAGACAAGGGCGACAGCGATCCAGATCTCGTCAGCGAGGCCCCCGAGCCGACGGCGGAGGACGAGCCTACGGGCGCGCCGAGCGACGATGGCAAGGCAGCTCCTCAGCTGCCGAACCTGCACCTCATTCGCGACCTAGTCGCCAACATCGGCAAGTCACTGGCCGAGAACCCGCTCGAGATCGGCCAATCGGTCCTGTCGATCGTGTCCTCGTTCCTGTTGTCGCTGCTGTTCTCGTTCCTGATCGTTTTGGACCTACGCAAGATCAAGCGCGGCGTGAAAGGGCTCGCGAACACCAAGATCGGGTTCATCTACGACGAAGTCGCCGACAACATCTCTGGCTTCGGACGCGTGCTGGGCCGCGCGCTGGAGGCGCAGCTGTTCATCGCGATCTGCAACACGGTGCTGACAGCGGCCTGCATCTGGGTCATGGGGCTGCCGAACCTGCTGGTGCTGTCCACCATCGTGTTCTTCTGCAGCTTCATCCCAGTCGCTGGCACCTTCATCAGCTCGACGCCGATCGCGCTGCTCGCACTGCAGGGCGGCGGCGTCTCTGCGATGCTGATCGTGATCATCATGATCGTCGTCGTGCACCTCGTTGAGACCTACGTCCTGAACCCGCAGATCTACGGCCACCACATGCACATGAACCCGGTGTTGGTGCTCATCGTGCTGACCATCGCGGGCAAGCTCTTCGGCGTGTGGGGTCTGATCCTCGGCATCCCGATCGTGAACTACGTGTTCCGGCACGCCATTCGGTTCCCGAATCAACGACCGGCAGAGGCCTAGAGCAGCCGAGCCGGCCGCCGCGGCCGCTCGGTCAAGTGACCGTCAGCGGGTCGCGGTCGGACTTGGCGACGCGCAGCTTGAGCGCCGCGCCGAACTCCGCGGTCAAGCGCTTAGCGAGCACCCGCAGGAAGCCACGCTCAGTGTTGCTGTGGCCAGCCAGGACGACCGAGGTGCGCGCAGCGACAGCCGCGAGCACGTCGTGGTGCGACATCTCGCCGGTGATGAAGACGTCCGCTTCTACCCCGCGCAGCGCGCCGCTGCCTGCGCCGGCCGCGACCGCGACCGATCGCACCTTGCTCGGCGCCCGCTGCGGGCGCGCGACTTGCAGGTGGGAGACGCCGTATTGCGCCTTGAGGCGCTCAAGCAAACCGCTCCAGGAGATCGGCTTTGACAGCTCGGCAAATCGTCCGTAACCGTCACCGACGACGTGCACCGCCTCGGGGACCGCGTCGCCGACGGCGCCCTCGACCAGCCAGTCTGCCAACCCAGCAGGGGCCGCATCGAGCGCGGTGTGCGGGCTGTATACCGAAAATCCGGCCATCAACGCGCGCACGACGCGCCCCTGCGTCGGGTCCGCCGCGTCGAGGCGAGCGAGCGGCCGGAAAATCGGCGGGTGATAGCTGATGACGAGATCAGCGCCGAACTGCGCAGCCTCAGTGATCACCGCGTCGGTCAGGTCGATCGTCAGCAGACACTTGCCGACCTGCGTACGACCTGCGTCGGCGCGCAACAGCAAGCCGACGTTATCCCACTCAGCCGCGAGCTCGAGCGGCGCGATCTCATGCATCAAGTCGAGGACTTCGTTCAGATTTGGCTCAGCCATAGTTCTTAAGAGGCGCCAGCGCTGACCACGGTCAGCCGATCCGGATGCAGGTGTCGCGCCGCGACCTCGCGAACGTCTTCAACGGTGACAGCCCTGACGATGTCCGGGTACCGCTCAACGAAGTCAAAGCCGAGACCGAACCGCTTCGCGCGGATCGCATACGCGGCCAGGTTGCTGTTGCGCTCCAGCGCGAAGACGAAGCTCCCCGTCAAGTAGTCCTTCACATCCTGAAGCTCGCTCTGGGAGGGTGGGCGCTCGCGGATTGTTTCGATCTCGGCCCGGAAGCCCGCGATCGCCGCCTCTCGGTGCTCGGCCGACGTGCCTATGTACGCCGTAAAGGTCCCCGGCTCCTCGCCAGCGCTCCCGCTGATGCCAGCGCTCACCGAGTAGCAGAGCCCCATCTCGTCGCGCAGCTTGCGGGAGCAGCGGGACGTGAACCCCGGCCCTGACCCCAAGATGTGGTCCATGACCGCGAGCTTGTAGAAGTCCGGGTCCGTTCGGCGGATGCCCGCGTGACCCAGGAACACGTGCACCTGCTCGCGCGCCATCGGGATGTGCTGCTCGCTCGCCGAGCCGACGAGCACCTCCGGCAACTGCGCGCGCTCGGGCGCGGCGCCCCGCAACCCACGGAAAGCGCGCTCTAACCCGTCGAGCATCTCCTCAGACTCGAACGGCCCCGAAGCGGCGACGTAGCCGTTGCCCGGGCGAAACCACGTCTGGTGATAATCGCGCAGGTGACGAGGCTTGATCGCCGCGACGCTTTCGAGCGTGCCCTGCATGGCCCTCCCGAGGACGTGATCGCCGTAAATCGCTCGGCGGAACCGACGCGCGGCTACGGTGCGGGGGTCATCGAGCTCCGCTTGCATCTCGGTCAGCACTTCGGCCTGCACCCGCCGGACCTCTTTGCTAGGGAAGGTCGGCTGGGTCACGAGCTGTCGCAGCAGATTGGTCGCCTTCTTCTGCGACGACGCCGGGCACATCACGGCGCCGCCGCGGTGATTCCCCTCCATGTAGGCACCGAGCTTTTCGGCGGCAGCGGACAGCGCCAGCGCGTCATAGCTCGAAGTCCCTTCGTCTAGGCACTCACCGACCATGTTGGCGACGCCCGGCAGGTCTGCGGGGTCGTCGGCGATCCGTGTGTCCAACGACACCGCGCACGCGAACGTCTGGACACCAGGGTTGCGCACGGCAAGCAGCGTCAGCCCGCTCTTGAGCTGCCGCTCGGCCACGTCCAGGCGAATGGCAGGCGCGCTCACGCGCTCCCCCGCCGGGTCGCAGGCCGCTTTGACGACTTCTTCTTGGTCGCCTTCTTCACCTTCTTCTTAGCCGTCGATCGACGCATTCCAGCTGGCGTGGAGTTGCGACCCAGGCCGCCGTCACTCGCCGCAGGGACCGCCCACGCGATGGTCGCGCGGTCGAACTGGAAGTACTTCGCGGCGACCTCGCGAAGCTCTTTGCGCTTCATCGAAGCGTAGGTCGGCAACACGTTCGCGAGCGTGCGATACCCGTCGGCCGTCCCGGCTTCGAAGCGCGCCAACTTCATCGCTAGGTCGAGCACGGTCTCATCCTGGAAGAGGAACGAGGACTCGATCTGCATACGGATCCGCCGAAGGTCTCGCTCGGCCACGCCTTCGTCGACCATCGCCGCGACCTCTTCACGGATCGCGCGCTCGACCTTCTCGGGCGCGACCCCGGGATGCAGCTCGCACATGATGAAGAAACCGCCAGGGTCTTGGCGCACCTCGTTCAGCGCGCTGACGTCGGTCACCGCGCGGTCCTTAACGACGAGTCGTCGGTAAAGCCGGCTGCTCTTGCTGTTCCCGAGGTCGTGTGCCAGCAGATCCAGCGCGTAATCGTCGCGCTCGCCCATCCGGCAGGTCGGAAAGCCGATGCACATACGAACGACGCTGTGGGGCGTCCTGAGCGTCATGCGCCGTTCACCGCGCGGCGGCGGCTCTGACCTAGCGACGTCGCGGTCTTCGACCCGCGACATCCCCCCGAACAGCTCTTCTATGCGGACCCGGGTCCGCTCACGATCGATGGCCCCGGCGACCGTCAGGCACGCGCGATTAGGGCCGTAGTGCCGCTCGTAGTAGCTCCTCATCTGAGCGACCGTGAGACGCTCTAGCTCTTCTCGGTAACCGATCACCGGGTGGTGATAAGGGTGCACTTGGAACATCGCGCTCTCGACCGCCTGATAGAGCGGACGCCAGGGCTCGTCCTCGCCCATCGCCAGCTCCTCCAGCACGACGCTCTTCTCGCTCTGGAACTCGGCGGGGTCGAGCAGACAGCCTCGCATCCGGCTGGCCTCGATCTCGAGCGCTGTCTCCCAGCGATCAGCTGCCAGCGAGAAGTAGTAGGCCGTGCTGTCGGTGTCCGTGAAGGCGTTGTTACTGCCCCCCATCTTGCTGGTCTGCTGGTCGATCTGACCCTTCCCGAACTTGTCCGTGCCCTTGAACATCATGTGTTCCAGGAAGTGGGACAGCCCGGTCTCGCCCGTTCGCTCGTCGCGGGATCCGACCTGATACCAACACACCGTAGCTACCACTGGCAACGCGCTGCGCTCGACCAGCAGCGCGCGGAAGCCGTTGTCTAGCTCAACGACGTCGACGTCGGGCAACATATCGATGTCCTCGTTCATCAACGTGGCTATCTGCGGTTCTTGGTCCGGGTCGCCTTACGCCGGCTCGCAGGCTTCGGAGGGAGCGGCTTTCGACCGCCCTTGGGCGCCTTGCGCGTCTTCCTCCTCGCCGTCGAAGCAGGCTCCGCCGGCGCTTCGTCGGGCGCGTCGCTCCGCGCCAAGTCACGTAGACGCGCGACCTCACCGAGCTGCAGGAATCGCCAATCGCCGTCGCCGAGCCCGTGCAGCGTCAGGCTCCCGATCCGCACACGCTTCAGAGAGGCGACCGGATAACCGAGCTTCGCGAACACGCGGCGGATCTCGCGGTTCTTGCCCTCTCGCAAGGTCACCTTGAGGTATGTGCGGTCCTTGGTCATGCGATCGACCTTCAACTGCATACCGCTCGTCGGGCCTTCGGCGAGCCACACTCCGCCTCGCGCCTTCTCCAAATGACCGTCTTCGATGCGCCCGCGCACGATGACGGTGTAGAGCTTGCTGATGCCGTAGCTAGGGTGCGTCATCTCCTGCGCGAAGGCCCCGTCGTTGGTGACCAGGATCAACCCTTCCGAGTCCATGTCGAGCCGGCCAACAGTGAAAACTCGACCCCGAATCGTCGGCAGCAAGTCGACGACGCGCTTCTTCTGCTCGTGGGCCGCGTTCGTGCAGACCACGCCCTTTGGCTTGTTGAGCAGGACGTAGACCGACTTCTCTGGCTGCAGACGTGACCCGTCAAACCGCACGTCGTCCTCGAACGGGTCCACGCGGACGCCGAGCTCGGTGACGACCTCGCCGTTCACCTCGACTCGCCCCGTGGCGATCAGCTCGTCGGCGTTCCGCCGGCTGCAGACGCCAGCCTTCGCGAGGAAGTGGTTGAGGCGCACCCGGCCGTCAGCGGTCTTGCTCTCCTTGCTGAAGACGCTGCTCGGCTTCACCAGCAGCCCCTCTGCTCTCCGCGCGCTACCGCGCGTAGGGGCCCGCTTCACAGGTCTCTTCTTGGCAGTATGCGCTTGCGCGGCGCGCTCCATAGCCCGCGTCAGCTTCGTGCCCGCCTTACGCGGCGCGCGCTTTTTTTCCGGCGCCACACCGGGAGCGTCGACGCCGCTCTTCTTCGGACCCTTCTTGGCAGGCCCCTTGGCCGCGCGGCGCGCGCGTTCACTCGAACCACGATCTGTGCGTCGCGCGGCCATCAGTGATTTCCCGGGCAGCTGACGACGACGTCGATCTCGCCTTCTGGCTCGACCGCGACCATCGCGTTCGACGCGGGGACCAAGACGGTGTCCGCGCGCCCAATAGGCAAGGACGCGTCGCTCGACCACCGCACGGAGCCGGCCCCACGCAAGCAGGTGATCATCAGGAAGCGACCGTGCGTGGCGAGCTCGACGCGATGAGCGACCTGGTATCGCCGCACCGCGAAGTGCTCGGTGACCAGCAGCAGCTCGCCGCCGTCGGCTAGCGATGTCGAACGCTCGACAGGCGGCGCATGGTTGACGTCCAGACGGATCACTTCGCGAGCTTCCGTCAGCGCTGTCTCGCGCCCACGGCCCCAGTCGTTGATCCTGTAGGTCTGATCGCTGTTCTGCTGCACTTCAAACGCGACGACTCCAGGTCCCAGCGAGTGCGGCACGCCTGGCCGCGTATGGACGAATTGCCCAGGCTCAGGACGGAAGGTGTAAAGCATCGAGTGCACCGCGTCGGTCGTCCAGCTCTCGAAGAACGCGCTCGGTTCGACGCCTTCGCGGACGCCGTGCACGAAGCTGGCGCGCTCGTCGGTGTGAAGGATCAGGCAACACTCGTCCTTGCCGATGTCGTCGTGCGCCTGCTCGTCGGAGGGATGGACCTGCAGCGAGCACGCTTCACGCGCGTCCAAGAACTTCAGCGTCAACGGAAACGCGCCCTTGTGACCCAACCGTACGTCACGACCGACGAGTTCCTCTGGGCACCGACGCACGAGCTGGCCGAGCGTCTCGTCTGAGCCGCGGATCGGCGACGACCCCTCCGGCCGGTCATATACCTCCCATGACTCCCCGATCGGGGCCCCATCCTCAGGCAACTCCAGCCCGAGCGTGTCCTCCAGGGCGCGGCCGCCCCAGACTTTGGACAGGAGCTTTCGCTCCATCAGGAATGGCTCAAGCAATCGGATGATCGTTCTCGGGACGCGGCGCGGAGGGCGACGGATGATAGCTCTACTTGACGGCCCCTCCCTACCGCAAAAAAACGCAACCAAGGCGATTCGATGACATGATGTGGCGGCGAGCTCGCTGAGCAGGTCCTCAGGCTCGCAAATCGGTAGGGGCTCAGCCCACGCGGTGCATCCGCCGATCGCTGCGCGATCACTTCCTCTGCCGCGACGCGCGGCGATCGCGGCCGCCGTCGACGTGGCTCACGCGCGTATTCGCGACACGTAGGAAGCCGACCTTATGCGCCCACCGATGGTCGCGCGGCGACGCGCCGTTTCCGGCCATCTCCGCAGGCCAAACCCGCTCTCAGATCATCACTCTGGCTCAAGCGGTCGCCTGATCGCTGCCGTGCCACGTCGGCTGTTTTATCAAGCGCGAAGGCGTAGCCTCAGGCGATGACCCAGAAGAAGCGCTGGTCCCTGGACTCGCTCGTCCTGATCTTCGCCATCGTCGTGATCGCGCAGCTGCTGACCTACTTGGTCCCGCAGGGCAGGTTTGACCGCGAGCCAGTGCCGAACAGCCCCGGGAAGACCATGGTCGTCGCCGGGTCTTACAAACCGCTAGCCGAGGCGGACCAGACGACGCTGTGGCCGTGGCATTGCCTGATGGCGATCCCAAAAGGTCTAGAGGCCGCGATGGAGATCATCTTCTTGGTCTTCCTGGTCGGCGGCGTCATCAAAATCTTGCGCGCGACCGGGGCCATCGACGCAGCCTTGCACGCGGCGGTTCACCGGCTCGGAGCGAAGCCATGGATCCTGATCGCGGGCTGTTTATCGATGTTCAGCCTCGGCGCGTTCACCATCGGCATGGGCGAGGAGTATGTCCCGCTGATCCCCATCCTCGTGACAATGAGCCTCGCGATGAAGATGGACGCCATCGTCGCGATGGGGATGGTCTGGGTGCCCTACGGCATTGGCTGGGCATCATCTGCCTTTAACCCCTTCGGCGTAGTGATCGCGAAGAACATCGCCGGGGTCCCGCTTGAGAGCGGGACGGGCTTCCGGTTCGCGATGCTCGCCGTCTTCCTGCTCATCGCTTTCCAACACGTCTATGCGTATGCCCGCCGAATCCGCAAAGACCCTAGCAAGAGCCTCGTCGCCCACGTCGACTACAGCACGGGCTTCGACGCGCCAGACGACATCAAGCTGAACGGCGCGAGAGCCTCCGTGCTCGCCGTGTTCTTGATCGGCGTGGTGGGCTTCGTGGTCGGCGCGAAATATGCCGGCTGGTACATCCACGAGCTCAACGCTGTCTTCCTCGGCATCGGCATCATCGCCGCGACCTTCGTGCGTATGCCGCCGAGTGAGACCAGCCGAAACTTCATCGCGGGCGCGGCGGAGATGACCAGCGCAGCGCTCCTCATCGGCGTCGCGCGGGCGATCCAAGTGGTCTTAGACGACGGGCAGATCGGCGACACCGTGATCCAAGGGATCGCGAGCCTATTAGACGGGGCCTCCGCAGACGTCGCTGCAGTCGGCATGCTCGGCGTGCAGACCGTCTGCAACTTCTTCATCCCCTCCGGCAGCGGCCAGGCCTACGTCACCATGCCGATCATGTCGCCGCTCGCCGAACTCACGCAGGTGCCGCAAGAGACGGCGGTGCTCGCATACCAGTTCGGTGACGGCTTCACCAACATGGTCGTCCCGACCAGCGCCCTCGTGATGGGCACGCTCGCGCTAGGCAAGATCCCCTACGGCGCCTGGGTGAGGTTCGTGACCCCGCTGCTGTTGAAGCTGTTCGCCGCCGCCATCATCTTCTTGATGATCTCCGTGCGGCTGTTTGCTGCCGGGTAGCCGCGCCGCTCAGCCGGCGGTCTCTTCCCGCGCCTTCTCGACGAGGCGCCGCGCCTGATCGAGCGCGGCGCCGTCGTCGCCGTCGCCCGTCGCCATCGCGGCGAGCTCCTTCTCGACCTCCTCGATCGGGAGCTGTCGGACCTGCGACGCCGTGCGCTCGCCGACGACCTTGTTGACTAGGAAGTGATGCTGCGCGAACGCGGCGACCGGCGCGAGGTGCGTGACGATGACCACCTGGTGGTGCCGCGCGACCTCGTGCAGCTTCTTGCCGACCTGGAGGCCAAGCCTGCCGCCGATCTCCGCGTCGATCT
This sequence comes from Planctomycetota bacterium, assembly GCA_002684655.1. Classification (GTDB taxonomy): domain Bacteria; phylum Planctomycetota; class UBA1135; order UBA1135; family UBA2386. The sequence goes on along the minus strand of NYVR01000030.1, from coordinate 17,854 downwards.
CATCGAGCACGAGCAGCGGCACCCGGTCCTGATCGGCCAGCGTCTTCTTGACCGCCAGCACTACGCGCGCCAGCTCGCCGCCCGAGGCGGTCTCGCGAAGCGACTGCCAGGGCTCGCCCGGGTTGATGCGGACCTCGATGTCGACCGAGACCGGACCGTGCTCGCTGGCGTCATCGAGCACCCGATCAGCGGCGAACGTCTCCTCCATGGAGAGCCGGACCTCGGTGTGCTTCATCCCGAGGTCGTGCAGCTCTGCCATGATCGCAGCCGCGAAGTCACCGCCCGCCTTGCGGCGCGCGCGCAGCAGCTTGCGGCCAAGCTTGACGACCCCGTCAGTCTCCCGCCGCAGCGTCGCGAGCAGCTCCTCGGGCGCGGCGTCGGCGTCCTCCAGCTCCGACAGTTCTTGCTCGGTACGTGCTAACGTCTCGCGCAAGTCCTTCTCAGTCGGCCCGAACCGCTTGAGGGCAGAGTGCACCTCGTCCAAGCGCTCTTCGACGGCCGCGAGCCGGCCGGGGTCCAGCTCAAGCCGCGCCTGACCGGACTGGAGCTTGCGGCAAACGTCAGCGACCAGGTCCTCGATCTGCGCGAGCTGCTCCGAGACCTCCTCGAGGCGGACGTCAATCGCGGCGGCCTGCTGGGTCGCCCTCGCCGCGACGGCGAGCTGATCGGAGACCGTGGCTTCGCCGTCTTGCATCGCCGTGAGCGCCTCGGCTAGCTGCAGCCGCATCGCGTCGAGGTTGCTCAGCACTTGGTGCTCTTGTTCGAGCTGCACAAGCTCGCCTTCGCCCAGGTCCAGCTGACGCAGCTCAGAGAACTGAAAGCGCAGGAACTCCAGCCGCTGCTTACGCTCGCGCTCCCCGTCTGCCTGCCGGCTGATCTTGGCCCGGAGCTCTCGGGCGCCAGCCAAGGCGGACGCGAACTCCCCGCGGAGGCCCGCGGTCCCGGCGAAGGCGTCGAGAGTCTCACATTGGATCTCAGACCGCATCAGCGCCCGCGACTCGCCCTGCCCGTGGATCTCGAGCAACATACCGCCCAGCTCGCGGAGCGCCGTGAGCGTCGCGGGGCGGCCGCCGAGGCGGACACGCGTCCGCCCGCCGCGGTCGACGATCCGGGTCACGAGGAGCAGGTCGTCGTCGACGACGCCGCCGCAGGCGGTCTCCACGAAGCGCGCGATGGCAGCGCTCCTTGCGCCTCCGCCGAGCCGAAACTCTCCGTCCACTTGCAATTCCGTCGCACCGTGTCGGACGAGCCCGCCCTGGGCTTTCTCACCACGCAGCAGCTTGAGGGCCGTGATCAACAGGGACTTGCCGCCGCCGGTTTCCCCGGAGACGACGGTCAAACCGGCCGCCATATGAAGCTCTGCACGCTCGATGAGGGCGAGGTTTCGGATGTGCAAGGTGTGCAGCATTAGCGCGCCGTCAAGCATGCCGTCTCGCGCCGCTTGACGCCACGGCTGGACTTCGTTGCAGGCAGACTCGCATCCCGGGAAACCGGCGTGGGATCCCTGCTACACTTTACCGGCCAGCCCCAACCTCTCTTTTCATCACAGCATGTCCATCGCACGTATTGCAGCGTCGCTGCTCTTCGGCGCGTCCGCCTTCGCACAGGCGGTCCCGTCGGACCACACCACGCACACTGTCCAAGTCGACTCCGGACTCGTCCGCAACACCTCGACGTCCCCAGCCGCCGTCGGCATCCCCCAGGTCGTCTGGTCGACCGTCGTCACCATCCCGCGCGCCAGCTGGATCCGCCTTGAATACCAAGGCGTGCTGCTGAGCGGCGCCAAGGACCGCGGCGACAACGGCTCGTTCCTCCGCCTGACGTCGGTCAAAGACGGCGCCGTGCAGACGCAGCACCTGCGGCACGTCGGCGAGTGGCAAGACACGTCGGCCTACTTCAACGGCGACTCTGTGCTGGTCGAGATCCTGGCGCACCCCCGCACCGGGGACAACAGGCTGGTGGTGAAGCAGGTCCAGGCAGGCCCTGTCTCCGTCGGTGACCCGGACTCCATCTGCGGCGCCAACGACGACCGCACGCTGAGCAGCGACCCCCGCGTCGGCCGCAACCAACCGACAGGGTGCACATCCTGGATGATCAACGACTGCAACCACTGCTTCTTGACGGCAGGGCACTGCGCGGGATCGGGGCTGCAGGTCGTCGAGTTCAACGTCCCGCTGTCGAGTTCGACGGGCTCGCTCAACCACCCGCCCCCGTCGGACCAATACGCGGTCGACACGTCTTCGCTGCAGGACAACGGCGGCCAGGGCGTGGGTAACGACTGGGCATACTTCGGCGTGTTCGACAACTCGACGACTGGGCTGTCACCCTACGCGGCGCAAGGCAACCAAGCGTTCGACCTTGTCAGCCCGCCCAGCGTCAGCGGCCAGAACATCCGCATCACTGGCAACGGGTCGACCTCGGCGCCGGTTTCGCCGACGTGGTACTTGGTGCAAAAGACGCACTCCGGCCCCTACTCCAGCCTGACCGGCACGGCCGTGCGCTACACCACCGACACCACCGGCGGCAACTCCGGCTCGCCGGTGATCCTCGACGGCACCAACCAGGCGATCGGCATCCACACGCACGGCGGCTGCAGCGCGACCGGCGGCTCCAACGCCGGAACCGGCGCAAACCACACCGCGCTGCAAGCGGCCTTGGCCAGCCCGCAGGGCGTCTGTGACTGCCCCTCGGTCGAGTTCGCGTTCCCGAACGGCCTGCCCAACCTGATCGACCCCGCGGGCACCACGACCGTGCGCGTCAACACAACCGGCCCTGTGGCCGTCCAGCCGGCGACCTTCCGCCTCAACTACTCGACCGGCGGCGGCTACCAGCAGGTCGTCCCGACCGTCGTGAACAGCACGACCTTCGACGTCACGTTCCCGAGCATGAGCTGCGGCGAGACCGCGAGCTTCTACTTCAGCGCGACGGGCGTCGACAACGTCGGCTACTCCGACCCGGACAACGCCCCGGCGTCGGCCTACTCGTGCCCGGTCGCCCAGCAGCTGGTGACGATCCGCGACTACGACTTCAACACCAACCCAGCAGGTTGGGCCATCGCCAACACCGCGCTGACCACCGGCGCGTGGGTGCGCGGCGCCCCCGCTGACCCGCGCGGCCCCGCGCAAGACTTCGACGGCAGCGGCCAGTGCTACGTCACCGGCAACACCGCCAACGAAGACGTCGACGGCGGGCCGACCGTGTTGACCACCGAGACGGTGGACCTCTCGGGATCGAGCGCGGCTCAGGTCAGCTTCGCGATCTGGTACGACACCAACGGCTCGAACCCGATGACCGTCAGCGCCTCCAACAACGGCGGCGCGACCTGGACAACGGTCGAGACCCTCTCGGGCACGGTCGGCTGGGAGACGCGCACCGTGGACGTCAACTCGCTCTTCGGCAACCCTGGCCAGTTCGCGATGCGATTCTCGGTCTCGGATAACCCGAACCAGTTCGTCACCGAGGCCGCGCTCGACGCCTTCCGCATCGACGACGTCGACTGCGCGAACTCGGCGCTGTTCACCACGTATGGCGCTGGCTGCCCTGGCTCAGTGAGCACGCCGGTCAACTGCCCCGAGCTCAACCCCACGGGCGGCGCCCTCACGCTCGACCTGCGCGACAACGAGTACACCTACCGGGTGAACAACTCGGGCCCTCTCACGGTGACCGGGTTCGACATCTGGGGCGCCTCTACCGGCGGCAATCAGACGGTCGCGGCTCACATCTACAACGACGTGAACGGCGTGCCTTCGGCGCAGCCGATCGCGAGCACTACGATGACGATCGGCGCGACCCAACAGTTCTACACAGCGACCTTCAGCGCGCCGGTGAACGTGACGGGCGTCTTCTACGTCGGCTACGAGACGATCGCGCAGAACGTCTACGTCTGCACCCTCAACGGCGGCGCGGCCGGCGTTGGGTTCTACCGCGACCCGGTCAACGGCCCAGCCGCGTGGACCCAGTCCGGCCTCATCACCGCGCCTTCCTACCGCGTCAGCTGCTCAGGCGCGAACGCTGTCACGCCGCTGCTAGGCAACAGCGGCGCGCCGCAGCTCGGCGGCAGCTACGCAGTGACCCTGTCCGACGAGGCGCCGAACTCGTTCGCCGTCCTGGCGTCAGGCGTCTCCGACACGACCTGGAGCGGTGGCGCGCTGCCGGCCCCGCTGCCGGGCGCGCCCGGCTGCTCGTTGCTCGTCGACCCGCTGGTGCTGGCGTCGCGGCCGACGGGCAACGCGTCGGTCTCCTTCAGCGTGCCCAACAACGGCGCGCTGGTCGGGACTGAGGTGTTCCACCAGTGGTTCGTGCTCGACCCCGTCAACGCGATCGGCTTGGTGACGTCCAACGCCGGCCGCGCGCGCGTCGGCAACTAACGGCGCGCGGGCGCAGCCCTGCTGCCGAGACCGCTCGGCAGCGGGGCTCCGCCGCCCGCGCCGCTGCGACCGCGCGCCGCTCGCGGCGCCGTCGCCGGTCCGTGCCCTACATGTGGTAGAGCATGAAGTAGATGATGACGCCGGTGACCGATACGTAGAGCCATATCGGCGTCGTCACCCGCGCCCATTTCCGGTGCGCTGCGCGCCGGTCCTTCAGGCCGAGGTAGACCGTGCGCAGGATCATCGGGACCTGCACCGCCGCGAGGATGATGTGGCTGATCAACAACGTGAAGTAGACCGGCCGGATCGCCCCTTGGCCTTTGAACTTCACCGAGTCGCAGGTCGCGTGATAGGTCAAGTAGCACGCTAGGAACACCGCAGAGGTCGTCACCGCGGCCAACATCAACTTCCTGTGCAACGCGATGTTGCCGCGCTTGATGGCGACCAGGGCCGCGCAGATCAGCAGGAACGCCATGCCGTTAAGGGCGGCGTCGACGTCGGCGAGGAACCGAAAATCGAAGCTGTCAGCGTCAGACTGGCAAATCATGGTCTCAGGCAGCGTCACGCGCGCTGCGTCGGGTGACGACATAAGTCCCGAGCGAGAACGTCGCAACCGCGAACACCGTCGTACCGATCAAGCAGACTGCGAACGTCGGACAACCTTGCGCTTCGCCGTGCAGCGCGTGGCGCAGGGCGCCGACGCCGTAGGTCATCGGGTTCACGTGGCGGATCCAGCTGATCAGCCAGTGCGCCTTCTCGATCGGGAAGAAGGCTCCCGAGAGCAACAGCATCGGCATCAGGAACAGCATCATGATCCCGTGGTAGCCAGCGGCGCTGTCCATGAGCCACGCGAGCACAAAGCCGAGCCCGGTCACCGCGACGGCGAGCAGCGTCAGCACGCCGAGGCCCATGAGCACGTTGCCGAGCTCAAGCGAGATGCCGGCGAACGGCGCGAGCACCAAAAAAATGACCGCGAGGCCGACGCCTAAGGTCGCGCCGCCGAGGATCTTGCCGAGCGCGATCGCCGCGCGCGGCACCGGCGAGACCAACACGCCTTGGAGGAAGCCCTCTTTGCGGTCTTCGATCACCGTGATCGTCGCGAAGATGGCCGTGAACAGCGTGATCATCGCCAGGGTGCCGCTGAAGAAATACTCGCTGTAGTTCTCCATGCCGCCGAACTGGACCGAGTTGTTCAGCGCGCCGCTGAACAGCACCCAGAAGATCACCGGCTGCATCAGGGACCCCGTGAGCCGGGACCGGTCTCTCAGAAAGCGCACGATCTCGCGGTGCCAAAGAGAAAAGACCGCCTTGCTCATCGACGCCTCCGCTTCTTCGCAGGCTCTTCTGGCGCCGTGACAACGAAGCGCTTGCCGGTGCGCTGCAAGAACACGTCTTCCAGCGAAGGGTGCGCCAATTGCAGACGCCGCACGCGGTCCCCGCATCGCTCCATAATCGCGGGCACGAGCTCGTGCACGCTCTCGCCGTCGATCCGCAGCGTCTGGTCAAGGAGCGTCGCCTCGACCGAGAGCTCGGACTTGAGCTGCACCTGAAGGTCTTGGGCTGCCGCAGATTCGATCTCGATCACCTGACCGCCGACCTCTTCCATAAGCTCACCTGGCCGGCCCTGAGCTACGACGTTGCCCTCGTCGAGCAGCATCAGCCGGTCGGCCTCTGCAGCCTCTTCCATCAGGTGCGTCGTAAACAGCACCGTCAGACCCTCCTGGGCGCGGAGCACGGCCCACATCTCTCGACGCGCAGCCGGGTCGAGCCCGGTGCTCGCCTCGTCTAGGAGAACCAGGTCAGGCTGCGAGAGCAGGCACTTCGCGATCTCGACGCGACGGCGTAGGCCGCCCGAGAGCTCCTCGACGTTGTCCTTGCGGCGGTCGGTCAGCTTGGCTGCGTCGAGACAGGCGTCGACGCGAGCGTGCAGCGCTGCGCCGCCGAGGCCCAGCATCAGCCCGCCGTAGCGCAGGTTCTCTTGCACGGTCAACTTCTTGTCGACCGCGGGTGATTGGAACACTACGCCGATGCGGCGCCGGATCGACGCGGCCTCGAGGGCGAGGCTGTGCCCTAAGATGGACACCGCCCCACGCTGCAGCGGCACCAGCGTCGACAGCAGCTTGAAGAGCGTCGACTTACCCGAGCCGTTCGGACCCAAAAAGCCGAAGGCGGCGCCGCAGTCCACCTCAAAGTCGACGCCGCGCAATGCCTGTCGGTCGCCGTAGGCGAACTGAACGCCGGAGGCTGCGACGGCTTGAGGTTGGGTCATTTTCGCGTCCACACCATCGTGGCGAACAGGAGGGGCAAGTAGACGATCGACATGATGAACGTCAGGCGCATCGCGACGTCACGTCGAGTCAGCGCAGCCATCAGGGTAGGGACGAAAAACATCAGGTCGAGGAGAACTGCGACGACCGCGTATCGATCGTCACACATCTGCGTCACATATGGAATCAGGCTCGCGATCCCGAGACCAGCCACGTAGAGCAGCATCGTGGCGCTCGTCCTGCGTCCGCTCGGGTCAAGAACGGGGAGCATCCGCATGCCCGCGCGCGCGTAGTCTTCGCGGTGGCGCCACGCGATCGCAAGGAAGTGTGGGATCTGCCAGCAGAACAAGATCGCAAATAACACCAGCTGCGGCATCTGCAGCTCGCCCGCGACGGCGGCGTGCCCGACGACGGGCGGCAGCGCCCCCGGGATCGCGCCGACGAGCGTATTAAGCGGCGTCCGCGTCTTCATAGGCGTGTAGACGAGCACGTAGCTGAGCACGATCAGGGCGCAGAGCGACGCAGCGACCCAGTTCGGCTCGCCGACCGAGATCGACCCGTCGGCAGCGAGCGGAGGAGCGCCGAAGAGCACGACGGTAACGCCGAGGATCGAGGCGATGAGGCCGAAGCCGAGCACCTCTCCAGGCCTTAGGCGGCCGCTCGGCAGCGGGCGATCCTGGGTTCGGTGCATCAACGGGTCCAAGTGGCGCTCCCGATACATGTTCAGCGCGCCTGCGCCCGCTGCGGCAAGGAAGTTGCCCAGCGCCGTGAAGATCAGCGAGTCTGTCGGAGGACTAGAGGACTTGGACGGCCACGCCATGTAGGCGCCCGCGATGACAGAAAAGACCGCGAGCGCCGATAGCCGCGGCTTCGTCAGCTCCCAGTATGCGCGCAGCGCGCTGGCGCCGACGGCGGTCATTCGACGCCCGGACGGCGCGTCGCCCGGAAGACATGCGCGGCGAGCGCGGCGATAAGCACCGTGAGCATGGCGCCGATCAGGACGTGGAAAGAAATCGTCGTCGCAGCGCCAAGGCGGTCGACGTTCTCTGGCGACTTGCCGGCCTCATTGCGGATCACGAGCGCAACGAAGCCCAATATGATTTGCAGGATCAAGAGGCCGACGATGGTCTGAGCGAGGCCCTTGATGCCGCGGCTCTTGCCGAGCTTGCCGGCGGCGAACGCCGTCGCGATCGTCATGACCAAGAACACGACGAAGGCGTTGCCGACATGCGACCAGAGCGCCTTGGTGTTGTTGGTGTGCCGAGCGACCGCGCCGACGACGGTCTGCAGCACGACGATAGCCAGGGCGAACAACATCAGCTTGCGGCCCGTCCCTGGTGCGACCTCGGAGTTAATCTCGGTCTCGTGGTATCGGCTTGAGAGCTGATAGGCGAGCCACCCGAAGGTGGCCAGCGTCAGCTGTGCGAGGGTGCCGTGGGTCACGGAAGTGACTGCCGGAAGGTTGAGCAGCACCCCGGTCCCCCCGATGAGGCCCTGCACCAGCACCAAGCAGCCGCCAAAGAACGCGGTGCGGGTGGCGCGCCGGCTGGCCCGGCCGCTGATCGCCAACCAGATCCAGATGCTCAGCGCGATCAGCCCCGTGCTCGACGCGAACAGCCGATGGAAGTGCTCGAAGAAGTGCGGCAGCTGGGTGTAGCTGCTCTCGGGCATGAACTGCCCGTCTGACAGCGGCCAGTCGGCGTACGCCATCCCTGAGCCCGTGCTGGTGGTCAGCGCGCCCCACAGGATCGTGACGGTGGTCACGCAGAGCATCATGACCGTCAACCGGAACGGACCACGGGTGGTCGTCGGCATCAGATCCGTCTCAGCGTAGAAGGTACTCATGAGCAATCGGGCCCATGAGAATGCCCGGCCGGGGCCGGATTTTCAGCGGGTCACCGCGAGATGGGCTGCGCCGCCGGCAAGACCGCGCGGACTCCCTCGAACGCTTCCCACATAGGCCGCTCACAATCGCGCAGCGTGGTCGCGTCCACGATGCGATCGATCGCCGCACCTGGGGTCTGCTTGGCCGTGGCGAGCCACTTCTCAAGCTCAAAATCGCGCTTCTGGGTCAAACGCGCCGCAGCCTCAAGATGACCCAAGGCGGCGCCGGACTCGCCCATACGGAGCAGGCATACGCCCAAGTTCTTCTCCGCCGCGCGCACCGCCGCTGCTGGCGCCTCGGCGCCAGGCACGCGGGAGAGCTCAGAGACCGCGCGTTGCCACAGGCGTTGTTCCATCAGCTTCTCGCCGCGGTGCAGGTGCGTCAGCATCGGGGTGTCAACCGCCCCGCGGAGCTCGCGGAAGTCGAGGACTTCGACCCATGGGATGTCCTGGAACGTGTTGCGGACCACGCCCGTGCACCGAATGCGCTTGTAGAGGGGCAGTCGATAGAGCTGATCCAGCTTCGGGCTCGACTTGCTCACGAACAGCATCCCGAAGACGTCGTTATAGGACGGCTCCTGCCAGATGGGTTGGTCGTCACCCCAACCGTAAAAGTTGGTGAACTCGGTCGGCGTGAACTTGGTAAAGAACGGATTGGAGATACGACCGAGCGACGCGAACTGGACCGTGAAGTCGATTTTGACGTTATGGAAGGCGTCCGGGTTGGCCCGCATCGCCTCGATGGTGGTCCGAACGGGCGCGCCGAGGGCGTCACCTTGGGCGGACAGCGGCGCGACGCCGGCGAGGATCGTGAGGAGCAGTGCGTTCTTCATGGCGATTCGTAGGTGGTGTGTGTGTCAGCGGGCCGCGGTCAGTCTGAGAGGCGGTCCATCAGCCTGCACAGCGCCTCCTCCATCCACTCGTCCGGGAGGTCGTCGCCCGACTTCACCAGCTTCTTGAGACAAGCCAGACGCTCGGCCTTGGAGAGGTCGCGCTGCATCAGCTGGTCCACGATGTGGTCGATGTCGGCGTGCGTTCTGGTCAAGCTCCTACCTCGTTTGCAGTGGATCGGCACAGGCGCGCCGAGCTAAGCCTCTATCGGCTCCAGGGATCGACCCGCTTGACCACGCCCCTACAAGGCGTCCCAGACCGACACTCTGCTGCCCCGGTGCTCCCGCGGGTTCGCCGCGCCCGGTGCCCGGCGGCGGACCCGTCACGCGGTCGCCGGCGGCCCAACGTCGCGAGCCCCGAGGCCCTGTGTGCGGCGGCTAAAAGCCTCGCCTTGAACACCTAAAGCCATTCGAGCCAATTATTTGCCTCAATCCGGTTGATCGCAGGCACCCCGGGTCGACGAACGCGCGCGCTGCGGGGCGAGGATCTTCGAATCGAGCTACGCGTCGGCTTCTTTGGGCTGAGCCTTGGCCTTGCGCTTCGCCACGGCCTCGGGCGCCTGCCCTTTGCGCCAGAGCATCGCGATGACGCTCGAGCCCCACTCGCGAAGGTCGACGTCCAGGTCCTCGTCGAAGTCGTCTTCGTCGAGCACGCCGCTCTCGAAGTGAAAGAGCACGCAGCCGCGCTCGTCGACGCGGTCTAGGAGCCGGCGCGCGCGCGCCAACGACTTGACCGGGTCTTCCGCGACCATGGCGTATGGCGGGTCGAGGAAGATCACGTCCGGCGCGACCTCGACGTCGCTCGGCGCGTCGTCGTCCGCGTCTCCTCGAGCGGCCCCGAAGAGCGACCGATGCATCACTGGCGGGTCCCAGGCGTCTGCGCGGACCACCACGCTCCTGTCCTCAGCGCCCCCTCCCAAGGAGTGGAGGTTGCCCTTGAGGATATCGAGCGCCTTGCCGTTCTTCTCTACGAATAAGACCCGCGCTGCGCCCCTCGAGAGGGACTCCATCCCTGAGGCGCCCGTGCCTGCGAACAAGTCCCAGACGAAGGCGCCTTCTATGCGGTCCCCGAGAATGTTGAAGACGGCTTCGCGGACTTGCCCGAGCAAGGGGCGGGTACCCATGCCGCGCACGGTCTTGAGACTCCTTCCACCGTATTCGCCACCGATTATGCGCAGGCTCATGTAGGCCGATGGTCCCAGGCAGATCGCTTCGGCGCAACTGTGACACGGACCGCGCGGCCACGATAAAACATAGGCACGTGGAAGCTGGGCACCAACTCTGGGCGCTGCGATGGGGTGGCGAGAGCCATGCCATCGAACTAGGCCGCGTATATCTGCTCGGCAGCGCACAAGAGTGCGACCTGCAGATCCAAGACGCGGCGCCCCACCACGCGCGTCTTGAGATCGTCGATGGACACGTGGAGATCTCCGATCTTGGAAGCGATGCAGGCGTGCTACACAACGAAGAGCGGGTCTGCCGCGCGGTCCTCCACGCTGGCGATCGCGTCGGGCTCGCCGACGAGATCCTCGTGCTCACGCCCGATGACGGCAGCGCCGCCATCGTGCCGCTGCCAGACATGCGCCAAGCTGCCGCTCAGAGGCGTATCTTACGGATCAGAGCCGCCGCTTCGGCGCTGCGCTACCACGACCAGAGCCTGTCCGACCTATTCGTCCAGCGACTGCGCGAAGCCCCATGGCTGGCCCTCTCGGTCGTACTGCACGCGCTGTTGATCCTGATGATCGCGATCTACGCGCCGCGAAAAGACCGCGCGGCTCAGGAGGTCGCGACGATCAACTTCGAGGCGACAGACGGCAGCCCGCCAGGTGACGGTCCGCCCGCGCCGCCCGAGGTCATCGTTGAAGAGGTGCGCGATGAGCAGGTCGAAGAGACTGACCCTCTCGCAGCGCCCGACCCGATCCCTGTGGTGAACGGTCACGACGAGCAGAGACCGATCGAGATCGCCGAAAACCCGCTGCTGAGAGTCAGGGGACGAGCAAGGCAAGGCGGCAACGCCGGCGCGGCGGTCGCTGACCGCGGCTCTGCCGGCTTCCGGAAGCGCGTCGCCGAGCTCAAAGCGAACGGCCTGGAGATCATGTTCGTCTTCGACAGCACGGGGTCGATGACCAGCACGATCGAGGAGACCAAGTCGACCATCGTCGGGATGTGTGAGGCACTGCGCGCGCTCGTCCCTGACGCCAGGATCGGCTTAGTCACCTACCGCGATCGCGGCAAACGGGAGGCTTACCTTATCCGCCAGATCCCGCTGACACGTGACCACTGGCGCGCCAGCAACTTCGTCCAGTTCGTGAACGCCGGCGGCGGCGACGACATCCCCGAAGCCGTGGACGCGGGCCTCGCCGCTGCCATGAAGCAGACGTGGCGGCCCGACGCGCGCCGCGTGATCGTGCTCGCAGGCGACGCGCCATCCCATCCGCGAAAGCTGCGCAACATCCTCCGTGACGTCCGCGCGTGGTGTCGCGACGGGCGCTCCTTCGTGCACACGCTGATCGCCAACCCAGAGAACGCCGGAGAGCTAACAGCGAGCGAGTTTGAGCAGATCGCCGACAACGGTCGGGGCGTGTGCCAGCCCATCGAGAACCACGGCCAGATCTTGCAGCGCGTGCTGACGCTGGCCTTCGGACACGAGTTCGGCGAAGACCTCGACAACGTCGTACGCGAGATCGAACAGCGCCGCCACCGTGTCGACACGGCGTCGATGCACCTCGTCCGCAAGGCAGGCCCGCAGCTAGCCGCAGCGCTGCTGCAGGAGCCGTTTCCAACGCCGCTCTGGAACGCGCTTGTCCGCAAGCCACGCGGCCCTGCCGCCGCGGTCCTCCTCGACCTGCTCGCCGACCGACGCACACCACCGCCGACTCGTCACGCCGTCGCGGCCGCGCTCCAGCGCATCTTGGACCTAGAGAAGCCGCCCATCGACCCGCAGACGAATCAGCCCGCGTCGAAGCGCCGCATCGCGCGATTGCGCCAGCGCGCTGAGCGTCTGCCGGACTAAGCGCGGACCACGGCGCCGGCGTTCACAACGCAGGCGCTGCTGCTATCCTCGCCAACCTGAGATGTCCACCGAGCCCGACAACCTGGGGCGGCCGCTGCGCAACCTGCGCATCTCCGTGACCGACCGGTGCAACCTGCGCTGCAACTACTGCATGCCGGAGGAGGAATACTCGTGGCTGCCGAAGTCGGACGTGCTGTCGTTTGAGGAGATCATGCGCCTCGTCGATCGATTCGTCGAAGCCGGGGTCAATAAGGTCCGGATCACGGGCGGTGAGCCGCTGCTGCGCCAGGACCTGGACAAGCTGATCGCCATGCTCGCCGAGCGGCCTATCAAAGACCTCGCGATGACGACGAACGGCGTCCTGCTCGCACAGCGCGCCGCCGCGCTGAAGCGCGCCGGTCTCCACCGCCTCACGGTCAGCCTCGACTCACTCGACCCGACGACCTTCGCGCTGCTGTCGCGACGCAACGACTTGGCGCGCGTGCTCGAAGGCCTCGCGGCAGCGCGTGACGCCGGGTTTCGACACACGAAGATCGACACGGTCGCGATCGACGGCGTCAACGACCGAGAGCTGCCAGAGTTGATCGAGTATGCGCGCTCCGTGGACGCCGAGATCCGGTTCATCGAGTATATGGACGTCGGCGGCGCGACCCGGTGGCGAATGGACCGGGTCCTCTCTCGCGCGCGCATCCTGGAGCGCGTCCGGGACCACTTCGGCGGCGTCACGGCGGTGCCCAGGTCCGACAGCGCGCCAGCTGAGCGGTTCCGGCTGCCTGACGGCACGACGTTCGGCGTCATCAGCTCGGTGACCAGTCCGTTCTGCGCGAGCTGTGACCGGGCACGGCTCACCGCCGACGGTATGTGGTTCACCTGCCTCTACGCGGCAGAAGGACATGACCTACGCGCGATGCTGCGCGGCGGCGCATCCGACGCAGAGCTAGACGCTGCCGTGCGCGCCGTGTGGTCCTACAGAGCCGACCGAGGCGCAGAAGTCCGCGCAGGGATCCCCGATCGCGGCGCGCTCGCGCAAGCAGACGACATGCGCACCAACCCGCACCTGGAGATGCACACGCGCGGCGGCTAGTCCGACCGAGCGACGCGCCGCGCTAGGCCGAGAGGATCACCGCTAGGATCGCCTCCCGCGTCGCCTCCCAGCACCGCCGCGGATCTGACCCGCGCTCGTGCTCGAGGGTGAGGATCGGGATCTGCAGCGTCCGCCCGACCCAAGAGCCCAACGATCCAGGCGTAGGTGCGATCCGGTCTGACGGCTTCACGCGGTATCCTGATCGCTTCGAGAACAACTCCGCGTGACGCACCGCGGGGCCGTCGAAGTTGATGAAGTGGTCGCCGCGCCAGCTGTGGGCGACGATCACGAGGTGCGGACGCACGTCGCAGACGAGGTCATGCAGCGCCTCAGCCTCCGGCTGATCGAGCGGACGCGCGCCGTAGGTAGGACCTGGGAGAAAGTTGCGGGCAGGGTAGTTGCGGTTGAGGTCGACGCCGGCGGCGTTGCCGCGCGTGTTCGCCGCCGTTCCGTCCGGGTTGATGTCTTCGAGGATCGTCAGCGTCACGCGGTCGAGCGCCCCCGCGACGGCGGCGAAGGCAGCCGGAAGCTCCGCGGTGGAGACGACGCCCTCGCGCTCGTTGCCGTGGATCCCGCCTACCCAGATCACCCGACGCGGCCCCGTCCCCAGCCGCCGGACCCGCAGCGGCCGGCCCTCCCGACTAAGCCCGATCACCCGCCACGGCGACGGTCCCGGCGAGGTCTCCGACGCCGGCGCCGCCCCAGGACTCCGGTCGGCGCCGACGCTGGCATCCTGAGGCCAGGAGGCGCTGCGCGGGTGGAAGCTCACGCACCCGACCAGGAAACAAGTCGTTACCCACGCCCACCGCATGAGCGCTGACCATACCCCCCTCAAGGCGCGGCGCTATGCTGGCGCAATCGAACCCAAAAGAACCGCCATGAACCAAACAACGGCTCTCTCTCTCGCGTGCTGGCTCACGATGTTTGCCCCGCTGCTGGCGCAGGGCGAGCGCTTCGCGCCCCCTGTCATGCTCCAAGCGGGCAACAAGGTGGCGGGCAAGGGACGCCTCTACCCTTCGCCCGTCGCCTATGACTTCGACCACGACGGTCGGATCGACGTCGTAATCGGCGACCTGCGCGGCTACCTGACCGTCGCGAGGCGACGCGCAGACAACACGTTCGCCGCCGAGGAGCGTGTCCAAGACGTCGACGGCAAGCGCCTCGACTTCAACAACTGGTGATGCATCGGAATGAGTCCACAGTTCGTGGACTTCGACGGAGACGGCGACGACGACATCGTCTGCGGGATCTACGACGGGTCGCCGCACGTGAGCTACTGGGACCAAGAGCGCGCGGGTTACCTCCCGCCGGTCGGCATCCTAGACCGAGCAGGCGACCGCATCGTGATGAACGCGTGGTGGAACTTCGCCGAGGAGAAGTGGGATCGAACGGACCGGTGCGACCCAGAAGGAGGCGCACCCGTAGAGGGACACCTGACCTCGGCGATCGCGTTCGACTACGACCGGGACGGTGACTTCGACCTAGTCCTCGGCGACCACCGAGGCGGCTACATCTACCTACGCCGCAACGCAGGCTCCAACCGCGCGCCGAAGTTCGCCACTAAGAACGAGCTCGTCATGGCTGCAGGTGAGCCGATGCGCGACGCCTGCACCGTGGCGACGATCCGCTCCGTTGACTGGAACGGCGACGGAGCGCTCGACCTGATGGTCAGCGGCATGGGTGATCCTTACGGCGGCGGCCGCGGCGCCGGCGTGGCGGTCTACCTGAACAGGACCAGGGAAGGCGAGTCCGACTTCGGCGCCCCGCGCTGGTTGGTCGCGCCGAGCACCAAGGACGCCGCCGGCGCGCCGAAGCGCCCTGACGTCGGGCTGCACGCCGACGCCGTCGATCTAGACGAAGACGGAGACCTCGACCTGATCGTCGGCGGATATTCCGTGTGGGACCCTAAGACCCGCCAGCTGACCGCCGCCGAGACGGCGCGCGCCGATGAGCTGTCGGCGAGCATCGCGGCGCTAGACGCGCGCTCAGAAGAGATCTACCGAGAAGCTGATATGGCCGGTGAAGGCCTCGAAGAGGCAGCAGCACAGGCGCTGATCGAAGAGGTCCAGCCGAAGCTAGACGAGCTCCGCAAAGAAAGGGCGCCGCTGCAGCGAGAGCTCGAAGAGCTGCGGCCGCGTCAAAAACGAACCTCGTTCACGTGGCTCTACGAGAACCTGACGAAGTAGACAAGCTAGCTTCAGATCCCATACCGACACGGGTCGTCGGGGTCGATCACGTGGGTCGCGATGCTTGTGATCCACGCTGAGCCAGTGATCTCTGGGATCACTGCGTCGAACTCGCCGACCTTGGTCGTTCCGAGCACGCGCGCCTGGAACCTCGTCTTCAACACGCTGTCGCTGTCGAACCACTCGTCAACGCCGAGCTCACCTTTTGCATGCACCACCGCGAGCTTCGCGGAGGTGCCCGTACCGCAAGGTGAGCGGTCGTATGCGGTGCCCGGACATAGCGTCAGCGAACGAGCCCCCGGGCGATCCCCGTCCGTCGGCACGAAGAGCTTGATGTGGTCGACCGTGTCCTCAGTGCCGATGTCTGGATGGACGCAGCGCACACCCTCGCGCACTAGCGCCTCCCGGACCGCGGTCGCCGCCTGCATCAAGACCGGTAGGTGCGTCTTCTCGACCGTCAGGCCCAGCTGCTCTGCCTCCACGAAGCCGAACCAGTTGCCGCCGTATGCGATGTCGACCGCGACCTTCCCGAAGCCGCAAACCGGCACCACGACGCGTTGTCGGTAGAGAAAGGATGGCACGTTCGTGATCGTCACGCTCTTAGGCCGGCCGCCTTCCACGCGAACCTTGCACTCGACCAGCCCGACTGTCGTATCGAGTCGGATCGTCGTATATGGCTCGATAGGCCTCACCATTCCCATAGCCACCGCCGTCGTCGCGAGCCCGATCGATCCGTGGCCGCACATGCCGAGGTAGCCGGCGTCGTTTACGAAGACGACGCCCAAGTCAGCGTCCTCGCGGGTCGGGGGCAGCAGGTAGGCGACGATGACCGCGTCGTGCCCTCTCGGCTCAAGAACCAGCGCGCGACGGATGTGGTCATAGTCACGCTGCAAGGCGTCGCGCTTCTCGACCATCGTGGCGCCAGGGATCTGAGGTAGGCCGCCGGTCACGACACGCGTCGGCTCGCCTGCGGTGTGGGAGTCGACCGCCTGGATCATCTGCTCGAAGGACAGCATGCTCGTGATGCTAGCAGGGCTGGAGCGCGAGCCCGCAAACAGAGGCGGCGCGACAGCAGCGCGCAGGCTGGCGGCCCCCAGCGCGCTGCGTTTGGACCGCCCGCCACGCCTGCCCGAGGACGGCGATCCGGCGGGTCGCCGCCCTACGCCCCCTCCCCGAGAGGGCGCGCGAGCAGGAATCGACGCGCGGGCCTCGCGGCGCCGTTGAGCCAGCCGTCCGCGGTGTTCATACTTCTCGCCCCGCTATGCCGACCGCTCTCGACCTCTGGACCTGGATCACGATCCCCGCCATCGGAGGGCTGATCGGCCTGACGACCAACTGGCTCGCTGTGAAGATGATCTTCCGGCCGATCAAGCCGCGCCGCCTGCTGTTGTTCAAGCTGCACGGGCTCGTCCCGCGCCGCCAAGCCGAGCTGGCCAAGGCGATCGGTCGGGTCGTCGGCGAGCACCTCGTCGAACAGAAGGACGTCTTGAAGAGCCTCAACAAGCTCGACTTCGGCGGCATCCTCGGCAAGGTGCTGGACCGGGGCCTCGCGCCGAAGATCGAGGAGCTGCGCAGCCTGCCGCTGATCGGCGGGTTCCTCACCGAGGACCGCATCGCCGACATCAAACAGTCGATCACGAACAGCATCATGGAGCACCGCGAGTCCGTCCTCGACGAGGTCGAGAAGGGGCTCAGCAAGGGCCTCGACGTGCCCGAGCTCGTGGCGACGAAAGTGGCAGCGTTCGAAGTCTTGAAGCTGGAGCGGCTGATCCTGGAGGTCGCCAACCGGGAGCTCCGCGCGATCGTCATGCTCGGCGGCGTCCTCGGCGTCCTCATCGGCCTGGCCCAGGTCGGCTTCCTCTGGCTGCGAGGCTAAGCCTCAGCGTTACGTCACCCCAACGCGCGACTAGGAGTCTGCGTCCCCATGCCTCTCGTAACCAAGATCCTGTTGTTCGCCGCCGCGGTCTTCGGCGCCGCATCGCCAGCGAGGTCCCAGGATCTTCTCGACTGCGGCTATCCCGAGCGCGACATCCTCTCGCCGTTCCGTTCGCCGACCGACGTGACCGCGCCGCCAGACGAACTGTTCCGCAACCTGAGGCTGATGACGAACATCGCAGCCCAGCACCAGGAGCGCGCTTCGTTCGACGCCAAAGGGCGACAGGT
>NYVR01000029.1 GCA_002684655.1 Planctomycetota bacterium | reverse complement strand
GGCTCGGGCGGCGCGCTGGGTATCGGCGTCGGCGACCGAGTCGGCATGATGGAGAACAGCTACTACTCCGTGATCTCGCCCGAGGGTTGCGCTGCGATCCTGTGGAAGAGCGGGGAGAAGGCGCCTGAAGCGGCGCAGGCGCTGAAGCTGACGAGCAAAGACTTGCTCCGGCTAGGGCTCGTGGATGAGGTCGTGCCCGAGCCGCTCGGCGGCGCCCATCGCGACAACAAAGGCGCGATCGAACTCGTCCAGCGGCAGCTGGAGCGCTGGTTGAGCGAGCTGAAGGCGCTCCCGACAGCCGACTTGATGGAGCAGCGCTATCACAAGTTCCGACACATGGGCACGCCGATCGAGGTCTAGGGCAGCTTGGCGTAACGCCCCGGTGGCGGGCGGATGACCGTGACGGACGTAGGGGGGAGTAATCAGGGAGCTGGCTCGTTTGGAGTGAGCACCGGTCAAACCGCGAAACGAACCAACATGCGAACCATTCTGCTCACCTCGATCTTCCTCACCCCGCTGGCCCTCGCGCAGACGCCTGCGCCCGCGCCGGTTGCCGAAACCCCGGCGAAACCGGAGCAAGTCGAGGCGTGGATCCAACGGCTAGGAAGCGACAGCTACCGCGAGCGCATCAAGGCGGAGGAGGAGCTGTTGCGCGTCGGGCGCGAGGCGCGCGCGGCGCTCGAAGCCGCCGCTGCGGACGAGCGCGACGGCGAGATCCAGTGGCGAGCGAAGCGCCTGCTGCGGCAGCTCGGTAAGGGCGTCGCCGCGCCGCGACGCGAGGGGTTGGTCGAGCGCGGCCGCCCGGGCGCCGAGCGCGAGCAGCGCCCGGACATCGTCGAGCGCGGGCGTCGGTCTCTCCCGCGACGTGGCGGGGTCGACGACATGCGGACCGAGTTCGACCGGATCTTCAAGCGCTTCGAAGAGATGGGGCTCGACGTGCCGAGCCGCCGCTTCTTCGACCAACCGTTCTTTAAGGATCTGGAGTCCCAGCTCCGGAGCGGTCTCGACCAGGACGCCGCCGGGCACAGCATGAGCGTCGAGATCGGCCCTGACGGCGTGCGCGTCGAGGTCGTTGAAGCGGGTGAGGACGGCAAAGCTGAGACGAAGGTTTACGAAGCGCCCGACATGGAGACCTTCCAGAAGGCTCACCCTGGCTTGCTCAAGGGGCGCGGGTTCGGGCTCGGCTTGGGCGACAGTCGCAGCCCCTTCGACATGATGCGCGGCAGGATCGGCAAGATCGAACGAGGCTTTGACTGGGACATCGCGCTGCCGCGGGCCGTCCCGCGCCAGCTGCAGGGGCCGCGCGCCGGTGCGCGCGCGACGCCTGACGCGGCGCCTCCACAGCGCGGTCGGCGTCTTGGGGTTCGGGTCAAGCCGATCCCCGAGGCTGTGCGCGCGTACCTGCAGCTAGGCGAGCAGGGGCTGATGGTCGAGAGCGTCGAGGACGGATCCCTGGCGGCATCTTGCAGGATCCAGGCTGAGGACATCGTCACCAAGGTCGGCGCGCGCCCGATCGGTTCGCCGGCGGATGTCGCGGCGGCGCTCGGCGACATCGCGAAGGGTAGCGAGGTCCGCGTCGAGCTGCTGCGGCGCGGGGAGCGAAAGGTGGTCATGGCGACCAAGCAGCACGACGCCGAAGGTGAGCGCGCGACCGGCGCGCGCGAGCGTCTCCGGCGCAAGCGCGAGGAGCGCCGCTAGCCCTCGGCGTCGCCTGCTTGCGCTTCGCGTAGCCGCAGCTGGCCACACGCCGCCGAACGGTCTGCGCCCCGCTGGCGCCTGACGGTGACGTTGAGGCCGCCCTGACGCAGCTGCGCAGCGAACGCGTCGATGCGGGCGTTGCGCGGTCTCCCGAGCCCTCTCAGCTCGACGATCTCGTCGACGGGGTTCCACGGGATCAGGTTGACCGTGCAGGGCATGCCGCGCAGCACCTGGATCAGGGCGTTCGCGTCGGCCCTGCGGTCGTTTTTGCCCTCGAGCAAGACGACTTCGTATGTGACCTCGCGGCCTTTCTGACCGAAGTAGGCGTGCGCAGCAGCGACGATGTCCGCGACTTTATTTGCCGCGGTCGGCACGAGCTCCCGTCGCAGCGCGTCGTCCGCAGCGTGCAGCGATACCGCGAGGTTGTAGCTCGGGTCGGCGGCGGCGAAGCGCTCCATTTGGCGTGGATAGCCGGACGTACTGACGGTGATGCGTCGGGCCCCGAGGTTGATGCCGTCGGGGTCGTGGATGCGCTGCAGCGCCGGGAGCAGCCCTTTGAGGTTGAGCATCGGCTCGCCCATGCCCATGACGACGAGGTTGGTGAGCTTCTGGCCTTCACCCAGTCGACTGCGGGCGACCAGGACCTGCTCCGCGATCTCTCCAGCCGTGAGGTTGCGCCGCACGCCGTACATTCCCGAGGCGCAGAATACGCAGCCAACGGGGCAGCCTACCTGTGTCGAGATGCAGAGCGTCGTGCGTGCTCTGTCGGGGATGATCACGCACTCGACCGTCTCACCGTCTCGAAGTTCCAGCAGCAACTTTTCGGTGCCGTCGTCTGAGCGCTCCGCCTTGGTCAGCGTCGTCGTCCTCGGCGCGTAGCTGTCCGCGAGCGATGTCTTGAGCCCCTGCGGCACGTTGCGCATGGCTCCGAAAGACTCTGCGCCGTGCTTCCAGATCCAGTGCGAGAGCTGGCGCGCCTGGAACGGCTTCCCGCCGTGTTCGACGACCAGCGCTTTTAACTCGTCCTCGCTCAGGTCGGTCAGCGGGCGGCATGAGGCGGACGCGCTCATGCGGGTTCGCCTACGCGGAGTCGCGCTGTTCGCGCGTCAGCATCTTGTCCGGGCCGCGCTTGAGCGCGTCCGCGACGTAGTCCCCGGTGATCACAACCTGCTCCCCCTTGCGCTTGTCGATCTCAAAGCGCAGCTCAAGCAGGACCTCCTCGAACATGGAGCGCAGAGAGCGCACGCCGGTCTCCCGTTTCATGGCCTCCTCGGCCAGCACGCCGAGCGCCTCGTCCGTGAACTCCAGCTGCACGCTGTCCAGCTCGAACATCGCCTTGTACTGACGCACGAGCGCGTTCTTGGGCTTGGTCATGACCCCGAGGATCTCTTCCTTTGTCAGGGACCGCATCGGGACGGTGATCGGCAACCTGCCGACGAACTCGGGGATCATGCCGAAGTCGATCAGGTCCTTCTGGTCGAGATACGGCATCACGCGGTCCCGCTCGGCTTGGCTAGTGACCAGCGGATCCCCGTCCTTGTCGACGAGGTGCTTGGCGTGCTCGGCGTCTGCCTTACCCGTGAAGCCGATGATCTGTTGCCCCATGCGACGCGAGATGAAGTGCTCGATGCCTTGGAACGTGCCGCCGACCATGAACAGGATGTGCTCCGTGTTCACTTGGATGTAGCTCTGTTCGGGGTGCTTGCGTCCTCCCTGCGGGGGCACGTTCGCTGTCGTGCCTTCGAGGATCTTGAGCAGCGCTTGCTGCACGCCTTCACCTGAGACGTCTCGCGTAATCGAGACGTTGCTCGTTGTCCGGCCGATCTTGTCGATCTCGTCGATGTAGATGATCCCTTGTTGGGCGCGCTCGACGTCGAAGTTCGCGCTCTGGAGCAGCTTCAGCAGGATGTTCTCGACGTCCTCGCCGACGTAGCCGGCTTCGGTCAGCGTGGTCGCGTCAGCGATCGCGAACGGCACGTCGAGGATCTTGGCGAGCGTTCGCGCGAGCAGGGTCTTGCCCGACCCGGTGGGGCCGACGAGCAGGATGTTGCTCTTCTCCAGCTCGAGGTCGGGGTTGTGGTAGCGCGCGTGTAGGCGTCGGTAGTGGCCATAGACAGCGACGGCCAGGACCTTCTTGGCGTGCTCTTGCCCGACGACATACTCGCCCAGCCGCTCGACGATCGCGTCGGGCGAGGGGACCTTGTCCTTCAGGACGAGGTCCTTGACGAACGTGGCGGGCGCTGCGTCTCCGCTCTGCTTGCGGTCCTCTTCCTTGAGGATCGTGTTGCAGATCTCGATGCACTCGTTGCAGATGTAGATCCCCGGTGGGCCCGAGATCAGCGACTGCACGTGGTGGCGCGACTTCTCACAGAAGGTGCACCGTTCCAGGGTCTTTCCCTTGCCTGCCATAGTCTGTTGGTGCGCGCCGGAGAGCGGCGCGCGGCCAGACAGTCTATCGGATCAAACGCAGGCCTTCACGGCTTCACTTGGCGGACTCGACGATCTCGTCGATGAGGCCGTATTCCTTAGCCTCTGCCGCTCCCATGAAGAAGTCGCGGTCGCTGTCGCGGGCGACCTCTTCCACGGGCTTACCCGAGTGCTTGCTGAGGATGCCGTTTAGCGTCGACTTCAGCCGCAGGATCTCGTCCGCCTGGATCGAGATATCCAGCGCTGTGCCGCCCACGCCGCCCCAGGGCTGGTGGATCATGATGCGGCTGTTCGGTAGAGCGTGTCGCTTCCCGGGCGAGCCCGCCGCCAGCAGGACCGCGCCCATCGAGGCGGCCTGGCCGATGCAGTAGGTCGAGATCGGGCACTGCACGAACTGCAGGGTGTCGTAGATGGCCAGCCCTGCCGTCACGCTGCCGCCGGGAGAGTTCAAGAACAGGTTGATGTCCTGCTTCTTGTTCTCCTTCTCCAGGAACAGCAACTGCGCGATCACCACGTTGGCGACGCCGTCGTCGATCGGCGTCCCGATGAAGACGATGCGGTCCTCGAGCAGTCGGCTGTAGATGTCGTATGCGCGCTCCCCGCGGCCGGTCTTTTCGATGACGGTGGGGATCGTGTACATGTTCGCGTTGGTCATGGCTTTGTAGTCCTGGGGGCTGCGCGGGATGGGTCGAGCGGCCGTCGCTATGCCTCAGTCTTATCGACGATCTGGCCGTTCTCTCTGAGGAAATCGCGAACCTTGCGCTCCAGCAGCGACAGCTGGAGCTCGCCGAGGCGGTTCTGCTCCTGGAGATGTGAGAACACCTGCGCGGCCGTTAGCTGCTGCTCGGCCGTGCTGTTGGCCTGCGCGATGGCCTCCAGCTCCGCCTTTACGTCTGGCTCGGCGACCGACAGGCCCTGCTGCTGGGCGACGGCGTCGATCAGGAAGAACATCTGCACGCGGCGCTCGGCGTCGGCGAGCGCCTCTTCTTTGGACTCCTCCAGGCGCTTTTGGACCTCTTCCTCGCTGACCCCCTCTTGTTGGAGCCGCTGGGCGTAGGCGGCCAGCGACGACTGCTGCTGCTCCTCAACCATGCTCGGCGGCGGCGTGATATTCGCCGCCTCGGCGAGCTTGTCGAGCGCGGCCTGCTCTTGTTGCGCCTTACCTAGGCGGACCTTCTCCATGGAGATCCTCTGGCGCAGGTCAGCGCGCATCTTGTCGAGGTCCTCGAAGTCCATGCCCTTGGCCAGCTCGTCGTCGATCGGCGGCGCGGCGACGCGCAGCACCTCGTGGAGATGCACCTTGACCTTGCCCTCCTTGCCGCGGACCTCCTCCTTCTCGAAGTTGTCCGGGAAGACGATGGTCATCTCGCAAGCGTCGCCGGCTTTGTTGCCGATGAGCGCCTCGGAGTAGGCGCTCGCCTCGACGCCGTTGACCGGGATGCGGGTGTTGAGCTGCACTCCGGTTTTGGTGTGGACCTCGTCACCGCCTTCGTCGACGAAGGTGTAGTCGCACTTGACGAAGTCGCCGTCCTCGACGGCTTCGTCGACGGTCTGGATCTTGCGCTTCTGGTGCGCGATCTCCTTGAGCGCGTTCTCGATCTCGTCGTCGTTGGCCTCTTCCTCCAAAGCCGGGATCTCAAGGCCCTTGGCGTCGGGGATCTCGAACTGCGGCTTGACGTCGACCTGGGCCGTGAACTCGATGCCTTCGCCCGGCTTGACCTCGATGTTCTCGACCTCGTCGACCTTCACCTTGCCAAGGGGCTGGATCTCGTTGGTCCGGCATGCTTCTTCGAGATAGCGGTTTAGCAGCTGGCCTTTGGCTTCCTCGAGGATCGCGGGCCCGTGCATCTTCTCCAGCATCTTCCGCGGGACCTTGCCGGGGCGGAAGCCCTTGACCTGCACCTGCTGGGCAGCGGACGCGTAGACCTCGTCGAGGTGCGCGGTGACCTGTTCGGGCGTGATCTTGATCTGCAGACTACGGCTGCAGGGGCCTGTCTCGGCTACCTGGACTTCCATGATGGTGGTGCGTTCGGGGCTGCGCGTCGGGCCGCGGGAGCGGCGAAAAGGCCGGGCATCTTGGCCCTCGCGCCGGTCCGAATCAAGCTGGCATCAGCGCCGCGGTCCGCGTCGCAGATCATGGCAGCCGGCGCGGGCCCGGGAGCGAGCCCTCACAGGGCCTACTTGGGCGCGCGGCTCTTGCGCAGTTGTTTGAGGAACGCCTGCACGCGGTCGTGCGCCATCGCCTCGCGAAACGGCTCGTCCTCAGCCGCGAGGCTGGCGAACTCTTCGGGGCTCATCCCAGAGCTGCGCATGTGCTTGACCACGTTCTGGATCTTGCGGCGGCGCGCCTCGCTCTTGAGCAGCCCTTGGTAGGCGCGGCGGGTCATCGCGGCGCCTTCGGCGTAGTCGATGATCTTTTCGTAGTCATCCGCGGCGTCGTCGAACGCGCCGGTGGCATACAGCAGCCTCGCGCGCTGCTCGTAGAGCGAGGCTTCGCGCTTGCGTCGCCGGATCTTCTCGTCCAGCGATCGCTTGAGCTTGGAGACGCCGTTCTTGTCGCCCAAAGCCTTCAGCGAGACCGCAGCGCTGACTGCGAGCGAGCTGGTGTCGTTGCCGTCGATCAGCTCGTAGAGCTTTCGCACGGTAGGTTCGAATCGTCGGGGGGAGACGTCCGCGAGCGCCTGGATGAGCTTCAGCGTGTCCTGCCAGTCGATGCGTTCTCGGTCCAGCAGCGGGAGCAAGGCCTCGGTCGCGGCGGCGTCCTGCCGCACGCAGGCTGCGAAGTATTCGATGTAGCTGCCCAGCAGGCGATCGTCGCCCTCGGCGCTGAGGGCTTCGATGACGGTCGGCGCGACGGCGCTGGCCTCCGCTTGCAAGAGGTAGGCGAGCACCTCCTTGCGGAGCCCGCGGTCATCGGTCCCTAGATACGGGACCACCTTCGGCGCCGGCCCGGGCGCGCGGAGTCGGCGCAGGGAGCGGACGATATGAAACCGGTGCCATCCTTTGGCGTCGCCCAGTAGGTCAGACAGGACCGCGACCGACTGTGGATCGTCCGCGAAGCCCAAAAGGATGATGGCTTCGCTCTTCGCGGTCCCGTGGTTGCCGCGCGCGAGCTCCGCCAAAGCGTCGACGAACGAGGTCGGGTCGAGTCGCTCCAGGACCCGGCGGCAGTTGCCGGCGAGGTCGACGGCCGCGTCGCTGTTCTGCATCGGGGTGAGCTTCTCCAGCAACATGGGCACGACGCTGTCGCCGAGATCGGCGGCCGCTGCGATGCGCTCGTCTAAGAACTTCTGGTTGTCTTCGTAGTCGAGGGACAGGTCGGCCCAGAAGGGCTCCAGCGCGGCGATCTGTTTGGGCCGCAGGCGCTCTGCGCGCCCGCGCGCGACCTCGGGGAGCTCCCGGAGCTTCACCTGCGCGGTCAGGCAGCCGGGCGTTTGCAGGGCCAGGGCGGCCGCGAGCACAGAGAGCGTGGAGACGCGCATGATCCCAGTCTAGGCGCAGCCGGGTGCGCTTGGCTAGCGACCTTCGGTCCGTCAGGAGCGCTGCGTCCCTTCAGTCCCGCCGGGCAGCGTCCGATGAGGACTCCATGTGGAATTATGTCCTGCGACACCGCGTGCTGCTGCGCGCGATCTACGAGCGCTCTGAGGCGCTGGACGCGGCCTGAGGTCGACCACGGCGCCCTTGCGCGGCCGCAGCGGCGGCTTAGCCTTGGCGCATGCGCAGCGGTATTGACATCACGGGTCACGGGCGTCCCTGGGCCGGCGACGAGGAGCGCGCCGGCGCACGTGAGCTGTCGCGATCGTGACGCAGGGGCGAGGTGGTGAGCTGTCGAGCAGCGTGACCCGTGACTTCGACGTGATCGTGGTCGGCGGCGGCCACGCTGGCGTCGAAGCCGCGACGGCGGCCGCGCGCGCGGGCGCGCGCGCGGCGATGGTGGTCCTCGACCCCGCGGCCATCGGTCGGATGTCGTGCAACCCGGCGATCGGCGGCCTCGCCAAGGGTCAGCTCGTCCGCGAGGTCGACGCGCTGGGTGGCGAGATGGGGGTCGTGACCGACGCGACCGGGATCCAGTTCCGGATGCTCAACACGAGCAAGGGGCCCGCTGTTCGGTCGCCGCGGGCGCAGTGCGATCGCGAAGCCTACAACCACGTGATGAGCAAGCGGGTGCTCGGCTACGCGGGCCTCACGGTGCTGACCGGCGAAGCGGTCGGCTTCGTCACGACCGCGGACGGCGCCGCCGTCGCGGGGGTGGAACTCGGCGACGGCAGCTGCCTGCACGCGCCCGCCGTCGTGCTGACGACCGGCACGTTCCTCGGCGGCAAGCTGTTCGCCGGCCGCTGGGAGGAGGCCGGAGGGCGCCACGGTGAGCCCGCGGCCGCCCGCATCAGCGGCGCCTTGCAGGCGCTCGGTGTGCAGCTAGGCCGGCACAAGACCGGCACGCCGCCCAGGCTGCGTAAGTCGACGATCTGCTTCGACGACTTGGAGGTCCAGCCCGGCGACGACCCGCCGGTGCCGTTCTCGTTCCGCACAGAGCGTTTGGAGGTCGATCAGCTGCCGTGCTGGACCACCAGGACCAACAGCAAGACCCATGAGATCATCCGCGCGCACGCCGACGAGTCGCCGATGTTCCGCGGCGCGATTGTCGGCAGCGGCCCGCGCTACTGCCCGAGCGTCGAGGACAAGGTCGTACGCTTCGCCGATCAGGACTCGCACCCGATCTTCCTCGAGCCCGAAGGGCGCGACTCGGACGAGGTCTACCCGAACGGGATCAGCACCAGCCTGCCGCCGAACGTGCAGATGGAGTTCCTGCGGACGATCCAGGGCCTCGAGCAGGTCGAGCTGCTCCGGCCCGGCTACGCGGTTGAGTACGACTACATCCTCACCGACCAGCTGCGCGGGGACCTGCACGTGGCGACGCTGCGCGGCCTGTTCGCAGCGGGGCAGATCAACGGCACGAGCGGCTACGAGGAGGCCGCGGGCCAGGGCCTCGTCGCGGGGTTGAACGCCGCGCGATACGCCCGCGGTGAAGACCCGGTGATCATCGATCGGGCGACGGGCTACCTCGGCGTGATGATCGACGACCTGTGTCGCGTCAACCCGTCGGAGCCCTACCGGATGTTCACGAGCCGCGCGGAGTTCCGCCTGCTGCTCCGCAGCGACAACGCGGACCGCCGCCTGACGCCGCTGGGAGAGCAGTGGGGCATCGTCGCGCCCGAGCAAGCAGACGCTGCGCGCCGCAAAGAAGACAACATCCGCGCGGCCAAGCGTTGGTTGGACATGACGCGCCGCGCCGACGGCAAAACGCTGACGGAGTGGCTGCGGCGACCCGAGGTCACCACCGCGGACGTGCTCGACGCCGACGAGACGTTCGCCGGCATGCAGCTGACCTCGGCAGAGCTCGC
>NYVR01000028.1 GCA_002684655.1 Planctomycetota bacterium | reverse complement strand
TTCGCGCGGATCCTGCGCGCGATGCTGCGCCAAGCGCCGAACGTGATCCTCGTCGGTGAGATTCGTGACCGAGAGACGGCCGAGATCGCGGTCCAGGCCGCGTTGACGGGTCACCTCGTCTTCTCGACGTTGCACACCAACGACGCGACGTCGGCGATCACTCGTCTCTGCGACATGGGGGTTAAGCCGTTCCTGGTGTCTGCTTCGGTCCAGGCGGTGATGGCGCAGCGGCTCATCCGCGTGTTGTGCGAGCAGTGTCGTCAGGCTTACGAGCCGGCTTCCGCAGAGCTGCGCAGCGTCGGCATCGACGTCGACAAGGTGCAGGACACAACGTTCTTCCGCGCCGAAGGCTGTGACGCTTGCGGCGGCACTGGATACCGCGGCCGTCGCGGTATCTATGAGCTGTTGCAGATGGACAACACGCTGCGCGAGATGACCTTCCGCCAGGAGCCCATGGTGCGACTCCGAGAGTATGCGTGGCAGTCCGGCGGCATGTCGACCCTGCTGCAGGACGGCGTGCGCAAGGTGCTCGCCGGCGAGACGACGATCCCCGAGCTGCTGCGTGTCGTCGCGGCGGTTTGACGAAACAGCAACCTAACCAGAGATCACCCGATGGACATTCACGCATTGATGGACACCGCCTACGAGCAAGGCGCGTCGGATCTTCACATCTCTGTTGGTCGCCCCCCAGTGCTGCGCGTCAGCGGCGGCCTTGTCGAGATCGGCGACGCACCGCTCAACCCTGAGGACACCGAGCGCATGGCGAAGGCGCTGGCGCCTGAGCGCAACTGGGAAGAGCTCTTGGAGGTCGGGTCTACGGACTTCGGCGTCGCGCACCAGGACAAGTGCCGATACCGCGTCAGCGTGCTCACGCAGAAGGGGGCTCGCGGCATCGTGATGCGGCAAATCCCGCAAAAGCTGCTGACCTTCGAACAGATCGGTCTGCCAGAGTCGGTGCAGGAGCTGCTCAACCTGCACCGCGGCTTGATCTTGGTCACGGGCCCCACGGGCTCGGGCAAGACCACGACGCTGTCGACGATGATCGACTGGATCAATAAGAACCGCGACGTGCACATCATCACGATCGAAGACCCGATCGAGTACTACCACTCGCACCAGAAGTCGCAGGTGACGCAGCGTGAGGTCGGGACCGACGTCAGCTCGTTCTCCGAGGCGATGCGGCGGGCGCTGCGTCAGGATCCCGACTGCATCCTGTTGGGAGAGATGCGGGACCTGGAGACGACCTCGGCGGCGATCACCGCGGCGGAGACCGGGCACCTCGTATTCGGCACCTTGCACACGACCGGCGCAGCCCGGACCGTCGACCGCATCATTGACCAGTATCCCAGGGAACAGCAGGAGCAGATTCGGTCTCAGCTCGCGCAGTCGTTGGTGGCGGTCATCTCGCAGATCCTGATCCCGACGCCTGACGGCGGCCGCGTCGCTGCGTTCGAGGTGATGCTCTCCACGCCCGCGATCGAGAACCACATCCGCAAGTGTGAGACCTTCAAGATCGGCTCGGTGCTGCAGACGAGCCGGCGGCAGGGGATGATGCTGATGGACGACTGCCTGCTGGACCTCTATCGCGAAGGGCGTATCGACCAGGAGCCCGCGCTCGAGCGCGCCTTTGACGGCAAGGGCTTGCTCGCCCGGATGGGCGGGGGAGCCGCGGAGTAGTCAGATGTCGGGACCTCGTCGACTATTGGGCCAGATCTTGAAGGAGGGTGGCCTGATCCACGAAGGGATGGTGCAAGAGGCGCTCCAGGTCCAGCGCGACAAGGGCGGTTTGTTCGGCGGGATCCTTGTGGAGATGGGCTGCATCCAGGAGGCGGACGTGGCTCGCGGACTCGCGGAGCAAGCTGGGCTGCCGTTCCATGACCTGGACGCCGAGCCGCCGCAGCCGGACGCGCTGGCGAAGATTGACCTCGCCTCTGCGCGAGCGTTCGGGATCCTGCCCGTGCGGCTCGAAGGCAGCACGCTCACCGTCGCGATGGCCGACCCCGCCAACGCGCCCATGTTACAGGACCTCAGCTTCACCACCGGCTGCGAGATCGTCGGCGTGTTGGCCGACCAAGCGAAGATCACGTCAGGGCTCGACAAGCACTACCAGGAAGACGCCGCCGAGAGCAAGGCGCGGATGTCCGAGCTGGTGAGCGAGCTCTCGCAAGAAGGCGGTCAGATCGACCTCGAGGACAAGGCGGCGATGGCGGCGGCGGCGCCGGTCGTCAAGCTGTTGAACTACATCCTGTATCAGGCAATCCGCGATCGTGCCTCCGACATCCACCTCGAGCCGTTCGAGCACGACTTCAAGATCCGCTATCGGGTCGACGGGTCGCTGTTCGAGCTGGAGGCGCCGCCGCCGCACCTCGCGGAGGCGCTGATCGCCCGCATCAAGGTGATGAGCGACCTGGACATCGCTGAGACGCGCTTGCCGCAGGACGGCCGCATCGAACTGACCGTCGGCGGCCGCTCCGTCGACCTCCGCGTCTCGACGCTGCCCACGATGTACGGGGAGTCGACCGTGATGCGTATCTTAGACCGCAGCAACGTCTCGCTCAGCCTCGACAACCTCGGGCTTGTGTCCTCCGTGCGCGACCGCATGCGGGAATACTCAGACCTGCCGCACGGCATCGTGCTGGTGACAGGTCCGACGGGTTCGGGCAAGACCACGACGCTGTACGCGGTCCTCAACGAGGCGAACGACGTCAACACCAAGGTCATCACGGTGGAGGATCCGGTGGAGTACGACCTCGAAGGGATCGTGCAGGTGCCGGTTAACGAGGACATCGGGGTCACCTATTCCGGCGTGCTCCGCACGATCCTTCGTCAGGACCCTGACGTGATCTTGGTCGGCGAGATCCGAGACCAGGAGACCGCGCAGACGGCGATCGAGGCGAGCCTGACGGGTCACCTCGTCTTCTCCACGTTGCACACCAACGACGCGCCCAGCGCGATCACGCGTTTGATCGATATCGGCATCGAACCGTTCTTGCTCACCGCGACGGTGCAAGGAATCCTCGCACAGCGTCTGGTCCGCCGGGTCTGCGGGGAGTGCCAGACCTTCTATGAGCCCGGCGACGACATCCTTCGCCGGCTCAAGCTCTCCGCGGAGCAGGTGGTGGGGAGCAAGTTCGCGTACGGGAAAGGATGTGAAGTCTGCAACTTCACCGGCTACCGCGGGCGCATGGCGATCACCGAAGTGCTTGAGGTGGATGACAGGATCCGTGAGCTGATCCTAGACGGAGCCAGTACGACCCAGGTTCAAGAGGCGGCCGTCGAGAACGGGATGGCCTCGCTCCGTGAGAACGGGCTTAAGGCCGTGTTCGACGGATCGACGACCGTAGAAGAGCTGTTGCGCGAGACGATCGAATGAGGGACCCCGAAGAGTTCCAGGAGCATGTCGCTGCGATGCTGCGACAGCTCGACCCCGACCCGGATCGCGAGGGCCTGCGCGATACGCCGCGGCGCTTCCAAAAGGCGTTCGCCGCCTACACCGAAGGCTACGGGCAAGACCCAAAGGACATCGTCGGGACGGGTGTCTTTGAGGCCGAGACCGACGAGATGGTGCTCGTCAAAGACATCGAGCTGTATTCGCTCTGCGAGCACCACCTCGCACCGTTCTTCGGCAAAGCCCACGTCGCATATATCCCGTCGGACAAGATCATCGGGCTGTCTAAGATCGCGCGCATCGTGGACGTCTACGCGCGTCGCCTGCAGGTGCAGGAGCGGCTGACGATGCAGATCGCGACGGCGCTGGAAGAGGTCATGCAGCCCAAGGGCGTCGGCGTGGTTGTCGAGGCCTCCCACCTCTGCATGATGATGCGCGGCGTCGAAAAGCAGAACTCGCGCACCGTCACCTCCTGCCTGCGCGGGCTGTTCCGTAAAGACGAGCGGACGCGGGCGGAGTTTCTGCGGCTCGTACGTGACAGCTCGCGTTGATGTAACGGACCAGTACTTTTCCCGCCCAATCGACGCGGCGCAGCGCGGACACGTCTCCGCGAGCGTCGTCACAACCTGGTCGTCTCGGCGCGGTGCTTTGCCGCTTCGCGCCTGCAGCAAGTCGCTTGGGTGCAGATCCTAACGCGGAAATCGCTCGTTTGGTGGGGTCGCGACGCGGCGCTGCGGGGCGCCGGTGGGACGGCTTCGTATTGTTGCCTGCCGTAATAGGATCGGCGCGGGGCGGCCCTCCTAGGCGTCCGTGAGGGCTGGGGTTTCTCCTAAACTGCACGCTGTGTCTGCTGCAGAGCAAGGTCCCTGACGTGGGCCTGCAGCTTCCAACCACCACCTCTCCATTCCCATGAAACTTCGACACCTCTGGACGGCCGCTCTCGTAACCACGGCCCTTACCGCGCAAGGCCAAGTCGTGCTCCCACTGGGGCAGCCGCTGACGAGCGCGAACCAAGGCAACCCCAACGGGGCGGTCTACTTCAACATGACGGTTAACTCGGTCGTCACCTGGGACGAGCTCGAGTATGTCAGCTCGGACGCGACCCCCAGCGGCGCGGTCTCGTCGTTTGAGATCTACTTCGGCCCGTCGCAGTGGCAGGGCAGCGTCAGCAACAACAGCCAGTGGATCCTGGTTGGCCAGTCGGCGCCGGTGACGCTCACCGGCGGCGCGGACGAGACGGTCGTCGGGGTGATCTCCGGCGCAGGCGCCAACAGCGGCGGCACCGTCACCTTCGGGCCCGGTAACTACGGCATCGCGTTGGTCGCCGTCGGCCACAGCTGGGGCTATCAGAACGGCGTCTTCAACTTCAGCGACTCGAACCTGTCGATCACCACGGGGGGCGCGTCGAACGCGCCGTTCTCCTTGCCGACCTTCCAGCCGCGGTCGATCAACGGCAACCTGACCTACACGGTCGGCGGCACCCCGATCGCGCTCGCGTCGCAGCAGATCTACGGCGAAGGCTGCTACGCCAACTACCGCTCGTTCTATGAGGTCTTCGCCAACACGGCCACGAGCCAGGACCTCAGCAACACCTCGCTGCTGCTCAGTTTCAACGGCTTGACCAGCTCTTACGACGTGACCGCCGGCGCGACGGCGCCCCAGCCTCAAGGAGCGACGGCCCAGACGTTGACGTTCCTCGGCGTCGACGACAGCGTGCAGGTCGCGCTTGGCGGCCTTCCGATCACCTACGTCGGCAGCACGGGCGTGCAGACCTCGCCGTTTGACCCCGTGCTCAACGACCTCGTCGCCGAGATGAGCGCCGACGGCTTCGTCTCGCTGGACGGCACCAACGCCGGCGGCAACCCGAGCGTAGCGGCGTTCCTGAACGGCGGCGCGCGCGTCGGCAACTGGCACGACATGGACCCGACGGCCGGCGGGTCGACCTGGTACGAGTTCGACGGCAACACCGGCGCTCACGTCTTCACGTGGGACGCGGTCCCGAGCCGGGCGAACGCCGGAACGAACACGATGCAGATCGTGTTCTTCCCGAGCCTCGACATCGAGATCCGCTTCGGCGCGATGAACCTGACCGTTGGGGGCGGCTGGCCGACCCTCGTTGGTTACACCTCGGGCAACGGCGCGCTGGACCCGGGCACGATCGACGTCTCTGGGGCGGTGCCGTTCTCGACGCAGGGGACCGACAGCGATCCGCTGCGACTCGAAGCGAGCGCGACGCCGGTGCTCGGCAGCACGATCAACCTGACGACGTCTGGCGAGACGACGCAGTTCGGGATCGGGCTCACGATCCTGTCCACGCTGCCGTTGCCCGGCGGGGTGTTCGCGCCGCTCGACCTGGTCATCCTGGGCGCGCCGGGGTGCTTCTCCCACATCGGCACGATCGACGTGTCGTTCCCCATCGACAACATCCCGGTGAACGGCATGAGCAGCGGGTTCCCGGTCCCGAGCAACGGCGCCTTCATCGGCGCGCAGCTTGGCGCGCAGAGCGTTTGGATCGATCCGCTCGCGAACCCCGGCGGCCTCATCACGTCAAACGGCGTGCTGTTGAAGCTCGGCATCTGATGTCGGCTAGGCTCGCGCTGCGGGCCTAGCGTGGGCGGCTGCCCGGTGCTTGCCGGTCCCGCAGAAGCGGGGCCGCGCAGGCTCTTTCGACGCAGCTACCCGCGCCGGCGCAGGCGGTTGCAGTCCTCTGCCGCTCGTTGAGCGCCTGGTGGGCTTACTGCACCGTGATGCGCACGGCGTCGGTCGTGTTGAAGCCGACGCCAGCTTCGGTGCATGAGCCGCTCGCCAGATCAACGACGAGCCCCTGCGCGTAGAGTTCGGCGCCGGTCGCGATGAGCGGAAGCGTCAGCGGGATCGACCATGTCTGCAGTGAGGGCGTCGTCCAGTTGTCGACGCCTAAGCGGATCACGTCCAGCGAGGGCACTAAGGTGCAACCGCAGCTCGGCAGCGGGAAGGCGCTGTTGCTGACACCGAACACCACGCCTGTGAAGACAGGGCCGGTGACGTTGGAGACCGCTGAGCACTGCACCGAGAACGACGAGCCCGCGGTCGGCGTCGAGTCGACGTCGATGGTCGAGAGCGCGAACGCGCCGGCGCAGGAGGCGGCGATCCGCGTGACTGGCGATGCCTCGCAGCCGATGAGGCGGAACGCATCGACGCCGGCCTCAACGACCGCGCCAGGCGCCGGATCGGACGCCGTGAAGCGCACCTGCACTTGGCTGGTTAGCGAGACGAACGCCGCGACGTCGATCTCCTGCGGTGTCCACGACGTCGTGCTCGCCGTCGTCGTCACGACGTTTGTCCAGTTCGCGCCGCCGTCGTCGGAGATGTCGACCTCCCACAGGTCAGTGTTCGGGTTGCTGCCGAAGTCGTTGGTGAACCAGTACGACCAGCGCATTCTGGCCTCGACGAGTGAGGAGAGGTCGAAGACAGGGGAGAGCAGCTGCGTCGCGCCGCCGTCGACGTCGCTGTTGCCGTCGACGTTGTCGGTCAAGTAGCACTGACCGGAGCCGTCGGCGTCGGACGCAGGGTCGCCGCGGTCGCCGCCGCCGACAGGCGCGCCGCGCTCCCACGCGCCGTCGACGAGGCCGGGGCCGTTGACGACGGTCCAGCCCTGATTTGCTTCAAAGTTGTCGGTGAACAAGACCTCAAGCGCCTCGGAGCGGAACGCGTTCGCCGGGGCCGCAGGCGGCGCCGCTACGGCGGGGCCGCCGCTGACGGGGTCAAAGGTGACATACCAGTCAACCGTGTCCAGGCAGCTGACCGGCGGCAGCAGGCACCGGTAGTCGTTGCCGCCGGCCGGTAAAAGCGAGGACTGCACGTAAGGGCCGCTGTTGACGGACGCGAACAGCTGGCCGCTGTTAGGGTCTGCGTTGGAGCTCCCTGGCACGACGCGCACGTCGACGCCGAAGGGCGCGTCCGCGGGGATCGACGCCGGCGCGCCGCCGACGATCGTGACGGCGAACGGGGGGCCGTCGCTGATCACCAGGTCGAAGTCGTAGAGCTGCACCTGGTCGGTGCTGCCGCCGAACACCCGCAGGTAGTAGTTGCCTGCGGCCGGTACGACCGCGGAGCCGCTCTCGGTGCCGCCCGCGCCGTTCTGGTCCACGGCGACCAGCGTCGACGTGCCGTTGCTGTCGACGAGCTCGAACCCGAGGTCGCGCAGCAGCGTCGGGTCAAAGTTTACGCCCGGCTCGCACTGACCGTTCTGCTGTTGGTCGCCCTCCAGGTAGGTGGATCCGGACGGTCGGAGGATGACGTCTACGGTCTTCGGCGCGGTGGTCGTGAAGCGGAACCAGTCGGTGTCGCCGCCGCCGTCAATGCTCACCAGGGTGGTCGTGTCGGTGCCGTTGTTGAGCACGCCGAGGTCGGTCGCTGTAGACGCGGAGTCGTTCGGCTCGCGCGCGTCGCCGTAGAGCCGCTGCGCCGTCAGGATGTCGTCATACTGCGGGCCTACGAACGCCGTCGAGATAAAGGGCTCCATCAACTTCGTTTGGTTGACGGGGCAGACGTGGTTGATCCCGAGGCCGTGGCCGTGCTCGTGCGTGACGACGTTGTAGAGCCGGATGTAGTTCGACGACGCGTTGCTGTAGAACGAGATGTTGTCGGTGTCGAGCACCATGTCGCCCGTGTTGGGGAAGTAGTTGTAGGCGAGCACATTGGAGCCGGAGCCGCCGTCGATCGGCTTCGCTGCGATGCGGACGTCCCCGCGGACGCCGACTTGACCGTCGGAGCTGACGAGATCGGCGCCGTCGTCGTTGGGTTCGAACACGTAGGTGACGCCGGTCAGCTGGCCCCAGATGTCGAACGAGTCGTGGAAGCGCTGCTGCCAGACGGTGGGGTTTGGGAACGCCGCGTTGAACACCGAGAACAGCTGGCTNGGTCCGGTCGGCGCGCCGACTGCNCCAGGNACGGTCGTGCCGTCGGGNACAAAGCTGTAGGTGATGACGGTCGGGTCGCCCTGGTTNAGGCCGCCGCCGTTGNTCGCGGTGTTCGACCANCGGTTCCCGGGGTTNAAGTCGCCGCTTCCNTNCATGACGGCGTTCCACAGGGCCATCGCCGCGGGCTGTGCGGCGCCGAACCAGCATGCGTGCGGTTGCTGGGCCTGCGTTCGCCGCTGCGCAGACAGCCGGAGCAGCATCTGCTGGTGCAGCGGCGACAAGAGCGCGTAGTCGGCGGCGTCGACGGACCGCAGCATGTCGCAAGGGGTCCCTGTATAGACCGAGGGCGCGATGCGCGAAGTCGGGAGCAGGAGGTCGGCGCTGAGTTTGACTTGGCAAGTCGCGGGCAGGCTGAAGAGCACGGCCGCGGCCGGAATGAGGAGACGCTTCATGGTGTTCTGCTGGGATTGGATGGCGCGTGCTGCAGGGGGCGCGTTCAGATCGTAACGGCAGCGGTGGCTTGATGGCAGGTGGGGGCTGCGACGACGGAGCGCGCGATTGCGTGCACGGCGAAGGCGATGACACGGGTCTGGTGATGCCGCGCTGTGGCGAGCGCGCCGTAGCGGCCCGAGGTAGGTCGCAACGTCAACTCCCGACGACGACGCGGAGACCGTTGGATGTCGCGATGCCCCATATGTTTTGAGCGGTCGATGCCGTGCATTGGGCAGTGATCGTCGACCCGACGAGCACAGGATTGCTTGGGATCGGTAACGAGAGCGCGCTGGCCGCGTTGCTGGCCGGTTGGACGTAGGCGCCGAGGTTTGCGTTGGTGTAAGCGGCGCATCCTGGCGCGCCTACGGCCGCAAGGTCAACGCCTGGATCGATCATCACGTCACCGAAGAAGAACAACACGAGCGGTGACAGCGCAGCGTTTTCTGCTTGGAGCGTCCAGCTCGCGCCGACCCTCGGGACATCGCTGTCAAGCGACAGGGGTTGTTGGTCGGCCGCAGCGACGTAGAGAGTCCCTGCGGACAGGTCCGTGGCGCCAGCGTCCATGCTGGATCCGCCGGTCGAGTAACCGATCAGCCAGTCTTCTGGGTTGGCGCTCGACACCGCGCCGAAGGTGATCGAGTAATCGCCGGTCGCGGTGTCGATGACAAACTGCACGTCGTTGGTGAGGCCCGTGTTCCACCCCTCGACGCCGTCGTAGGTGACGGTCGCTACCGCGCCTGACTCTTCGTAGTAGACCGTGCCGAGCCCGCTCCCTGACGCCTGCGCAGGCAGCAGGTCGGTCCACGCGTAGATCGCCGTCGCTGGGTTGTTGAGCATCGTCTCGACGCTCGGGAGATAGACGGGGCTGTTGCCGGGACCCAGCGCGATCCAACAGTTGGAGCCAACGTGCAGCCCGAGGGTGCCGCCGACGGCCGGGTCGGCTGTGTCGACGACTTCGTCATCATCGAGCGCGAGCGCGACGGCGCTGGCACCGACAGTGGTGATCGCGCGGGGCGTGGTCGTGACGTCGTAGCCCGTCGCGGTCGCGGTCGCGACGAGCGCCAAGCCTGCGAGGTCAAAGCTGACCGCGCTCATCTGTTCATAGTAGGAGGCCGGCCGCTCGTAGCAGCCAGCTCCAAAGACGCTGCTCGCGCCGCAGCTAGCGCCCGTCGTCGTGTAATGGACGATGCCGCTGAAGACGCGAGAGTCGGTCGCGGTCGTGCCGAATGAAGGGCCAAACGGGTGGACGTTGCCGGTTCCTCGATGGATCGTGAGCACGCCGTCGGAGACGTAGTCAGAGCCTACTGGCTGGGGGGCCGTGGCGTAGTTGAGGCTAACGCCGTTGCTGACGGTGACGTAAAAGCCCCGACGCTGCCCGCACCCGATCGTTACACCGAGGGGCTGAGTGAGCGGCAGCGGGGTCGGTCCATTCGCACCAAGGCTTGTGACCCCCGCGGCGGTCGTCAGCCTGGTCCACGCGCTCGGCAGCTGCTCGAGCCCCACGTGGCTGGCGCCGTTGATCGTGGTGTAAATTTCGACGTCCCAGACGCCCACGTCGAGGTTGACGTCGAAGCAGTCGATCGTCACGGGGGCGCTGTTGGCGCTGACGTCGAACATGTTGCCGGCTTGGCCGTTGTTGGCGGTGAAGGTGGTCGTCAGCGCGCCCAGGCTGCAGCTGACAGCGAACACGTCGACCTTGCGCGCGGCGCAGTCCAGCACCGCCAGCGTCCGCGTCGTCGCGTCGTAGCTGAAGTCGTAGGCGCCATCGCCGTCCGGCGCGCTGAATCCTCCAAGGTCGATCGCGAGCGGCGCGCCGTTGGCGGCGTTGCACTTGACGACGTCTGCGAAGGGTTGCCCGACTGCGACGCTGGCGCGGTCGTTCCAGAAGACGACGCCGCCGCCGAGGTCGGCGTAGGCGACGTTTTGCGTCGGGACGAGGTCGCCGTTGGCGCCGTTGTCTTGGATGAACCGCGCGCCTGTCACCGAGTTGCCGCCGTCGCGCGTGTGGGCTACCACGTCGTTGCCACGGCGCAGGTAGACGTCCCCGTTCGGCGCGAAGTCTATGTCGCGCCATGTCGTGCCGGCGGTGGGTGCTTGGACGACCATGCCGTCGAGCGTCGTGTAGACGTCGGCCCCAGAGGTCGTGTCCTGGAGGGCGCGCCGATCTGCGCCGACCTGTGTCCAGGCAGTGCCCGCGTCGACGCCGCCGAAGCCTGGGTCGAAGCTGACACCGCTGCTGCCGCGCGCGCTCCGAGACCAGCGCAGGTTCCCCGCCGCGTCGAACAGCTGGATGCCCTCGGGAGCGATGACGCCGTTGTCCCACGCTGCCGCGAGCGCGCTGGCGTCTACGTCGAGGCCCGTGTAGCCGAACTGGGCGTTCGCGCTCAGCACGCCGAACGCCGGGGACGGTTGCCCACCTTGCAGCGCGCCGACGACGCGCGTGATGCCGGTGTCGCTGGCGCTGCTGGTCCGGTTGGCGCCGGCTGCGTAGAGGACCGCCCCGTCCCAGGCGATCGCTGCGGGCGCGCTGCCGATGAACTCTGGGTTGGCTGGGTCCGCAGTCGACGTCAAGTCGATCGTTCCTACGTGAGACAGTTGGACCTGCGCGGCCAGCCCCGTGACCATCGCGAGCGATGCCGTGATGACGACGTGAGCATTGGTCATGTTCGACGCGACGGTGCGGAGCAGGTCGTTGAGGTGGTGTCGCGCATTGGAACGTGATCGCGCGCGGCGCGTTCATGCAGCGCTCGGTTTGTGGACGGCCGGGTGTCACCGGCGTCGCGGAGCCCTGTGAACCGCGCTTGTACATGGTAGCGGCGACGCCGTCGCGCCGCGACCGATGTCCTGATCCCGTGAGGCTGTGCGGTCAGGCGTAGCGTCGCTGATCTCGCGGCAGTCGCATAGGTCGGTGACCTAGTTTCCCCGTCGGCGCGGTTCGTCGAAGGAGCGCTGGCGTGGCGCGCCCCGCGCGGCGCGTCGTCTTGCCGGGTCGCACGCGCTGGGGCGGCGCGAACAGGGCTGTGGTCAAGGCGGTCGTTTTACGCAGTCGGTCGCGCGGCTACGTTGCGCCTTGCCATGAGCCATCCACACGCGAAGTCCCGCGTCCTGTTCGCCCTGTCGCTCGTCGTCGCGGTGAACGTCGCGTCGTCCCAGTCGGTCCCCGAGGGCTTCTCCAGGCAAGACATGCTGCGCGGCACGGTCACCCAGGAGCGGGCGTGGTGGGACGTCAAGCACTACGCGTTGTCGCTGCAGGTGATGCCGGAGAGCAAGAGCATCCGTGGCTCGAACGTCATCACGTTTGAGGCGGTCGCTCCCGGAGACCGCATGCAGATCGACTTGCAGCCGCCGCTCGACGTGACGCGGGTCGTGCATCAGGGTGAAGAGCTGAGCTTCGAGCGGGAGGGCAAGGTCTTTTGGCTAACCTTTCCCGGCGCGCTCGAGGTCGGCGCCGAGCACGCGGTCGAGGTCTTCTACGGTGGCCGACCCAGGCAGAGCACGCGGCCGCCTTGGAGCGGCGGCTTCTCTTGGAAGAAGGACAGCCGCGGCGCGCCGTTCATCGCGACGACCTGTCAGGGGATCGGGGCGAGCATCTGGTGGCCCAACAAGGACCATGGGGCTGACGAGCCAGACCGCGGGATGGACATCGTCGCGACGGTCCCCGCGGGCCTCGTCGCCGTCGCCAACGGTCGCCTAGTCGGGCGATCGTCCGACGCGGAGGCCGAGACGAGCACGTTCCACTGGCGGGTTACGAACCCGATCAACAACTACGGCGTCAACCTCAACATCGGCAACTACGTGTCGATGTCGTCTAGCTATCAGGGCGAGGGCGGCGAGCTTGACGTCGAGTATTGGGTCCTCGCGCACCAGCGCGAGCAGGCGACCAAGCAGTTCGTCGAGGTGCCGCGCACGCTCGCGGCGTTCGAGCACTGGTTCGGTCGGTATCCGTTCTACGAGGACAGCTACAAGCTGGTCGTCGTGCCGTATCTCGGCATGGAGCACCAGAGCTCAGTCACTTACGGCAACGGCTTTCAGAACGGCTACCGCGGGCGCGACCTCAGCGCCACCGGCGTCGGGATGAAGTTCGACTTCATCGTCGTGCACGAGTCGGCGCACGAGTGGTGGGGGAACAACATCTCGATGAAGGACGCCGCGGACATGTGGATCCATGAGTCCTTCGCCAACTACGCCGAGAACCTCTTCGTCGAGTATCACTTCACCGAGAGAGAGGCGCAGGACTACGTCATCGGCTGTCGCAAGCTGATCCGCAACGACGCCCCGATCATCGGCGTCTACGGGGTCAACAAGTCGGGCTCGGGCGACATGTATTACAAAGGCGGCAACATGCTGCACACCATGCGGCACATGCTCGGCGACGACGCCACGTGGCGGCGCGTCCTGCGGGGGCTGAACGAGACGTTCTGGCACCAGACCATCGGCACCGAGGAGTTTGAGGCATATATGAGCCGCGAGTGCGGCCTCGACTACTCGTTGGTCTTTGATCAATACCTGCGCACGACGCAGATCCCGGTCTTGCAGTGGCGTGTCGACGGCGGCGCCGTGGAGGCCTCTTGGGGCGACGCCGTCGACGGCTTCGCAGTGCCAGTGGTGGTCTCGATCAACGGGGTGTCGCGGCGCGCGACGATCGGTCCAGGCGTCACGAAGCTCGCGTTTGACGGCGGGTTTGAGACCTTTGAGCTCGACCGCAACTTCTACATGCGGACCGAGCGGCTGGAGCGCGGCCGCTAGCCGGCGGGGCGGCAGCTGCCGTTGGCGCGGACGGCCCGATCTCGCTTCTTCGCTCCATGCGCCGCGCCTAGGCTGTGTTGATGGTCCATGATCGCCTCACCGTCTCCCTCCTGCTGCTCGCGCTCGCCGGCTGCAGCGCGCCGCCGTCCGCCCTCAGCATCGAAGACCTGCTCGCTCCCGACGCGGCCGTAACCAAAATCGTCGGCGGCATGGGCTTCACCGAGGGGCCGGTCTGGCTGCCGCAGGCGAAGAAGCTCGTCTTCAGCGACATCCCAGGCGCCAAGCTCATGGAGTGGAGCCCTGGCGGCGGCCTGAAGACGTTCCGGGCGAGCCCGAACCCGAACGGCAACGTGCTGGACCGAGAGGGCCGGCTCTTGACCTGCAGGCACGGCGCGCGAGACCTCGTGCGCACGGAGCCGGACGGGGCGCTGACCGTGCTGTGCGACCGTTACCAGGGCAAGCGCTTCAACTCGCCCAACGACGTCGCGGTCAAATCAGACGGGACGCTCTGGTTCACGGACCCGCCTTGGGGTTTGCCGAACCAGCGCGAAGGCCGAGAGCTCGCCGGCCACTGGGTCTTTCGTCTGGACCCGGCGACCGGCGAGGTGACGCTGCTCGTGGAGAGCCTTAGCATGCCGAACGGCGTCGCCTTCTCGCCAGACGAGCGCTTCCTCTACGTCTCAGACACCGGCGGTGGATCTCACCCAGACCCCGCGCTGCGGGACGCGCCAGCGTCGATCTCAGCGTATCGCGTCAACGAAGATGGGACGGTCGACCAAAAGCCTGTTTGGCGGACGCTGACGTTGTGCGACGGCATGTGCGTCGACAAACGCGGCAACCTGTACACCACCGCCCGTGAGGGCGTAAAGGTGCTTAAGCCGGACGGGTCGGTCATCGGCACGATCGAGGTCGCGGAGCCACCGGCCAACTGTTGCTTCGGCGGCGATGATTTCAGCACGCTCTTCATCACCGCGCGCACCTCTGTATACGCGGTCCAGCTCACCAGCGTTGGAGCTGCGGTGGTCGCCGATAGGTAGCGATATGGGGCGGGGAGCGGCGATAAAAAAACGCGCGCCGGGTTCTCGCCCGGGCGCGCGTCTTGATGACGTCTAGGAGGCGGCGTCGGCTGCGCCGACGATGCCGCCGTTGACGGTGACGATCAGTTGCCGATCGTGATCGACAGCGCGTCGCTGAGGTTGGGGCAGAGCGTGCCGGCCGACACGTGCTGGCCGGTGACGACGAAGCCGCAGAGCCC
This sequence comes from Planctomycetota bacterium, assembly GCA_002684655.1. Lineage (GTDB taxonomy): Bacteria > Planctomycetota > UBA1135 > UBA1135 > UBA2386. The sequence continues at coordinate 1,932 of NYVR01000028.1, read as the reverse complement.
CTGTCCGTAGAACGCGGGGAACGGGACCGTGAACGTCGCTTCACCGTTGCCGTCGAGCCCCATCGTGAACAGCTCCGGCGCCTGGACGTGCACGAGGCCGTTGCTGCAGAACGGGAGGACCACCGACACCGGGATCGGCGGCTGGGCGTTGCCGACGCCGATCAGCCACACGCCAGGGGCGTTGGCAGATCCGCCGGAGACGGTCCAGTCGAGGTCCTTGCCGAGGTTGCCGTTGCTCGACGTCGCGATCGATGGGCCGGTGCCGCCGCCGAGGTTGGTGATCTGCGCCGACGTGTTGGCGCACTGCGCGCAGCCGATCACGTTCATCGCGAAGATCGCGTAGCCGCCGTTGCCGTTTGATCGGTTCTGGAAGCTGATCGATGTCAGGGTCTTGCCGGCTTCACCAGCCAGGTTGACCGTTCCTTCATCGATGTTCAGCGACGCGGCGTTTGGCGTGCGTCCCCGGTCAATGCTGTCGGCGCCTGGGTATGGGCCGCCGAACCAGTCACCGGCAGAGACGGTGCCGACGGTGTTGCTGCCGTCAGAGAAGTTGAACTGCACGTCCATCGCGCCGCCGCCGTCGCTGACGTGGAACAGTACGGACGCCTGGGAGCTAGCGTCCATCAGGATCGGGTTGTCCAACACGGTCGTCTGCGGACCGGTCTGGTCAAAGTTCGGCAGCCAGTTGGGCGCGATGCCGACGTCGCCGTTGCCGCCAGTTGAGGCCTCGAACGCGAACCGGTCGTTGCGGTTGCCGAGGTGGACCATGTCGAGCGCGCCCGGCTCGGTGATGAACTTGTATTCGCCGAAGACGCCGTTGGTCTGGGTCGGCGTGCCGCCTTGGAAGTTGAGGCCGCGGTCGCTGATCGACCGGTAGCCGTTGGGATCATCCGGCTGCTCATCTTCGCCGGCGTGCACGATGCCGTTGAAGTTGTAGTTCAGCTTGATGCGGTTGACGCCCGTGGGCGGCACAAACGACGTGTATTCGAAGTTGCAGCCGAAGATCGCGTAGCCGGCGCCTTGGTTCGACGCGTTGCCAAAGATGATCTCGGTAACGAGTTCGCCAGCTGAGCCGCCGAGGTCGATGGTGCCTTCGTCGATGTTGAGCCCCGCGGCGCCGAGGTTGCCGTTGTCAAAGTCGTCGGTGCCCGGGTAGGGGCCGCCGAACCAGTCGGGACCGCTGAGGGTCCCGGTGACGCTGCCGCCGCTCGCGAACTTGAACTCGACCTCAAACGAGCCGCCGCCGTCGCTGATCATGTAGATGAACTTGGCCTTCGTGCTAGCGTCGACGGTCAGCGCGGTGCTTAGGACCGTGCTCTGGCCGTTTCGCTGGTCGGAGTTGGGCAGCCACGCGGGCTGGGTGCCGCGGTTGTTGCCGTTCGGGGAGGAGTCGAAAGGCCACCTCTGGTCGCGGTCGCCGATGTGGACGATATCCTTGATGCCCGGCTGCCCGACGAGTTGGTAGTTCGACCACGCGCCGGGAGGGCCTTGGGTCCAGTCTAGGCCACGGTCGCTGATCGATCGGTAACCGTTCGGATCGTCCGGGTTGCCGTTTTCACCGGCGTGCACGACGCCGTTGAAATTGTAGTTCAGGGGTACGTTGACGACCTGCGTTTGGGCCACCAGATTGGTCGCGGCGCTCAGCAGCACCGCCGATGCAAGGAGGGATTTGTTCATGGTTGAAAGAGGTCCTCGTGCTCTTTGTGGGGAGCGGTAGGTAAGACGAGCGCGATATCGTAGCAGTATCTACGCAGATGTGGGCGCCGCGCGAACCTGAGCTTTATCGGCGCATTCAAGCGCGCATGCGTGTCGGTCAGCAGTATTTCGTCGTCCTGTGTCGTCGCGTTCGGCACTGGTCGACGCTGCCAGGGAGTCCGCGCCGCTGCCGATCAAATCCTTACGTGAAGACCCGCTGCACATCCGCTTGCACGT
>NYVR01000027.1 GCA_002684655.1 Planctomycetota bacterium | reverse complement strand
CCATGTTCGTCGCGATGCGGCGGGTGTAGCTGCCCATCGCCGGCGTCACGGCCGCGTTCAGGATGGCCGCAGAGAACCGCTCGAACTCGCCGGTCGCTGCCAACAGGTCGGCGCTGCACGTGACCGGCAGCTCAGGCAGCGCGCGCTGGATCGCGTCGCGCAGCCGACGCTCGTCCTGGGGCGCAGCGGGCGCGTGGAGCAGGCCGATGGCCACCGCTTCGGGGCGGAGGCGACGCACGTCCGCGACGACTGCGGCGATCGCGGCTTGGCTGAGCGGGGTGACTTGTTCTCCGTCTGGGCCGCGCCGACAGCGCGCGCCGATGCGCAGCCGGCGCGGGACCGGCGGAACGGGCCTCGTCGGATCGAGCGCATACAGCGACGTGCGCTGCTGACGGCCGATCTCGATCAGGTCCTCGAAGCCTTCATTGGTGACGAAGGCGGTGCGGGCGAGGCGCCCAGTTAACGCTGCGTTCAGCCCGACGGTCGTGCCGTGGACGAGGTCGACCGCTTCGTCAGCTGTGCGCCGAACCGCGGCGAGGCCGCTGAGGACCGCTTGCGACGGGTCGGCAGGCGTCGACCGGAGCTTGTGCACCGTCGCGCGTCCCCGATGCAGCCGGACCACGTCGGTGAAGGTGCCGCCAGTGTCGATGCCGATGCGCGTTGCCAAGGCTCATGACGTTACTGTCGACGACGTAGCCAGGCGAGACGTTGGCGTCGGACGGCCTGCATCGCGTAGCCTCTAGCCCGATGCTGTCGGTCTCCGGCCACTATCCGATCGAAGTCTGCGTCCCGGCGTCTTTCTGCCTGGGCGCGATCCCGTTTGCCTGGCTGATCGTACGCCTGTGCAAAGGCGTCGACGTACGTTCCTTCGGCAGCGGAAACGTCGGCGCGACGAACGCGAGCCGCGCCTTCGACGGCAAGGTCGCGCGCATCGGCGCCTTCGCGGCGGTCTACCTGCTGGACGCCGGCAAGGGGGTCGCGGCGGCGTACCTGGGGTCCACCGCGGACCTGCTGGCCGGGGTCTTGTGCGGCGCCGCCGCCATCCTCGGCCACTGCTTCACGCCGTTGCTCGGCGGCAGAGGCGGCAAGGGGGTCGCGACGGCGACCGGCGCGCTGCTCGTGCTCGACTGGCGCGTGACGGCGATCGCGCTGGGGGTGTTCTTCGTGGTCCGTCAGGTCACCGGCAAGGTGTTCTTCGGCAGCCTCGGCTTGGGGATCGGGCTGGCGTCGAGCGCGGTCCTGTTGGACGCTTCTCAGGCGTTCGCAGAGCGGCTGCCGCTGACCGTGTTGACCGCGGCCCTCGCGGCGTTCCTCTTTTGGACCCACCGCAGCAACCTGCAGCAGTTCTTCGCAGCGAGGCAATCATGAGAATCGCGGTCCTTGGAAACGGCGGCTTCGGCACCGCCATGGCATTGACGCTGGAGCGCGCCGGTCACGACGTGTCCCTGTGGGGCCACGACGCGGACTACACCGCGCAGATCGCGGCCTCACGGGAGAACCCGCGCTACCTCGCGGGCGTGAAGTTGCCGCAGCCGATCCAAGTCGGTCACGACGCGGCGGCGGCGCTCGACGGCGCCGGCGCGGTCCTGGTCGCGGTGCCCACGCAGCACGTGCGCGCGGTCGTCGCTGGCATGGCCGAACGGCTCGGCGGGGAGGCGCCGGTGGTGTCGCTCGCCAAAGGGCTCGAGCAGTCGACCGGCAAGCGGCCTTCGGAGATCCTCGCGGAGGTCCTCGGGTCTCCCGAGCGCGTCTACGTGCTCAGCGGACCGAGTCACGCCGAGGAGATCGCGCACGGGCAGCCGACGACCGTGGTCGTCGCCGGCGCCGAAGGCGACCGTCTCTGCGCGCTGCAGGGCGCGCTGCAGACCGACCGCTTCCGCGTCTACCGCAACGGCGACCTGCTCGGCGTCGAGCTGTGCGGCGCGCTCAAGAACGTCATGGCGCTCGCCGCGGGCATCGCGGACGGCCTTGGCTACGGCGACAACGCCAAGGCGGCGATCCTGTCGCGCGGCATCGTGGAGATGCAGCGCTACGGGCTCGCCTGCGGCGCAGATNCACAGACGTTCTTCGGCCTCGCCGGCGTCGGCGACCTCGCGGTGACCGCGTTCAGCAAGCACGGCCGCAACCGNGCNTTCGGCGAGCGCATCGGCCGCGGCGAGACCNTAGAGCAGGCGCTCGCGTCGTCNCCTAAGGTCGCNGAGGGCGTCTGGACGGCCAAGGTCGTCGGCGCGGCGAGCCGAGAGCGNGGCGTCGAGATGCCGATCGCCGACTCCGTCACCAAGGTGCTCTACGAGGGCCTCCCGCCCGCGCAGGCCGTTCGCGCCTTGATGGAGCGCGACCCAAAGGCCGAGGGCGCTTCGACCAGCAGCTAGCCTTGGCGCTGGGGCCCGCAGGACAGCTACGATGCGGGCGATGAAGACCGCACTCTCTGCGCTCGTAACCCTGCTCGTGACGACCGTCGCGTCGGCTCAGCAGGCGCTGCAGCCGATCGACATGTTCCGGCTCGACTATTTCATGACGATGGGCGCCGAAGATCCCGTCGCGTGGTTGGACGGTCAGCACTACTTGGTCTTCGACGCGGGCAAACAGCCGCGGGGCCCCTCCAGCTGGTACCGGGTGGTCGCCCGCACCGGCGCGCGCAGCGAATACGTCGACAAGATGTCGTTGGTGCGCAGCCTCAACGCCGACGAGGCCGCCGGCGCGATCGAGGACGCCGCCAACTGGACCTGGGCCGAGGACCACGCGCGCTTCGTCGTCAACGTCGGCGGCGACCTGTTCGCCGCTGGCCTAGACGGCGAGGCGACGAGGCTCACGAACACACCTGAGGTCGAAGAGGTCGGCGTGCGCTTCTCGCCAGACGGCGAGACCGTCGCTTTCATCGCGGACTACAACCTCCACGTCGTGCCGGCGGACGGCGGCGACGTGCGCGCGCTGACGACCGCGGGTCACAGCGACCTTTTCTACGGCCGCCTCGACTGGGTCTATCAAGAAGAGCTCTACGGCCGCGGCAACTTCCAGGGTTACTGGTGGTCGCCGGACAGCCAGCGCATCGCGCTGCTCAAGCTCGACGAGTCGCCGGTCGAGGAGTTCGTGCTCGTCAGCGACGTGCCCGCGCGGCCTGAGGTCGAGCGCACCAATTACCCCAAGGTGGGCGAGCCCAACCCGGTCGTCGAGATCGGTGCGATCGACGTGGCCAGCGGCGAGGCCAAGTGGTTCGAAGTGTCGGACTACCCGGCCGAAGACCGCTTGGTGGTGCGCGTGACGTGGACGCCCGACTCCGCGGAGGTGTTCTTCCAGGTGCAGAACCGCGAACAGACCTGGCTGGACATGCGCGCAGGCGACGTCGCGTCTGGTGGGTCGCGCCTGGTCTGGCGCGAGACCAGCGACTGTTGGGTCGAGGCGGGGCCCGAGCCGGTCTGGGTCCAGGACGGCGCGGCGTTCCTCTGGCTGAGCGAGCGCGACGGCTACAAGCACATCTACCGCTTCGGTCGCTCGGGCGAGCCGCAGGGGCGCCTGACCCAGGGCGCTTGGCAAGTCAAAGAGCTGGTGTCGGTCGACGAGCGCGCGGGCTGCGCCTACGTGCTCTCCGACCAGGACTCCAAGATCCAGACGCACCTCTATCGCGTGCCGCTGGCGGGGGGAGAACTGCAGCGCATCACCAAGGGGCGCGGCACCCACGACGTCGACATGGCGCCCGACCACGAGTCGTTCGTGACGCACTGGAGCGACGCCGAGACGCCCGGCTGCGTCTCTTTGCGCGACCTCGACGGCGACGAGCTGCGCGCGATCGCGACGTCGAAGCCGCAGATGATGACCCGCTTCGGCGTGCAGTTCCCCGAGTTCTTCCAGGTTGAGACGCGCGACGGTTTCGAGATGGAGGCGATGCTGATCAAGCCCGCGGACTACGACGCGTCCAAGCAGTATCCTGTGGTGCAGTTCACTTACTCGGGGCCGCACGCGCCCCGCGTGCGGGATCGCTGGGGCGGCCGCGACTTCCTCTGGCACAACCTGCTCGCGCAGCAGGGCTACGTGGTGTTTTGCTGCGACAACCGCTCGGCGAGCGGCAAGGGCCGCACGTTCGCCAAGGCCTGCTGGCGAAAGCTCGGGCAGAGCGAGCTCCAAGACCTCTCGGACGGGGTCGACTGGCTGATCGAGCAGGGCGTCGCCGAACCGGGCCGCGTCGCGATCTGGGGTTGGAGCTACGGCGGCTACCAGACGCTCTACAACCTGACCCACAGCAAGAAGTGGGCGGCGGGCGTGGCGGTCAATCCGGTGACCGACTGGCGCCTCTACGACACGATCTACACCGAGCGCTACGGCGGCCTGCCGTCGAACAACGCCGCAGGCTACGAGCGGGGCAGCGTCACCAATGCAGCCAAGGACCTGCACGGCCACCTGATGCTGGTCGCCGGCGCCATGGACGACAACGTGCACATGCAGAACAGCTTTCAGTTCTTGCACGCGATGCAGCAGGCGCAGAAAGACTGCGACTTCATGGTCTACCCGCGCGTGCGGCACGGGATCGGCGACCTGCAGCAGCAGGTCCACCTGTTCACGCGCTTTCGGAAGTTCTTGAAGGAGCACCTGTAGGTGGTCGAGGCCTACGCGGGTCCGCTGTCGCGCTGGTTCGGCGGCGGCGACGAGCAAGAGGCGGCGAGGCTGCGCGCGGGCGTCGAGCAGTGGCGTGAAGACCTGCGCAGCAGCGTTGCCGAGAAGGTCGGCGAGCAGCTGATCTGGGACGAGGCGAGCGGGTGCGACGCCCGCTTCGACCTGGACCTCGCGGGCTGGATGGGCTTGAGGTTGTTCGCGTTCTACGCGGAGCGCAGCGACCTGGAGTGGCCGGACACCGTGCCGCCGTTGCTGGAGCTCGACCAGGAGTGGCGCAAGGCGTCCGATCAGCAGTTCGGCAAGTCGCACTACGGGCAGATCCTGGCGTGCGACATGTGGCTGCCGGGCGAGTTCCCGGTGACGGTGCGCGCGCCACGCCCCGACGGGGAGGCCGCCGAGATCGGTTCGCTGAAGGTGCTCAGCGACCAGCTGCTGTGGCTGAACCAGCGCACCTTCCAGGCCGACCAAGAGCTGATCGTGGAGTGGCAGGGCCAGCCAGCGCCGCTCGGGGCGCCGCTGCTGGAGGCTGCGCGCCGCGGCTACGCGATGATCGCGGCGGCGTGCGCGCGCGCGATCGACGAGCGGGTGCCGCTCGTCGTCCAGGCCGTGTGAGCGAGCGTCCGGGCGGCTACCCTGGTCGCATGCGTCTCTCGTCGGCTGCTGTCACCCTCGCGCTCTCAAGCGTCGTCTGCGGGCAGGGCGACGACGCCCGCGCGCGTCCTCCGCACATCGTGGTCGTGCTGGCCGACGACATGGGCTACGGCGACCCTTCGTTCGGGCGCGCCGCCGCGCAGGTCAACACGCCCAACATCGACCGGCTCGCGCGCGAGGGGCTGCGCTTTACGGACGCGCACGCGTCGGGCGCGTGGTGCGTGCCGTCGCGGTATGGCCTGTTGACGGGTCGATACGCGGCGCGCCGCACCAGGCTGCGCCCCGCCCAGGAGGCGGTCATTGAGGCCGACGTCGCGACGTTGCCGGGCGCGCTGCGCGACCTGGGCTACCGGACCGCGATGGTCGGTAAGTGGCACCTCGGCTTCGACGACGGCCAAGCGCTCGACTACGCGGCGCTGCGCGGCGGGCCGTGCGACCGCGGCTTTGACAGCTACTTCGGCATCCCGTCGTCGCTCGACATCCCGCCTTATTACTACGTTCGCGACCGCCGCGCGGTCGCCGCGCCGACCGAGCAGGTCGGAGCGAGCGCGACCGAGGGCTGGACGCGGATCCAGGGCGCGTTCTGGCGCGAGGGGGGCTGCGCGCCTGGGTTTGTCCACGCAGCCGTCTTGCCCAAGCTCGTCGACGAAGCGGTCGCGGTCGTGCAGGACCACGCGCGCACGCGTGACGAGCAGCCGCTGTTTCTCTACCTCGCGCTGCCCGCGCCGCACACGCCTTGGCTGCCCGACGAGCGCTTCCGCGGCGCCAGCGGCGCTGGGATGTACGGCGACTTCGTCGCGCAGGTCGACCATGAGGTCGGCCGCGTGATGTCGGCGCTGGACGAGGCGTCGATGACCGACGACACGCTGTTCGTCTTCACCTCCGATAACGGCCCTGTCTGGTATCCACGGGACGTGGAGCGCTTTGGCCACGCCGCGACCGGGCCGTGGCGAGGCATGAAGAGCGACTCGTTCGAAGGTGGCCACCGGATGCCGTTCGTCGCGCGGTGGCCAGGCGTGGTCGCGCCAGGGCGCGAATCGGCGCAGACCATCTGCTTCCCGGACCTGTTCGCGACCTGCGTCGAGGCCGCGGGCGGCGTCGTCGCCGACGGGGCCGCCGTGGACAGCGTCAGCTTCTGCCGACTGCTCCGCGGCCAAACTCCCGCGTCGCGCCGCGCGGTGACGGTGCTGCGCCACGCGGGCAGCGTCGTGCGTGAAGGCAACTGGAAGTGGATCGGCCACCGCGGCTCCGGCGGCTTCACGCGCGGCGCGAAGACCGGGCCGTCGCGCGGGCAGCTCTATGACCTACGTAAGGACCCGCAGGAGCAGGACAACGTCTACGCGGCGCACCCCGAGGTCGTCGCGAGGCTCGCCAAGCAGGCGGCGCGCGCGCGGCGCCCCAACGTCATCGTCGTGCTGGCCGACGACATGGGCTACGGCGACTCCAGCGTCTACGGCGGCTGGATCGAGACGCCGGGAATCGCGCGCATGGCGAAGGAGGGGATGACCTTCACCGACTTTCACTCGAGCGGCGTGGTCTGCAGCCCGACGCGCGCGGGCCTTGTGACCGGTCGCTACCAAGAGCGCTGCGGCATCCCCGGCGTGGTCAACGCGGACCCCGAGCACGCTGACCACCAGCGCGGCCTCGCAGCCGCAGAGCGCACGTTCGCCGAAGCGCTCCGCGGCGCGGGCTACGCGACCGGTCTGTTCGGCAAGTGGCACCTGGGCTACGCGCCCGAGCACAACCCGACGCGGCACGGCTTCGACGAGTTCCGCGGCTTCGTCAGCGGCAACATCGACTACCACAGCCACCTCGACCGCATGGGGACCGCCGACTGGTATCACGGCGAGAAGCGGGTCGAGCGCGAGGGCTACCTGACTGAGCTGGTGACCGACGACGCGGTCGACTTCATCGACCGGCACAGCGACCGGCCGTTCTGCCTCTACGTGTCGCACGGCGCGGTGCACAGCCCGCTCCAGGCTAAAGACAGCGGCGCCTTCCGCGGCGCTGACAAGGTCAAACGCCCCAACGGCGACCGGGCCCGCGACGACACCGTGCGCGGCATGGTGGCGTCGCTCGACGAGAGCGTGGCGCGCGTCCTCGACGCCGTCCGCAGGAACGGGGTGGCGCAGCGCACGCTGGTGCTGTTCTTCAGCGACAACGGCGGCGCGCGCCACATGCGCAACGACCCGCTGCGCGGCGGCAAGGGCACGGTCTGGGAGGGCGGCCACCGGGTGCCGGCGATCGCGTGGTGGCCCGGCACGATCCCGAAGGGCAGCACCTGCGACGCCTTGTGCTGCAGCCTCGACGTGATGCCGACGATGTTCGAGGTCGCTGGGCTCGACACGCCGCGCGACCGGCCGTTCGACGGCGAGAGCTTACTGCCGCGCTTCTACGGCGCGTCGCGAGACGGCGCTCGCCAGCTGTTTTGGCGCGGCCAGGCGATGCGCGACGGTCGCTGGAAGCTCATCGAGCAGGGGGGGCAGGCGCTGTTGTTTGACGTCGCCGCGGACATCGGCGAGCAGCAAAACGTCGCCGGCGAGCACCCTGATCGGGTCGCGGCCATGCGCCGCGCGCTGGCTGGCTGGCGCGCTGAGGTCCAGTAGCCGCGGGCTACTTCAGCGCGACGTGCAGCTTCTGCACGTCGTCGTGGTCCTCTAGCTTCTCGAGGAACGCCTCGACCTCTTGGAGCGCGTCGCCGTCGAGCTCGACGGGGTCCTTGGGGTGGTGGCCGAGCTCGGCCGAGGCCACCGACCAGCCCTCGCCCTTGAGCGCGTCGGCGACGGCGTAGAGGTCCGCGACGTCGGTGAGGAAGCGGCCGCCGGCCTGCTCCTCTAGCCCGTCTTGCACGACGACGTCCTGCGCGCCGCACTCGATGGCGGCCTCTTCGGGGTCTTTGCCCGCGTCTTCGTGGGTCGCGTCGATGATGCCGACGTGGTCGAACAAGAACGTGACCTTGCTGCCGAACTGGCCGCCCTTAAAAAGCGACTTCACGTCCGGGCCGGTGCGGTTGCGGTTCTCGGTCAGGCACTCGACGATGACCGGCACGTTGTGCGGTGCCATGCCCTCATAGAGCACTGTCTCGTAGTCGGCGCCGTCGCCGCCTTCGCCCGAGCCCTTTTGGATCGCGCGTTTGATCGTGTCGTTGCTGACCGACTGCTTGCGCGCGGCCTCGACCGCCATCGCCAGGCGCGGGTTCATGTCCGGGTCGGCGGCGCCCATCTTGGCGGCGATGGTGATCTCACGGACGAGCTTGGTGGTGATCTTGGCCTTCTTGTTGGCCGTGATCGTCTTGTTCTTCTGCAGCCACTGGCGGCCCATGGTTCGTGCTCCGCTGGGGTTCGGTGGGGGTCCCGGGGCAGAGAGAATGCGCGTCGCGGCCGGATCAGGCAAGGCCAGACCTCGGATCGATCGAGCGCGACGTCGCCATCGTTCTGACGTTCTGTCTGGAGCCACCCGCTCAGGCTGGTAGCCTGAACGAGCCACTCTCGTCTTCCACTCACACAGGAGATCTCGCCTTGAGCGACGCCAGCGCTGTGCCCCCTCGTGAGGGCCATCCCCCGGGCCTCTACATGCTCTTCTTCGCGGAGATGTGGGAGCGCTTTTGCTTCTACGGCATGCGAGCCCTGCTGACCCTCTACATGGTCAGCGAGGTCTTTTCTTACAGCGACGCGCAGGCGACGGCTGTCTACGGCAGCTACAACGCGCTGATCTACTTGACGCCGATCGCGGGCGGCATCCTCGCGGACAAGTTGCTCGGCTATCGCTGGGCGATCTTGCTCGGCGGCCTGCTGATGGCGATCGGCCAGTTCACGCTGGTCGTGCAGCAGGAGTTCTTCTTCTACGCGGGCATGGCGTTCATGGTCGTGGGCAACGGGATGTTCAAGCCGAACATCTCGACGCTCGTCGGTCGCCTCTACCCTGACGGCGATCCGCGCCGCGACGCCGGGTTCACGATCTTCTACATCGGGATCAACGTCGGCGCGTTCCTGTCGACGCTGGTCTGCGGCTACTTCGCCAAGTTCCAGGACTGGACCGTCGGGTTCGGTATCGCGGGCGTCGGCATGCTGCTGGGCCTGGTGACGTTCGGCATGGGGCGCGCGCGCCTCGAGGGGCACGGCGAGCCGCCGAAGCCGGAGCAGCTACCCGCGAACCTGACCAAGGTCCTCCTCGGGTCGCTGGCGTTGGTGCCGCTCGTCTATTTGCTGTTAAGCGAGGACGCCGCGGTGCGATGGCTGCTTGGTCTAGCGGTCTTCGTCGTGCTCGGGACCCTCATCATCACGGCGGTCCGTGAGGAGCGGGTGATGCGTCAGCGAATGTTCGTGCTGATCGTGCTGTGGTTCTTCCACATGATGTTCTGGATGTTCTTCGAGCAGGCCGGCACCTCGCTGACGCTGTTCACCAAGCGGAACATCGACCTCGACATCGGCGGCTGGGAGGTCCCCGCCGCGTGGGGGCAGTTCTTTAATCCGCTGTTCATCCTCGTGTTCGGCGCCCTGTTCACGATGCTCTGGGCGAACCTTGGCAGGAAGGGGCGCGACCCGAGCATCCCCACGAAGTTCGGTCTCGCGCTGATTCAGCTCGGCCTCGGCTTCTACGTGCTGGTGTGGGCCGCGTCAGGCGTCGAGGACACCGGCCTGGTCTCGATCCTCATCCTGATCTTCTGCTACCTGCTGCACACCACCGGCGAGCTCTGCATCTCGCCGGTCGGCCTGTCGGCGGTCACGAAGCTGGCGCCCAAGCGCATGACCGGCATGGTCATGGGCGCGTGGTTCTTGAGCATCGCGGCGGCCCACAAAGTCGCGGCCATGATCGCCGGAAAGACCGGCGCGGCGGGCGGCGAAGGCATGACCCCGCAGGAGACGCTGCCGATCTACACGGACGTCTTCTGGCAGATCACGCTCTACGCCGTCGGCGCGGGCGTGCTGATCATCATCTTCGGCCAGCTGTTCCTGAAGCGCTGGCTGCACGGCGTCAACTAGACGCCGCTTCGACGAGATCCCCGAATCGCGCAGCCGTCGTTCGACGGCTGCCACCCTAGGAGAAAGAGATGACCGCGACCGAGACGCCCGAAGGGGGCATGTTCACCGGCCACCCGCAGGGCCTGTTCCGGCTGTTCTTCATCGAGATGTGGGAGCGCCTCGCCTTCTACACGATGGTGGGCGTGCTGCTGCTCTACGCGACCGACTCTGAGACCGGCGGGCTCGGTTGGTCGAAGGCCGACGGCAACGAGATCTACGGCCTCTACCTCGCATTCGTCTACTTTACGCCCTACGTCGGCGGCCTCTTGGCGGACCGCTTCCTGGGCTACCGCAAGTCGGTGCTCATCGGGGGCATCCTGTTCGCGAGCGGCTTCTTCCTGCTGGCGACCGGCCAGAGCTGGGCGTTCCCGGCGGGCTTAGTACTGCTCTGTTGCGGGAACGGCTTCTTCAAGCCGAACATCTCGGCGATGGTCGGCAACCTCTACGAGAAGGGGGACCCCAAGCGCGACGCTGGGTTCAACATCTTCTACATGGGGATCAACATCGGCGCGTTCGTCGCGAACTTCCTCGCGGCCATCATGCGCAACGCCTTCGTGTGGGAGGCCGTCTTCCTCGCCGCCGGCATCGGCATGCTGATCTCGGTGGTGATCCTGCTGTCGAGCTGGAAGGTGCTCGACAAGGCGGACATCGAGGCCGGCGACAAGCCTGGCGACACGCCGTTCTCCGAGATCCTCGCCAAGATCCTAGGCCCCGCGCTGCTGTTTGGGGTCGCCGGGTGGGCCGTCGCCGCCTACGTGTTCCCGATGGTCGGGCTCGAGGGGGTCACGGATTTGGTGAAGGCGACGGACATCGGCTTCTTGATCGGCTCTGTCCCGATCCTCAGGTTCTTTGTGCGCCTCCCCAAGCAGGCGAACGAAGACGAGAGGCCTGGTTTGCAGGCGCTGCTGCCGATCTACCTCGCCGGCGGCACCTTCTTCATGGTGCTGCACCTCAACGGCTCGGCGATGACGACCTGGGCCAACGACAACACCGCGCGTGACCTCGCGCGCCCAGACCCGATCGTCATGATCGCCGGATCGATCGAGGTCGCTGGCGTGACGCCGTTCGCTCAAGACGCGCTGCCTGGCTACTACACAAACGCGAGCGCCGATCTGCCGCGGCCAAACAAATCGACGCTGTTGCCCATCGCGGACAGCAAGCAAGAGACGATGTTTGGGCAGAAGAAGATGGACGCTGCGAGCCTCGTGACGTTGACGGGCAAGCTGCCGGACGGCGTGCGCGTCGAGGAGCTGCCGATCGGCGGCGACTTGACAAGCCAGCAGCAGGCTTGGAAGCGATACAGCGTCGACATCTACGATGAGGTCACGACGACCGAGGTGACCGACAGCCACGGTCACACCTCGTACAGCGCGAACGTCCCGGACGGCGCGGTGCCGCAGAAGCGCGTCGCGTTCGTGCGAGGGGAGGGCGACTCTGCCTACGTGACCTACCTGTTGACGCAGGAGAAGTTCGCCTCGCTCTACGCGGACGACTCGGAGCAGCTAGCGCCTGGCAAGTTCCAGAAGCTCGCTAACGCCGAGCTCTACCAGTCATGGAACGCGTTCTTCGTCGTGCTGATGACGCCGTTCGTGATGCTGTTCTTCGCGCGGCTAGCGCGCCGGAAGGTCGACTTCTCGACAGCGCGCAAGATCCTGTTTGGGATGATCATCACGGCCGCTGCAGCGGGCTTCATGGCTGTCGCGGGCTTCTTGAGCAACGACGGCGAGGTGAAGGTCTCGGGCATGTGGCTGATGGGCTTCTACGGCATCATCACCGTCGGCGAGCTGTTCCTGTCGCCGATGGCACTGTCGCTGGTTACCAAGCTGACGCCGAAGCGCTTCGTCGGCCTGACGATGGGCGGCTGGTTCTTCGCGACCGCGGTCGGCAACAAGTTCAGCGGCTTCCTGGGCGTGCTGCAGGGCGCGATGACCCCGTCGATGTTCTTCCTGGTGATCGTTGGCGCCGCGGGCGCGGTCGTGCTTTACATCATGTCGGTGCTGCCGAAGCTCGACGCGGCGATCAAGAAGTACGGCGCCTGACGTCGATGAGACCGCCAGGTCGCGCGCAGCCCTCTCCCGCGTCGGCGGGGGAGGGCTGTTGCGTTTCTGGCCCGCCCTGCGACAACTGACGACGATGGCCAGCCCCGCGCGAGAACCCGAACGCATCGCCGCGCTCGACGGCGTGCGCGGCGTCGCGATCTTGCTGGTCCTGGTCATGCACGGCCTCTACATCGGGCCGTTCGTCGAGCACGCCTTCCTCCTCTCGAGCTACGCGCGCGTCGCGTGCCTCGGCTGGTGCGGCGTCGACGTCTTCTTCGTGCTGAGCGGCTTCTTGATCACCGGGATCCTGGTGCGCAGCAAAGGCGGCCCGGGCTACTTCCGGAACTTCTACGCGCGCCGGACGCTGCGGATCTTCCCGCTCTATTACCTCGTCGTCGCGCTGGTGCTCTTCGTCCTGCCGCGGCCGGGCCTCGCGCCGGGCGCGGACGTGCTGCCGACCTCAGGCGACGTCGCGCACCTGCTCTACTACCAGAACTGGTGGTTCGCCTTGGAGCGCGCCGACGTGGCCTTCCCGCTCAAGATCACGTGGTCGCTGGCCATCGAGGAGCAGTTTTACCTGCTCTGGCCCGCGCTGGTCGCGCTCGTCTCGACGCGCGCCCTCCGCGCGGTCTGCGTGGCGGTGATCCTCGCGGCCATCGCGCTGCGCTTCTGGCTGCTGGACCAAGGTTTCGTGAACACCCACTTCCTCACGCCGTGCCGGCTCGACGCGCTCGCGCTCGGCGCGCTGCTCGCGGTCACGCCGTCGCCCAGGGCCTGGCTCGGCTACGCGGCGACGGCAGCGGGCGTGGTCGGGCTGCTGACGACGGCATTCGTCGGCGGGGAGTCGATCCCGGAGTCGGTCGTGCAGCAGCGATGGGGGCTGCTCGCGGCGCTGTCGCTCGGTGGCGGGCTGTTGATCCTGGCGCGTCAACCGACGGCGCTGCAGCCGCTCTTCAGGTTCTCGCCCCTGCGCTCGTTGGGGAAGTACAGCTACTGCATCTACCTCACGCACATGCTGGTCATCGAGGCGCTCGTCGCGTGCTTGCGAGCGCTGGGACCCCAGCGGCTCGCCGCCCTGTCTCAGACGCTCTCAACGCTGGGCGTGGTCATCGCGTTCACGTTGGCCGCGATCTGCTGCTCGTGGCTGCTGGCGTTCGTGAGCTACCACGCGTTCGAGCGCTGGTTCCTCGGCCTCAAGCGTCACTTCCCTGCCGGGCAGTGAGCGCGACCGCTGGCCGCATCGCGCGCTCGGCGCGGATGGTTTCGCGGTAAGAGCCCGCACCTCCAGGCGGAACGGGTGCGCGCGGGCGGCGGTGCGGCTACCTTCGCTGCCGATGGAAGCTGTCGAGTCCGCTTCGCCCGCACCGATGAGATCGACGATTGTCGTCGACCTCGCGCTGGCGTGCGGCGCCGGCTTGCTGGCGGCGCTGTGCTATGCGGCGCTGCGCACCGAGCTGAGCCACGAATACGACCTCTATTGGATGCTCCCGCGGCTGCGGGACGGCGACCTCGTTTATCCGCGTCACCCGTTGGCGCTGCCGTTCGCGCACGCCCTGACGGAGATGCTCGACGGACACGGCACCCTGCTCGAGCGCCTGCGGCTGGCCAACGGGCTGTGCGCGGCTGTCGCCGTCGGCGTCGTCTCGCTGGCGGCGCGTCGGCGCGGCGCCGACCGGGCCCGCGCGCTCCTCGCGGCCGCGGCCTTCGGCCTGCTGCCGGCCGCGGTGCGGTTCGCTACGGTGGCGGAGCTGCACGGCTTGTTCCTGCCCTTCGCCGCTGCGGCGCTGTGGTGCGTCGTCGGCTTGCTTCGCCGTCCGGGCCTGGCCACGGCGGCGGTCACCGGCGTCGCCTGCGGCGTCAGCGCGGCGGTGCACGCGACCGGGCACCTGCTGGTCGGCGTCGCGCTCGCGTGGTTGGTCTCGACGTGGTGGGGGCGGATCCCTGCGAAGCTGCTCGTATCTGCTGCCGCGGTGCTGCTCATGAGCGCCGCCCTTGTCACGGTCGCGGTCCCGCTGTTCGTCAGCGGGATGGAGGGCGCGCCGGTGAACGACCAGCTCGACTTCGTCGCGGAGCACCCGTGGGCCGTCGACGGCCTCGCCGCGCTGCTGTTCGGTGAATACCTGTGGCCGCTGTTGCCGCTGTCGCTCGTCTGGCCGCTGGCGGCGCTGCGCCTTGGGGGGCGCGCGGGCTGGGCCGCCGCGGTGACCTTGGCGGGCTCGTTCGTGGTCTATCTCGTCGGCTGCGCGAAGCTGTTCTGCTGGCCGACGCACGGCTATCTGCTGCACGAGTTCGGCGCCTACCTGATGCCGCTCGGCATGGTCGTCGCTTCGGTCGCCGCAACGGCCTTGCGGCCGCGGTCGCTGGCGGCGTGCGCGTTGGTCGCCGCCATCGCGTCGGGGTTCGACTACGGGCAGAACGTCGGCTACGCCCCGGATCGCGCCTTCGGCGCCGCGGCGCATCGCTACCTCGAAGGACACGACGTGCGCCTGCTGGCTGGTGACCGCGCCGAGTTCGAGGGGCTCTACGAGCGGCTCTATGAAGTGCCCGCGCTCGACGCGCTCCGCGACCGCGTGATCCCGCTCGCGTCGTTCGTCTACGAGGCGCGCCGCCTCAAGGCTGAGCTCAAGCCTGACGAGCTGGCGCTCTGGTTCCACCCCGGCATCTCGTCGCCGCGGCCGACGGTGATCACCGAGCGCGCGCGCGAGCAGCTGCGCGTGCTCGGCGGCGCGTTCCGCGAGTGTGACGAGGTCTGGCTTCCGAGGATCTTCGCGCTCGAGGCCGTCGAGGTCGGCGCGCTGCGCGGCGTCCTCTTGCGCCCCCGGTGAGGGGGAGGGTGAGGCCCGGTCTGCGGCGTTGAAGGCGCGCCAAAGCAGACACGCCCGTCTCCTCGCCGAGGTGTCGCTCGCGTCGCCTGCGCCGTCATGTCGTGATTTCGACGCGCGATCGACTCCGCGCGGCGTCTTTAACGTATCGCCGTTGATTCAGATGCCGCTGCTGGGGCTGACGTAGTCATCTGAGAAAGGCAGCGCGTCAACGAACTTGCGCCCGTAGGCCTTCGTGCGGATCCGCGGGTCCATCACGACGACCTTGCCGCGGTCGCGCTGGCCGCGGATCAGGCGGCCGAAGCCCTGCCGAAACTTGAGGATCGCTTCGGGCAGCGAGTGCTCGCCGAACGGCTGCTGCCCTCGCTCTCTCATCAGGTCCATGCGCGCTTGCGTCAGCGGGTGACCTGGACTGGCGAAGGGAAGCCGCGTCACGATCAGCAGCGTCAGCGCGTCGCCGCGCACGTCGATGCCCTCCCAGAGGCTGTCGGTCCCGATCAGTACGGAGTTCTCTTCGTCACGTTTGCGTTCGAGCAGCCGGGCGAGCGGCTGCTCGCCCTGTACGAGCAGCTCGATGCCCTCTTGGTTGCAAAGCGGGCGCAGCTGCTGCGCGAGGAAGCGCACGAAGTCCCAGGACGTGCACAGGATCAGCGCGCGGCCGCCGTTGTCTAGCACGTGACGTTCGCACCGCTCCGCGACCTCGCGCCGATAGGTCTGAGACTCGCGCGCGGGATCCGGCATGGCCTCCTCGATGACGAAGTCGACGGCGCGGTCGAAGTCGAACGGCGACCCGACGCGGAGCGTCTCAGCGTCGTCGAGCCCGATCTGGTCGCGCAGCCAAGAGAACCGGTCGTCGTCACCGGTCGCGAGCGTCGCGCTGGTGAGGATCGTCGTCGCACCGCCTTCGAACAGGTGCTGTCGCAGCGCGCCGCTGACGTCGAGCGGCGCGGCGCAGAGCTGCGCGCCGTGGCGCGAGGGTTCAAGCCAGCGGACCAACGGGGTCTCAGCGTCCGGGTTTGGCGTGCACAGCGCCTTGAGCGTCTGGCACAGGCCATCGAGGCCGTTGGCGCGCGCCTGCAGCTCCATCTGCTCGTCGACGCGCTCGGTGCGGAGCGCCGCGGCGGCGAGCTCGCCGCTGAGCGCGCGAAGGATCGGCGAGAGGTTCTCTTGGAGCGCTTCGCCGCGCAGCGCGACGCTCGCAGACGACGAATCGCCCGCTCGCACTCGGCCCTGCAGGGAGTCGAAGAAGGCGTCGTTCAGCTGCAGCGCCTCTTCCCAGAGCAGCTTGGCGGCGCCTGAGCCGTGGCGCGACAGCAGCGTGCGCTCGCCGCGTCGCTTGTGGATGCGGCGGAGGTGCCAGCCGACCGTGGACCGCCCGACCCTGAGACCGAGGCTCTCGGTCGCGGTCTTCTCTAGGTGGTGCGCTTCGTCGAACACCACGACGCGGTGAGCAGGCAAATACGATGCGCCGGCGATGCGCAGCGCGAGGTCTGCGAAGTAGAGGGCGTGATTGACGACCAGCACCTGAGCGGTCTGCATGCGCCGCCGCGCCCGCTGCCAGTAGCACTGGTCGAAGTGCTTGCAGGCGCGCTGCAGGCAGTTGCCGTGCTCGGCCTGGACGCTCTCCCAGACCTCGGGCCGCGGCGGGAAGTCCAGCTCTTGCCGGGTGCCGTCGCCCGCGTTCAGCGACCAATCCACGATCTTGCGCAGCTGCGCGTGGCGTTCGGGGTCCTCAAACAGCGTCTGTTCGCGCTCTGCTTGGTGCATGCGCCGCAAGCAGAGGTAGTTGTTGCGACCGATCGCCGTCACCGACGACCACTCGAACGGCAGCACTGCGTGGAGCAGCGGCAGGTCTTTGCGCTCGAGCTGCTCTTGCAGCGCGATGGTGCGCGTGGAGATGACCACCGGGCCGTCACCCTGACGACGGTCGGCGTGCATCGCCGCGGGGAGCAGGTAGGCGAACGACTTGCCCGTGCCTGTGCCAGCTTCGGCGACGAGGTGTTTGCCGTTTGCGAGCGCTTGCTCGACGGCGAGGCTCAGTTCCAGTTGCTGCGGCCGGACCTCGAAGTCTTCAAGGCGGCGCGCGATCGGGCCCTCTGGGCCGAGCAGCGAGGCAACGTCGAGCGGCGCCTCACTCATGTGGCAGGAGGTCCTTAACGTCGGTTTCGTCCGCCGCGTCGGCCAGGAAGTGCTCGGGGAGCAGGATGCGGTTCCAGTGGGGCATCCTGCGGTCGTGGAGCACAGGCAGCGCCTCTACGTGCGCGTCTTCGCCCCAGCGAAGCAGCCGCGCGCCGAGCGAGCCTCGGGCGCGGACCCAGTGGCGGTTGGTGCGTCGTCGCGCTCGGTGGTCGCGGAACTCGTAGGTTACGCGGAGCGTCTCTGGCAGCACGTAGCGGAGCGTCTCGACCTTGGTGATCTTGCCGACCGAGACGTCGCCGTGAGTGAGCACTTGCCTTAGCTGGGCTACGCCCGCGAGCCATCCGAGCAAGATCAGCGCTCCGGGCGTGACCAGCACGACGATCCAGAACTGCGCGTAGAGCCAGCGTCGATCGATGTGGAGCGTCCCGCCGACGACGCGGTTGATGTTAGGGTCGCGCTCCAGCACCTCTACCTGCACAGGGTCACCGACGTCGTAGGCGCCAGCGTCGACGAAGCTGCCGCCGTAGAGCAACGCCCCGTTCTGGTAGAACTCGTAGCGGACGTCGTTCCACGGCCTCCCGTCAAATTCGACGGACTGCAGCACCTGTGTCACCGTTCCGTTGGCGAGCGAAGTGGGGCCAGCGTCGAGCTGGGGGCCGAGCGAGAACTTGCCGCCCGACTGCAGGAACATCGCCCAGGCGATCAAAGTGCCGACCATGATCATCGGCAGCGAAGCCGCGAGCAGCGGCCAACGGTGCGCGAGCAGCGCGCGCAAGCGCACGCGGCGTGGTGCTGGCGGGATGTTTCGGACTTCGTGCTGCATGCGCCGA
>NYVR01000026.1 GCA_002684655.1 Planctomycetota bacterium | reverse complement strand
CGGGCAAGCGCACGACGACCTCGCGATAGACCGCGAGCGTCGCCGCGACCTCGACGTGCTGCGCGAAAGTCGCAGGCTGCTGGATAGCGACGGGTTCATGATGCAGGAAGCCGACACCGCGGGGCTCGTCGAGGCCTCGCAGCGCGGCGAAAGCGCCGACGACCTCCAGCTCTACTTGCTCGTCAACCGCGGTCGCGCAGACATCGACGCGAACGCCTTCGTGCGCCACCGCGACAAAGGGGTCTGCGCGCAGCCCATTCCCGTCGACGGCCACCCGCAGCGACTCGACGAACGCCTGGGGGTCGTGCACCGAGACGACCCCACGCCCGCCCGAGGGCACCACGACACGCTGCGCGGCGAGCTGCCGCACGCCGCGGAGGTCATAGAGCGGCGCGGCCGCGCCGGAAGGGATCTCCAGCGCGAAGACCGGGCGCGGGTCCCGCGACCACGCGTCGACGAGTTCGTCAGCGAGCGCGAGCACGCGGCACTCGATCATCACCTGCTCGGTCAAGACCGGGTCGGCGACTCCGAGCGCCGCGTCCGCAGACGACGGCTGCTCCGGCGACCACGCGCCGGCGATCACCTCTGCGCGGTATGCCACGCGCAACGGCGTCACGTCGGGCAGCGGCTCGAACGCAGGACCGACCGCGCTGCACGCGGCCAATCCCAAGCTCAGCAATACGGTCTTCGAAGTCATCAAGGCGTCGCGCATGCTACCAAGCGACCGCGCTCGGTTTGCCTAACGGCGTCGCGGGTTGGGCTTGTCGCGCGCGCGCTGCGCCAGGTATCGACGGTGCATATCTGCCAGCACCTCGGGTTGCTCAGCCGCGAGGTCGCGCTGCTCCTTGGGGTCCTCCGCCAAGTGGAACAGCTGCCAGTCAGCCGGTCGCTGCGGCTCCTGCTTGCCGTAGCGCACGACCTTCCAGTCCCCGTAGCGCAACGCGCGGCGGTTGCTGCCGCTGCTCCAGACCCAATACAACTCGCGCGGCGGTCGCGGCGCGGGCCGCGCATAGCCGAACAACAGGTCGGCGAGGTCGAGACCATCGGTAGCAGCCACGGCCTCAGCGCCCACGAGCGCCGCGAGCGTCGGCATCCAGTCAACGACGTGCACCGGCTCTCTCACCTCCGCGGCCGCGATCCGGCCCGGCCACACCGCGAAGCCCGGCACGCGCACGCCGCCTTCATAGGTGTCGGTCTTCTTACCGCGCATCGGGATCGGTTGGTTGAAGTCGGTCAACTTGAGGTCGTCCGGATAGGCGTTGCCCGGCCAGCTGCCCTGCGGCCCGTTGTCGGAGGTGAACAGGATCAGCGTGTCGTCGCGCTGGCCGGTGCGCTCAAGCGCCTTCACGACCTCGCCGACCGCGTGGTCTAGGTGGTGGACGGCCGCGAGCAACAGCCGCTTCTCCGGGTCTTGCTCGCGCTGGATCAGCCCGTCGGGATCGTGGAACCACGGGATCTCGTCCTCGTCGAGCCACCTCCCGGGCCGCTCCGGATCGAGCTGGGTCGGCCGATCCACGAAGCGACCCCGCTCGTCGAGCGGCGTGTGCACCGTGTGGAACGCGAGATACAGGAAGAACGGTGCCGCGCGTTCCTGCTCGATGACCCGCACCGCCTCGCGCGCGGTCAGGTCGGTGGCGTGCACGCCGTTCTCCCAGCCGGGGATGACCTCGTCGTCGCGGTGCCAGTTCTCGGCGAACTTGCCCTTGCGGTAACGGTGGTCGTACATGCCGAGCGCGCCGGCGAGCCCGCCGTAGCTGTGGTCAAAGCCGAACTTCGTCGGCCCGTGGTCGGTCGACGTGCCGAGGTGCCACTTGCCGACGAGGTGCGTCTCGTAGCCGGCGCGCTGCATCAACGTGCCGAGCGTAGGGGTGCCAATCGGAAACGCTGGCGCGTTGTTGGCCTGTTGCGCCTGCGGGCCGAACCGGGACGGGTAGCGACCGGTCATCAGCGCGACGCGGGTCGGCGTGCACTGCGGCATCACGTAGTGCTGCGTGAAGCGCGCCCCCGAGCGCGCGAGCGCGTCGAGGTTGGGCGAATAGACGGCCGGGTTGTGGTAGCCGATGTCGCCCCACCCCTGGTCGTCGGTCACGATCACGAGCACGTTGGGCCGGTCGCCCTCGGGCGCTTGCGCCCGGCACGACACGACCAGGGCCAGGGCTACAGACAGCGACGTTGGACGCAGGCGCATGAACGCGATTGTCGCAGGTCGACGCGCTCGAGCCCAGGCCGGCCGCTAAGACTGACAGGCAGGGCACCAATAGAGGCGGCGCCCGGCGCTCTCGCGCTTCTTGACCTTGACGCCGCATAGCCGACACGGCTTGCCCGCGCGCGCGAACACGAAGTGTCGACGCTGGCTGCGCGGCACGCCCTCGGCCTGCAGGCGGCGGTTGTCGTCCGGGTCGTTGGTGACGCCTTTCAGCTTGTATGCGCGCCGGGTGATCGTGATCACCGCGTCCGCCAGCGCTGCGACCTGGGCGTCGCTCAGGTCCTTGGGCCGCTGGTCGGCGTCGACGTTGCTGACGAACAGGATCTCGCTGCGCAGGTAGTTGCCGAGGCCGCACACAAATCCCTGGTCGAGCAACAGGGCGCCGAGCGACCGTCCGGCGAAGCGCGCGTCGCGCAGCCGCTTGCGCACGGCAGCCGGCCGCACACGCGCGGAGAGGATGTCCGGGCCGAGCTTGCGCAGGAACGGGTGTTCGTCGAGTTCTTCGTCGGCGAGCACCTCGATCTCCGAGGCCGAATAGAGCAGCGCCGATCGCTTCGCGGTGTGCACAGCGAAGCGCAGCTGCCGGTTGGTCTCCGGCTCCTTGCCGCGCGCGGTCACATACCAGCGACCATACAGCTGGTTGTGTGAGTAGACGTTCCAGCCCCCTTCGAAGCGGGTCAGCAGCGCCTTGCCGCGGGACTCGACCGCGATGACCTCACGTCCCTGGAGCATGCAGGCGTGGTCGCTGAGGTGCGGGAACGCGAACCAAACCTCGTCGGCGACCTTACCGCGCAGCGCCTTGGCGATGCGGTCAGCTTCCTGGCGGATCTCGGGCCCTTCGGGCATGTGAGCAACCTTCGCTGCCGCGGGAGCTTCGGACGCACCTCGCGCGACAACGCGGGGCCGCCGCTCGCGGCCGCTCCGGCCAGCCGATCGCACGCATCCGGGCAGGCGACGCCAGCGAAGTTTGAAGCCCTCGGCCAAAGTGGCCGACCTCCCGAACGAACCCGCTTTCGACCTTATGCGTATCTCCGTCGCCGTGGCCACGATCGCCGCCCTGTCCTTCCTCTCTGCGACCGCCGCTGCCCAGTCATTCCGACTGGACTTCCAGGACGGCGTCGGCTCCTGGAACACCGTGCTCGACGGGGTCATGGGCGGCCTCTCGACCGGCCGCGTGTCGCAGCCCGAACAAGGCCTGCTGCGCTTCGACGGCAAGCTCTCGCTGGAGAACAACGGCGGCTTCTCGCAGATGCGGCGGTCCGTGAGCGAGGGGTCGATGACCGGCGCCGAAGGCATCGTGCTGGACGTCAAGGGAGACGGTCGCACCTACAACTTCGACATGCGCCAGAGCAACGTCCGGCTGATGGCTGGCGGGTTCCAGCAGAGCTTCACGACCAAGGACGGCGAGTGGACCGAGGTCCGCCTGCCGCTCAGCGACTTCACGCTCTACAGCTTTGGCCGCAAGGTCCGGCGCGCGCCGGAGCTCGACGCCTCGAAGATCGAGTCCATCGGCGTGACCCTGTCCGACAAGAAGGCCGGCCCGTTCGCGCTCGAGGTTCGCTCGATCGCCGCATACGGCGCGGGCGCCGACGCCGGCGACGGCGGCAGCGACGCGACCGGCAACGACCTCGGCTCGGTCGCCAAGGCCGCGGGCCTGACCAAGCTGCTCGCGCTGGTGCAGGCCGCCGAGCTCGCGCTGCCTGACTCGCCCGTCACCATCCTCGCGCCCACCGACGACGCGTTCAACGCGCTGCCGGAAGAGACCGTCGCGGCGCTGCTCAAGCCCTCGGGGCGGGACACGCTGCGCACCATCCTGCAGCACCACGTCGTGCTCGGCGCGGCGTCCTCGGGCGACGTGCTCAACCAACGCTCGCTGACGAGCGCTGTCGGCCAACGCCTCGCGGTCGACGACGCGGCACAGACCGTCGGCGGCGCTGCCATCGTCGCGACCGACGTGCCGTTCGACGGCGGCGTCGTGCACGTCATCGACAAGGTGCTGATGCCCGAGACCCGCTCGATCACGAAGCTCGCCGTCGAAACGGACGAGCTAAAGACCCTGGTCGTCGCGGTCCAAGCCGCGGGCCTCACGAGCCAGTTCGGCGGCGACAGCGGCCCTTGGACGGTGTTCGCGCCCGTCGACAGCGCCTTCGCCAAGCTGCCGAAAGGCACGATCGACTCGCTGCTCAAGCGCAGCAACCGGCGCGCGCTCACCGACATCCTCGGTCTGCACGTGGTGCCCGGCCGCATCGCGGCGCGGGACCTGCTCGCCAAGAAGCAGCTCGCGACGTTCTTGGGCGAGCCGATCAGCGTAAAGCTGGTTGACCGTAAGCTTGAGGTCGGCGGCGCGCGCGTCGTCGCAGCCGACATCCAGGCCAAGAACGGCGTCGTCCACTTGATCGACACGGTCATCACCGAGCCGCTCGGCGGCCGCAAGACCGCCGACAGCGGCGAGCTGAAGCCGCGGAGCGCGGCGTCTGTAGACGCAAGCCAAGCCGCGATGAGTATCTACGAGGTCGCCATCAACCGTGGGGCGGGTCTTTGGAACGACGGCAACCGCGAAGGCTGCGCGGCGGTCTACGAGGTCGCCATCAGCGCGATGATCGCGCTCGGCCGCGACCGCCTGCCGCGGCAGGTCGTCGACGCGCTCGCCGACGGTCTCCAGCGCGGCCAGGAGCAGGACGACGTCGAGGCCGCGTGGACCTACCGCGGGGCCCTCGACCGGGTCTACCGCCAGCTCGGCGCCGGCGAGCGCTAGCCGAGATTGCGCGCACCCTCCCCCTGTCAAAACGGGGGAGGTAGGATCTGGGCACACGCTCGAGACCACGCAAGATCCCTAATATGCGCACCACGTCTACCGCTCTGCTCCTCTTCACGCTGACCTCCTCGCTTTGCGCCCAAGGTGCGCTGGTGTGGAGCGAAGAGTTCAACACGGGCACGGCGCCCGACCCGACCATCTGGAACTACGACCTCGGCGACGGCTCGAACGGACCGGGGGCTGGCTGGGGCAACAGCGAGCTGCAGGTCTATACCGATCAGTCGCAGAACGTCCGCGTTGAGAACGGCCACCTCGTCATCACGGCGGTGGCGAACGGGAACGGAGGCTTCACGTCCGGGCGCGTCAAGACCCAAGACAAGCTGACGTTTCAATACGGGACGCTGGAAGCACGCATCCAGGTGCCGGACGTCGCGGGCGGCCTCTGGCCCGCGTTCTGGACGCTCGGCAACAACATCTCCACGGTGTCCTGGCCGTTTTGCGGCGAGATCGACGTGATGGAGATGGGCGCCTCAGCCGGAGGCCAGTCGGGCACCCAAAACCGCCTCGTCGGATCCAACGTCTTCTGGCATGCCAACGGTATGGCCAACTTCCCCAACTACCTGACGGTCGCGCAGGACCTGAACAACGACTTTCATGTCTGGCGACTCGAGTGGACGCCGACCTTGATCCGCACCTTTGTCGACAACCAGCTGGTGCTGGCCTTTGACATCAGCGGCGCCGCGGCCAGCGACCTGGAGGAGTTCCACGCCCCGCACTTCGTGCTGCTCAACCTGGCTGTCGGCGGCTTGTACACCGGCATCACGGATCCTGCCGGAATCACGGCGACGCTGCCGGCGGAGTATCGCGTCGACTACGTGCGCCTCTACGACAACGGCCACACCATCCTCGGCGGCACCGGCGCGCCGGGCTCTGCGTACACCTTCGGTCGGGGTTGCCCCGCGACGCAAGTCACCCAGATCGAGGCCGAGCTGCCGTCCTTTGCCGGCGGCGGCGCGACCGTCAACGGCAACGAGTTCGTGCTGCCCGGCCCCGGCAGCTACGGCGTCTACCCCCCGGTCACGCTTCCTGCTGGAGGGAACTACCTCGTCGAGATGAGCTGCCGCAGCGTCGCCGGGTCACAGATCCGCTTCGAAGAGGCAGGCGGCCAAACGCTCTACGGCATCTTGCCGGTCGTGCCCTCGTTGAACCCTCGGATCGCCAGCGCGGTGCTGAACCTGCCTGCGACGATCACGCCAGCGCTGGCCATCAACCCCGGCTCGGCGAGCGGCGCGCGCGTCGACTGGATCCGCATCTCCGACCCCTCGACCGGGCTCGTGCTGAGTTCGACAGGCGGCCCTAGGCTCGGCGGATCCTGGACGCTGACCGCGACCAACCTCGAGCCGAGCTCGTTGGCCTGCGCGTTCTGGTTCGGCGACCAGCAGGTGGCCTCGGGCTTCAGCCTCGCGCCGCTCGGAGGCGACGGCTGCTTCGCCTACTCCAACATCAACCTCGCAACCGCGCTCGCACCTGCGGCCGCGTCCTCGAGCGTCTACACGCTCAACGTGCCCAGCTCGCCGAACCTGCACGGCTTCGAGGTAAGCGTACAGTCCTCGGCCGCCTCGTCGGTGCTGCCGATGGGCTTCATGACCTCGAACGGTCTGCTGGGTCGCGTCGGCTTCTGACGCGCGCCCGGCCCGCGATCACGCGAGGATCTCGCGGATCGGCCGGGCGGGCTCGACGCCGGTGAGCTTCACGTCGAGCCCCTGGAACGGCACGCTCAGCCGCTCGTGGTCGATGCCGAGCAGGTGCAGGATCGTGGCGTGCAGGTCGCGGACGTGCACGACGTCTTCCACCGCGTGGTAGCCCAGCTCGTCGGTCGCGCCGTGGCTGACGCCGCCCTTCACGCCGCCGCCCGCCATAAAGTAAGAGAACCCGCGGATGTGGTGGTCGCGGCCGTTGCCCTGGCCCATCGGGGTGCGGCCGAACTCTCCGCCCCACAGCACCAGCGTGTCGTCGAGCATGCCGCGGCGCTTGAGGTCCGTGATCAACGCCGCCGTCGCCTTGTCGACCTCGTCGGCGGTGATCTCGACCGCGCGCTTGACGCCGCCGTGGTGGTCCCACGCGCGGTGGTAGACCTGGACGAAGCGCACGCCGCGCTCGGCGAGCCGGCGCGCCAGCAGGCAGTTGGACGCGAACGAACCGTCCTGGCCCTGCACGCCATAGAGGTCCAGGACCTCCTGCGGCTCCGTCCTCAGGTCCGCCAGCTCGGGCACCGACGCCTGCATCCGAAACGCCATCTCGAACTGCGCGATGCGCGTCGCGATCTCGGGGTCGCGCACCCGCTGGTCGTGGAGCTGGTTGAGAGCGCGGATCGCGTCGACGGCCTCCCGCTGCTGACCGCGGCTGACGCCAGCGGGGTTCTGCACGTAGAGCACCGGGTCACCCTGGCTGCGGAACTCGACGCCCTGGAAGCGCGACGGCAGGCTGCCGGCGCTCCACTGCCGCGCCGCGATCGGCTGCGCCTGGCCGCCCTTGCCGACCGACGTCAGCACGACGAACCCGGGGAGGTCGTCGCACTCGCTGCCCAGGCCGTATGTCACCCACGAGCCCATCGACGGCCGCCCCGGCACGGTGTTGCCCGTGTTGAACAGCGTGTGCGCCGGGTCGTGGTTGATCTGGTCCGTCTTCATCGACCGGATGATCGCCAGCTCATCGGCGACGGCGCCGATGTGCGGGAACCGCGCGCAGATCTCCTGCCCGCTCTGGCCGAACCGCGCGAACGGGTGCTGCGGCCCCAAGCACGTCAAGCGCTGGCCCTGCAGCTGCGCGATCGGCTGACCCCGCGTAAACGACTCGGGCATCGGCTGGCCGTGGAGCTCGCGNAGCTTTGGCTTGTGGTCNAGGGTCTCGAGGTGCGAAGGCCCGCCCGCCATGTAGAGGTGGATGACGCGCTTGACGCGCGGCGCGTGGTGCCGCGGCGAGACCGCGCCGTCGTAGCGCCCCGTTCGGTCGGTCGCGCCGGCGCGGCTCATCAGCTCACGCGCCGCGATCGCGCCGATTCCGGCTACACCGCCGCCTAAAAACGAGCGTCGGGTGAGTGGGTCGTAGGCGTGCACGGCGATCAGCTCCGGGTCAGGGTCTCGTGCAAGCTCAGGACGACGCGCGCGACGCCGGTCCACGCGGCCACCGCGCGGGGGTCGAGGTCGGCCGGCGCGGGGTGCTCCCCCACTCCGACCAGCGCGCGCGCCGCCGCGACGTCCGCGGCGTATTGGCGGCGCAGCTTGTCTAAGTGGCCGCGCAACACGCGCTGCTCCTGCGGCGTCGGCGCTCGCTGCAGCGCCTCGCCGAAGATCCACCGCAGCGGGTCGCCGCTGGCTTCGCGCAAGGTCCGCGTCGCGAGTCCGCGCGCCGCCTCGACGAGGATCGGGTCGTTGAGCAGCACCAAGGCCTGCAGCGGCGTGTTGGAGCGGGCGCGCTCGACCGTGCATTCTTCGCGCGACGGCGCGTCGAACGCCGACATCGCCGGGTGCAGGTACTGACGCTGCCAGTGCGTGTAGAGGCTCCGACGCCACAGCATCGCCCCCTGGTCTTGCTGGTAACGCCGCTTGGGGAAGTTGAGGTGTTGGTAGAAGCCCGCCGGCTGGTACGGCTTCGCGCTGCGTCCGAACAGGTCGCGCACCAGCAGGCCGCTGACCGAGAGCGCGTTGTCGCGCACGACCTCGGCGTCGTGGCGGTAGCGCGCCTGACGCCCGAAGCGCGCGTTGTACGGGTCGAGGCTCTCGGTCGCAGCGTCACAGCGCGAGGACTGTCGGTATGAGGCGCTGGTCACGAGCTCGCGCAGGAGGGCGCGCACGTCCCAGCCCGACGCGACGAAGCGCTGCGCCAGGAAGTCCAGCAGCTTGGGGTGCGACGGCGCGACCCCTTGCGCGCCGAAGTCGTCGAGCGACCGCGCGATGCCGCGGCCGAAGAGCCGCGCCCACATCCGGTTGACGAACACGCGCGCGGTGCGCGGGTGGTCGCCGTTGACCAGCCAACGCGCCAGGTCCAGCCGCGTCGCGCGACGGCCGAGCTCGGGCAGCTTACCGAACGCCGTCGGCACCCCCGGCGCGACGACCTCGCCGCCCTCGTCCATCCAGTCGCCGCGCCGCAGCACGCGCGTGACCGCGGGCGCGGTGGCGACCGTCGCCATGCAGACCGGGAAGCTGTCGACCAGCGCGCTGCGTCGCTGCTCGAGCGCAGCCTGCTGCTTTCGTTCGGCGTCGAGCAGCGGAGTGACCGAGCGGTGATAGGCCGCGAGGCGCGCGCGACCTGCGTCGTCCCGCGCGGCCGCTGGCGCGGCGATCAGCGCGCGCACGTCGGCGGGCAGGTCGGCGAACTCCGGCCGAAAGTAGAAGCCGAAGCCGCCCGCGCCGTTGGTGATCTTAACCAGCAGGCTGTGATCGCCGGGTTCGAGCGCGACGTCCAAGCGCTCCTGGTCGGGCACGACCCCGCGCGTGACCTTGTTCTCGAGCAGCTGCGCGCCGTCGAGCCAGACGCGGATCGAGTCGTCGCTGCCGAACCACAGCGTGCCGCGCTGCGCGCGCGCGACGTGGATCGTGCGGTAGAGGTAGTAGGCAGAGTTCCCGCCGACCAGTTGGTGCACCTGCCCGTCCGCCCACTCGGCGTGTTCGACCCAGACAGGCGAACCGGCGGCCTCCGCGTCGAGGTCGACGCTGCGCTCCGGTGCAAACGCAGCGTCGTGCGCTTCGCCGAAGCTGTCGGCCTTATAGGGACCGGACGCGCGCCACGCGCCGAAGGTCGGGGGCGCAGGCGGCTGGACCCGCAGTTCGCGCTCCCAGGCCGCCTGCGCGGCCTGCAGCGCGGCGGTGTCTCGCGACATCGCTGCCCGCGCAGCGGCGATCTCGCGGTCGAGCGCCGCGAGCTGCGCTTCCTGCGCGTCGCTCGGGACCTCGAGGTAGGGGCCGAAGAACCGCCCCTTCGCCGCCCCCTGCGAGTAGACGCCGACCTGCTGGATGTCCGCGAAGAAGGCGCCGATCCGGTAGAAGTCGCGGGTCGGGATCGGGTCAAACTTATGGTCGTGGCACTCGGCGCAGCCGACCGTCGCCGCCATCCAGACCGTCGATACGTTACGGACCCGGTCCGCCATGTAGCGCGCGATGAACTCCTTGGGCTGCGAGCCGCCTTCGCGCGTGATCAGGTTGAGCCGGTTGTAGGACGCGGCGACGTGCTGGCTGCGGGTCGCGTCAGGCAGCAGGTCGCCCGCGAGCTGTTCGATCGTGAACTGGTCGAACGGCATGTTGTCACGAAACGCCCGGATCACCCAGTCGCGATACGGGTAGATGTCCCACGGGTTGTCGGCGTGCACGCCCGTCGTGTCCGCGAAGCGCACGAGGTCCAGCCAGTACATCGCGAGGCGCTCGGCGTGGTGCGGCGAGGCGAGCAGCTCGTCCACCAACTGCTCATAGGCCTCATTTGACGGGTCCTCGACCAAGCGCTGCACCTGCTCGCGCGACGGCGGCAGGCCGGTCAGGTCAAAGGCCAGCCTCCTCGCCAACGTGCGGCGCGCTGCGGCGGGCGCGGGCCGCTGCCCCGCCGCCTCGAGCGGCTGCAGCACGAACCGATCGAGCTCACCTATCGCCCACCGACCGTCGGCGACCGGCGGCGCCTCTGGCGCGGAGACCGGCGCGTCCGCCCAGCTCGCCTGCCGCTGGCAGGGGAGACCGAGCGTCGCGACGGCCACACAAAGCGCACCGACCAGCGAGCGAGAGGGCATCTGCTCATCGTAGCGGGTTCGCCCGCGAACGCCCGATTTCGGGCGTCGACCCTGACACAGAATGGTGACAGCGCGACACGCCACGAGTGAAATCACTGCATGTCGAATGCCGAGCGCGCGATCGGGGCGCTGTTGGTCCTGATGGCCAGCTGCGCCGAACCCAAAAACAGCGGCCCGGGCGCGGTCATCCAACCGGAGCTGTTCACCCAGGCCGCCTCGATCGCGCTGCAGGGCGCTGAGGTTCGAGCCGCGGACGCGCCGGCCGCGCCATCCCCTCCAGGCGTCGCGGAGGAGATCCGACCTCTGGCCATCAAAGGCCTCACCGCGCTGCTTGGTCCCTCGGCAAACCTCGGGGAAGACAGCGGCGGCCTGCAGGCGCAGCGCCGCGACTACCTAGTCGACGCCGCGCAGCTCGCAGACGGCGCCGCCGTCCGAACGTTCTTCAGCGGGCTGCTCGGCAGCGTCGCGTTCTACATCCACCAGCAGCTGCACCCGCTCAAGGGGCCCGACGACGCCGACAACGAGGTCCGCGTCTATAAATCCTCGCAGCCGTATGGCGGGTCGAGCGCGCGGCTGCGCGCGCAGTACACGGTGCCCGGGCAGGCTGGCGGCTACGAGTTCCTGCTGGTGCAGCAGGCCGAGGGCGACCAACGCCGTATCTGCTGCTACCACTACTGGGTCGACAGATAAAGATCCGCCGGAGCGAGCAAGCGCGCTGCGCCCTGCCGTAAACGGGCCGCGCGGAAGCGTGGCGCGCGTCGCGCAAACCCCAACGCGCGAGTCGCGGCGATCTGCTGAGACGGGGCGAGGCCTGAAGCGGCGACTTCAGAAATCTTGTCACGCACCCGAGCCAGAGACATTCGACCGTGAGCACCTCTACACACAGGAGCCCCCCCACACACCATGCAACACGTACGAACCGGGCTGACGCTCAGCCTGTCGACCTTCTTCTTCATCGCGTGCGCCACGCCGACCACAAAGCTTCACGAGGAGCTCATCCGCAGCGCCATCACTGGAAACGACAGCGCGCCTGAATGGGTGGCTGGCCGCATCGATTCAAGCGGCGGCAAGATCTCATTCGTCGGACGCGGCGGTGCGTTCAACGTTTTGGACGAACGCAAAGCTTTCGACGAAGCCTTGATGCACGCGCGCCAGCAGCTGGCCGAATTCGTCGGCACCCGCGTAGAGGCCGAGCTGTGCGACAAAGACTGGGCCGCAGGAGCCCGATACGTAGGCCGCGCAACATCGAGCTTGGCCCCGAACAACCCGGGTATGGGCGAGCGTCCTGCGCAGTCCATCGCGTCCCGGACCTGGCAATTCACCGACGCGATCATCGGCCAGCTGCTGCCCGTTGACCAACACTGGGAGCAGTGGATCATCCGCGACAACGGCCGCGCGACCATGCGCCGCTACAAGTGCTGGGTGCTCGCCTCGATCTCCGACGCCGATGTCGACAAGTTCGTCACGTCCACCCTCAAGGTGCTCGAGAACGAAGCAAAGGTCGCAGAGCTGGAGGCAGCCAACGACGAAATCGCCCGCAACAACGCCGCGCACGCCGACGCGCTCGTCGCCTCGGAGGCGGCACGACTTGCGGCAGCGCAAGAGCTCCAGATGCTGCGGGAGCGCGTCAACTACGGCCGCGCGTTCCGGCTCACCGCCACCGACAACTGCCCAGTGAACGATCACTGCGTCCCGCTGGACCGAAGCAACTGGCGTTCCCCTGCTCAAATCGAGCCGATCGTCATCCACCCGCCAGCCCCAGCCGCCGCCGAAGCTGCCAAGGAAGCTTGCTGCGAGCTGCCCAAGGTCGGAGGCCAATAAGCGATGCGCCTCCTATCTACCGCCGCGGCGTTCGCGCTGACGCTCTTTACTGCTGGCGCGTGCATCGGGCCTGAGCGCACGACGCATCCGCCCACGATGACGGGTACGCGCGCGACCTGCTATGACGCGGTCGACGACCTGCTGGCTCAAGTGCCAACCGTCGACTGCGGGAGGATGCTCGTGTCCACTCTCGTTGACATCAACGACGTAAGCCGCACGTCGATGTTCGGCCGCCAGGTCTCGGAGTTCCACGCCAGCCGTCTGTCGCAGCGCGCCGTCGACGTGATCCACGCGACCGTTCGGCAAGACCACATGATCGTCCGAGATAACGGTCAATTCTTGCTGTCCCGCGATATCCAAAACCTCGCAGCCGATCACAACGCCAAGTTCGCGCTAGTCGGCACCTATGGAGTCGTCAGCGAAGCGGTGACAGTCTCCCTGCGGCTCGTCTCGACCATCGATGACTCGACGGTCGCGGCCGTGGACTATGAGCTCCCGCGCAGCAAGCCCGTCGTCGACATGCTGACGACGCGGCAATACAGCCACTACTGAGGCCCGCTCGCCGCCCGCGCAGAAACCGCGCGGGCGGCGATTTCGCTTCGAACCCTGCGGCTCGGAGCGCATCCTCGCAGAGGATGCGGACGCCTCACGACTTGCTCTACGGCCTCTCGCTGGCGTGGCTCGCGGTAACCGCGCCCGCCCAGCAGCCTGAACGCCCGAACATCGTCGTCATCCTGGTCGACGACCTCGGCGCGGGCGACCTCTCGTGCTACGGCGCGACCGACCTGCAGACCCCCGCGATCGACGCGCTCGTCGCCCGCGGCGTGAAGTTTACGCAGGCCTACGCCAACTGTCCGGTCTGCTCGCCGACGCGCGCGGCGCTGCTAAGCGGTCGCTACCCCGAGCTGGTCGGGGTGCCCGGCGTGATCCGCACGCACGCGCCGCAGGACAGCTGGGGCTACCTCGCGCCCAGCTCCACGCTCCTGCCGCAGGTCCTCAGCGACGCGGGCTACCACACAGCGTGCGTCGGCAAGTGGCACCTGGGCGACCGCCCGGAGTGCCTGCCCAACCACAAAGGCTTCGATCGCTTCGCGGGCTTCCTCGGCGACATGATGGACGACTACTTCGACCACCGCCGCGCGGGCCGCAACTACATGCGGCGCGACCGCGACGTGGTCGACCCGCAGGGCCACGCGACCGACGTGTTCACGACGTGGGCGGTCGACTACATCGAAGAGCGCGGAGCCCGCGAGGGCGCCCGCCAGCCGTTCTTCCTCTACCTCGCCTACAACGCGCCGCACACGCCGATCCAACCGCCCGCCGACTGGCTCGCCAAGGTGCGCGCGCGGGCGCCCGACATGCCGAAGAAGCGGGCGCGGCTGGCCGCGCTGATCGAGCACATGGACGCCGGCGTCGGTCGGGTGCTCGACGCGCTGCAGCGATCGGGGCTCGAAGACGAGACGCTGGTGCTGTTCACCAGCGACAACGGCGGCCAGCTGGGCGTCGGCGCGAACAACGGCGCGCTGCGCGGCAGCAAGGGCCAGCTCTATGAAGGCGGCCTGCGCGTCCCCCAAGCGGCGGCGTGGCCCGGCCGCATCGAGCCTGGTTCGCAGACCGACGTGGTCACGCTCAGCATGGACGTGTTCGCGACCTGCTGCGAGGCCGCCGGCGCGGCGCGACCCGCTGGCATCGACGGCGTCAGCGTGCTGCCGACGTTGCTCGGCCGACCACAGCAGCTCGAGCGCGACCTGTTTTGGACGCGCAAAGAGGGCAACCTTCGCTACCTCGGCCAGTCGATCTGGGCGGTGCGCTCGGGCGGCTGGAAGCTGCTGCAAAACGCTCCCGAGCAGCACTTCGAGCTCTACCACCTCGACGAGGACCCGCTCGAGGCCAGCGACGTGCGCGAGCTGCACCCCAAGATCTACCGCGGCCTCGCGGCCAAGCTCCGCGCCCACATGCAGCGCGGCGGCGCCGTCCCGTGGCAGCACCCCGAGCGCGCCGAGCGCCGCTGAGCGAGCGCGGCGGCGGCCGCGGTTCTCGCCCGGAGCGTCGACCTGCGCGCGCGTCGGGCGCCGATGCGCGTATTCTGTGTCGGTGCCCATGCACCTGTCCCAAGCAGACCTCTCCGGCTACCGCGCGCGCGGCTACCACGTCGCGCGCGGGCTGTTCTCGGCGCCGGAGATCGCGCGGGTGCTGGCCGCGGCGGCGCGAGACAAGGAGCTAAAGCGGCACGCGTTCGACCGCGCCGACGGCGAGGGTGGCCGCGTGCGGCTGTCGCTGTGGAACCACCCGGGCGACGACGTCTACGGCGTGCTGTCACGGACCGCGCGCGTGGTCGAGCGGGCCGAGCAGTTGGTCGCTGGCGAGGTCTACCACTACCACAGCAAGCTGATCCTCAAGGACCCCGAAGTAGGCGGCGCCTGGGCGTGGCACCAGGACTACGGCTACTGGTACGAGAACGGCCTGCTGGCGCCGGACCTCGTCTCGATGTTCGTCGCGCTGGACCCAGCGACGCGCGACAACGGCTGCCTGCAGGTGATTCCCGCGAGCCACCGGCTCGGCCGCGTCGACCACCAGCTGACCGGCGAGCAGGCGGGCGCCGACCCCGACCGCGTCGCGCACATCCAGCGTCGGCTCGGCGTCGAGCACGTCGAGCTGGCTGCCGGCGACGCGCTGTTCTTCCACCCCAACCTACTGCACCGCTCCGACCAGAACCGCTCGGCGAAGCGCCGCTGGGCCCTGATCTGCTGCTACAACCACCGGGACAACGAGCCCGTGATCGACCACCACCACCCGGGCTACACCAAGCTGCACAAGCTGCCGGACCGCGCGCTGCTGGAAGCCTCCCAGCAGCGCACCGGCGCGCAGGCTAGCTGGCTCGACCCCGACCACGACCACAGCGCGAGACGAAACAAGTCATGAGCCGCTTCCGCATCGCCGGCGTCAACTTCGACCACTTCCACATGGGCGACAACCTGCGAGCCGCCAATGAGCACCCCGACGCCGAGATCGTCGGGCTGTGTGACGAGCAGCCGCAGCGCATGGAGGAGGCGATCGGTGACTTCGCTGTGCCGCGCGATCGTGTCTACGCCGACGTCGAGCGATGCCTGGAGGAGACCCGCCCGGACGTCGTCGTGCTGTGCCCCGCGTCTGCCCGGCACGGCGAGTGGACCGAGCGCGTCGCGCGCGCGGGCGTGCACATCATCATGGAGAAGCCGTTCGCGGCGTCGCTCGCCGAGGCCGACCGGATGGCGGCCGCCGTCGCTCAGACGGGCAAGCGCCTGATGATCAACTGGCCGCTAGCCTGGATGCCGAGCCACCGCACCGCCAAGCGGCTCGTCGACGACGGCGCGATCGGCGACGTTCTGTCGGTGCACTACTATGACGGCAACCGCGGCCCGCTGTGGCACGGCGCCGACAAGCGCGAGAAGACGGCTGCAGAGGTCGCCGCCGAGAAGCCACAGAGCTGGTTCTACCAGCGCGCGCACGGCGGCGGCTCGCTGCTCGACTACCTCGGCTACGGCACGACGCTCGGTACGTGGTTCCTCGGCGGCAAGAAGCCGATCGACGTCACCTGCGTCGTCGACCAGCCGCCGGGCCTCGAGGTCGACGAGCACTCGATCACGGTGGCGCGCTACGCGTTTGGCTTGTCGAAGTTCGAGACGCGCTGGGGCACCTACACCGACCCGTGGACGCACCAGCCGCAGCCGCAGTGCGGCTTCGTGCTGCAGGGCACCGACGGCACGATCGCGACGTTCGACTACCAGACGTCGGTGCGGGTGCAGACAAAGGCGAACCCAGAAGGCCACGAGGTGCCGTGCGACGAGGTGCCGCTGCGCTGTCGCAACCCGGTCGCCAACCTGCTGCACGCGCTCGACAACGACGAAGACGTCGACGGGCCGTGCACGACCGCGATTTCGCGCATCGGCCAGCAGATCGTCGACAGCGCCGTCCTGAGCGCAGCAGAGCGGCGCACGGTGCCGCTGCTCGACGCGTGAGCGCGGACGCGGAGCCCTTGGCGCTGCGCGGCCCGCAGGTCGACGCGCCGACGCTCGCCTACCGGCCCAAGTTGCTGCCGCGCACCCCGCGGATCGCCCTGGTCGGCTGCGGCGGCATCGCGCCGACGCACCTGCAGGCCTACGCCACAGCCGGCTACGAGGTCGTCGCGCTGCAGAGCCGCACCCGCGCGCGCGCTGAGCAGCTGCAGCAGACCCACTGCCCGCGGGCGCGGGTGTGCGACACCCTCGACGAGCTGCTCGCGATCGACGGGCTAGACGCGGTCGACCTGACCCCGCACCCCGCCGACCGCGTCGCGCTGATCGAGCAGGCGATCGACCGCGGGCTCCCCGTGCTGAGCCAGAAGCCCCTGGCCGAAGACCTCGCGACGGCGCAGCGCCTGGTCGAGCGGGCAGAGCGCGCCGGCGTGCCCTTCGCCGTCAACCAGAACGGGCGCTTCGCGCCGCACCTCGCTTGGATCCGCGAGGCCGTGCGCGCGGGCCTCGTAGGCGACGTGCACACGGTGCAGGTGTCGATCCGCTGGGACCACAACTGGGTCGTAGGGACGCCCTTCGACGACGACCCCAACCTGCTGCTGCGTGACTTCGGCATCCACTGGTTCGACCTGGTGTGCTCGCTGCTCCCAGGAGACGCTCGCGAAGTCGAGGCGAGCGTGACGCGCACACCGACCCAGCGCGCCAAGCCGGCGCTGTCGGGCGACGTCGAGGTGGCGTTTGACGGCGCCCGCGCGTCGCTGCGCTTCGACGGCGACGCCGTGACGGAGCAGCGCGACACCACCACCGTGCTCGGGAGTCGAGGGGCGCTCCAGAGCGACGGCCCCCCGCTCGAAGACCAGCGCGTGGTGCTCGCCACCGCAGACGGCTGGTGCGCGCCCAAGCTTGAGGGGACGTGGTTCCCAGGCGGGTTCCACGGCGCCATGGCCGAGCTGCTCGACGCGGCCTGGAGCGGCCGCGAGCCCCTGCACAGCGCCCGCGGCAACCTCCGCTCGCTCGCGCTGTGCGACCGCGCGGTCGCGGCGTCACGCTTGACCTGACGCGCGCCATTCGCCACCATCAGGAACCGGCCTCGGCCGGCTCAGATGCGGGTGTAGTTCAGTGGTAGAACGTCAGCTTCCCAAGCTGAATGTCGTCGGTTCGATCCCGATCACCCGCTCCATTCTCATCCCTGCTCAAAAGCAGGGTTTGAGCGCTGTCGATGAGGATGCCTACGATGGACGAAGTCCTCCAGCACCAACAACGAGCCGAACTGAAGCAGAAGCACACGTAGCGATGAAGGAGATCGCGCTAGCTCTGGCAGTCCTCGCTACGTCCTGCGCCAAGGACGCGGGCACCTTGCCCAGGTTCATCACGGACCAGCAGTACGAAAGGTTGCGTGACGCAGACAAAGCCCGCTACGAGCCCTTCTTCGAGAGGTGGTCCCGAAAGCCGGTCCCTGGCGATCCTGACTACGTGGACATCTCCATCGGAGACTTCTCACCCGAGTTCGTCGAGGCCATGAGCAGAGGCTGGGCGAAGTTCTACGACAATGAAGCGAACATCTACCGCAACCGATTCAACGAGGAGCTCAAGCAAGCCGGCCCCCAGGAAGATCCCGTAAAGAAGTAGTCCGATGGGGTGTTTGGATCGGGCTCGAGGCCAGGGGCACCCCATTACGCGCGCCGGCCGCGGGTGCTCGCACTGGCTACCTGCTCGGCGCCTGCGCCACCAGGGGCGCCAAGTCTGCAGCAAATGGGTCGTGGTCCTCGCGAACGGCGTCGCTGGTCTTGGCGCCGTTCGTGATGAGGCGCACATCCGCCCCAGAAGAGTTGCGTCGTGATTCCGTCGATCTTGACGACCTCGCCGATCGAGGTCTTCTTCTCCCGCGGGAGGCGCGGAGGTCGACGCCGTTCGACGCGATCCACGCCCCTCGAAGGGCTGCTGTCGGGCGGGTCGACCTTGGGGATGTTGTTGTCGACCTCCGTCCGCGCCGCACGGACCGATCGGGCGTGGTCACGGAAGAACCGGGTGAAGAGTTGGCCGGCAGCATCCGGCAACTTGTGCGTGCCGTCGTGCACGCAGGTCACGAGGAGATGGCCTTCCGGTGACGGGTGAGTCCGACAGTCGGGATGATCACCCCATGGCTCCGGATCATCGCACGCGTAGATCCGGCGCAGGTGGTCAATGGTGGCTTGCTGCCACGCCATCTTCACAACCGCGTCGTTGCGTCCAGCCAGATGAAAGATCGGGATCTTTGGGAAGGAGCGACCGCGATGCCTCGAAGAGGCGGAAGACGAGGGTGCGATGGCTGCGAGACGATCCCCTCGCTCGACGAGCAGGGTGTAGGTGAATCCGCCGCCATTGGAATGGCCGGTCGAATACACCAGCTCGGGATCGACGATCTCTCTTTCGAGCAGATCCTCGTACATGAGATCGAAGAACTTCAGGTCGCGATTCGTCGCCGCAGGCCCATCCACGCGCCATCCGGAGCGGAGCCCCTCGGGGTCGGTCCGCTTCCTAGGAGTCGGCAGACCCTGGGGATGAACCACGATCGCCTCCGGCCAGTGGTCCTGGATACCGAACTGCCGGGCTGCGCCACCAGCCCTCCCGCCGTGCCCGTGCCACACGAAGACCAGCGGCGCGCGCTCCCCTTTCGCGAGTTTAGGGAGCCGGACCAGCGCGGTGCGCTCCTCTCCGTCGATGGTCCAGCGCATCGTGGTAGCGCCGTCCTTCGCAGCGACGGAGCCCTCATCCGCAGCCGCCTGAATCGCCGCAGCGGCCCGAGCGGCCTCCTTGCGCGTGACCAGGCCGTCTCCATCGCTGTCCATCCGATCGAACATACGAGGGTTGCGTCGAGCGATCCGCGCGAGCTTGAACTCTTCGCGGTCCAGCTGGCCGTCCCCGTTCCTATCGAGACGATCAAAGAACCGGCCTCGGCCCGACTGCGCGTGGAGGGTCGAGGTCACAGCAAGAACGATCACGGCGACGAAGGACAGCGAGGTCATGCTGATCGTCTCCTGTCGTGAAGGTTTGAAGTCAATCATCGGTGCAGGCGTCGATTCGTGCTCCACCATATCCAGACCACGAATCGGCTACAGCATGGCCTCTGTCGAAGACCTGGATCGACCGGAGAACCCGCAACTGGCCACCACGACGCTCCTGCTACGCGCTCAACAACTCCTACAAGCAAGTCGAACGCCCGCCCACGCGCATCGGGTCACTGGTCTGCGATCAGGAAGCAA
Source organism: Planctomycetota bacterium (assembly GCA_002684655.1). Taxonomy (GTDB): domain Bacteria; phylum Planctomycetota; class UBA1135; order UBA1135; family UBA2386. Next base: position 14,221 of record NYVR01000026.1, on the reverse strand, counting down.
AGCGTTGAAGCTATCGATCCCGAAGGCAAGAGATCGGTCATCCTTGCAACTCGGTGATGGTGCGTAGGACCTTCCGGATGTGCTCGGCGAGCTGCCCCAGCTCGCCGCAATACCAACTAGCGCAGCCGTGGTAGAGCTTGACGCGTCCTACAAAGCCCGCGTCACGCAGCAACGCGAGGAGATCGGTCGTCGTGATCTTGGTCTGATAGGAGGTGTCCAGCGTCGCGCCCCCTACATCAACCAGGTCGTCGGGGTCCCCCCAAGGTCCGCCGAGCGTGACCTCGTATTCACCCAACAAGCGCATGAAATGAAGCATGTTCTGGATGTCCTCGTGGGTGTCCTCCATCAGGTTCAGGAACTGATCTAGCTCCTTGCGAAGCTGCGTGTCCTGGAGAATGTCGAAGGTGCCGGTGCTGATCACCGATTTCGTTGTCCCCAGCAGCGCGTCGAACGTCCGCGGAGAGCAGAACGAGTAATAAGCTGACGTCGCCTCTCGCTCGCTCATACCGAGCACATCATCATCGCTCATCTTGAGCACAGCGGAGAACTGGCGAGCCTTCTCAGCGTGGTAGTCACGGACTTCAACGCACGCGCGCAGGTTTGCTTCAAACTCATCCTTCAGAGACGAGAGCGCGACCTGCGCCTTGCCTGCCAACTTGCGCGAGTCCCAAAGGGCATCGAGCGAGAAAGCCAGAAGGATCGACGTCATGATGACGCCGCCCTCGACCAGCATGGACTTAAGAGGTTTCGCGTTCGTAATAACCATCTGCCTGATTCGATTTGCGGTGCGTCAGCGATCGGCCAGCATGTCGCCTACCTGCTGTTTTCTCAATCCAAGTTGAGAGAAGGACTTGCGCGCAGGCGCTCGAGGCAGTCGCGATCCGTCACCGCCCCAGCTGTGATTACATGGCCTCAAAGCGACCAGACTCCGCGCTGCGGAACACCGCCTCGATCACGCGCATGTTGGCGACGGCGTCCTCGATCGGCGTAGGCACCTCGGCGTCCTCTAGGATCGCGCGCGCGAACAGGTCGCCCTGGATGCCGTACTGATCGCACGTATCCAGCTGGATCTCCTCGATCTCCTCCCCCCGCTGATGCCACATCTTGCACGGCACGTCCGGCGGCGCGTTGAACGGGATCTCGATCTCTACGCGCCCCTCCGTGCCAAAGATGTGCACGCGCTGATACGGCGCGAGCTGCGTCGAACAGATGAACGTCGAAGTGCCCGCACCGAAGTCAAGGACACCCGAAGCCAACCGGTCGGTCTGGAACCGCGGGTCGACCTCAACGGCGCCAAAGACCCGGCAGGGCTCTTCGTCGAAGAGGAACCGAGATAAAGAGATCGGGTAGCACCCGATGTCCATCATCGCGCCGCCACCCATGTCGGCCGCGTTCCGGATGTCGCCGGCGTCATCGTTGAAGTATGCGAAGGCCGACTGGATCGTGCGCAGCTCGCCGATCCCGCCGTCACGAACGATTTGGCGGGCGCGCAACCACTGCGGGTGGTGGCGATACATGAACGCTTCCATCAACTTCAGCTTGGGGTGCTGCTTGCCGGCGTCGACCAGCTGTTGGCCTTCGCTGGACGTCAACCCGATCGGCTTCTCACAGAGCACGTGCTTGCCCGCTTCGAGCGCGCGTATAGACCACGGCACGTGCAAATGATTGGGCAGCGGGTTGTAGACCGCGTCGATGTCGGGGTCAGCGAGCAGCTCCTCATACGAACCATAGGCCGCGGCGATACCCAGTCTGTCGGCGGCGGTTTGCGCCTTGCCGAGGTTCCGCGAGGCGATCGCCGCGACCTCACAAAGCCTCGCCCGCTGCATCGCGGGGATGACCTTTTCGGTCCCGATAGCTGCGGTGCTCAGGATCCCCCAACGAACTTTGCTCATCCCATCTCCCATGTGTTCACAACCTTGCGCGGTCACCTGCGCGCGCCGCAACCCGCGCTGCGGAGCCGCCGAAGTCACGACAAGCATGCAGGCGCGGCCGCTCGTTCGTCAACGGTCCAGCGGCGAGGCGATTCGCGCAGCGGAGCGCGCCACACGCCTTAACCCAGGCCAACGCGCGCTTGGAGATGCGCGGCGACCCCACCAGGGTCCGCGAACGCCGTTGGGCGAACTCTTCGCCCACGACGCGACGTATCGCGCTCGTCCAAGCTGCGACCTAATCGGCGACGCGCGCTGCCTGCGACTTCCGCGCGCGGCGGCGGTAGACGAGCTGACGATATACGCCGTTCTGGAACCACCGACAGAGCCAGTAGCGCATGGGCCGCCGCTTGAGATCGATGATCCGGCGCGAGCTCGACGACTCATCGAGTCCAGCAGCCGCGAGGAAGCGGGGATACACCGTCTCTGAGACGTGATCGTAGAGCTGCTGATCGATCTCGTTCGCCTCGACCAATAAGCGGCAGGCGTCGGGATCATCCAAGACTTCGTGGCGATCACCAGGATTGGACGCGACGTGGAGTCGCCTGCATTCAAGGCGTAAGGAGTAGGGAGAGAGCTCGTCGAGGACGGCCAGCGACTCCTCGAATCTCTCCGTCAGACCAACAAAGAGGTAGTCCTCGAGCTCGTTCTTTGCGCGCTCAAGATCGTCGGAACCAGCGATCATCTTGGTCTGCGCGTTCCACATCGCCTTGTCTTCTAAGAACTCATAGAAGCTCAACGACTTGCCGGCCCGCTTCGCAGCCCGCTTCTTGTGCAGGAAATGCGACAGGCAACGCTTCGCCGGATCGCGAACAAACGTGAAGCGAAGCAAACGCGACTCAAAGTGGTCGCTCGTATTGATCAGGCTGTGACCCAGAATGCACCGCAACCCCAAGCGGTAGACTCGCTTCGCGTAGGCTAAATCCGCCTCGACAGCGACGGGCTCCACGAGCGGCATGAGGTTGCAGAGCCGCACACAGAATGAGTTCTGCAGGACCATCTTGAGGGTGGTCCCGGCAGTCTTCGGTATGTGCACAAAGGCAAGCAGGCCCTCTTTGGATTTCCCTTTCGCCATCTTCATGGACTCCATCGACCCCGACGCTGCTTCACCAACTCCCAACGCCTCCGCTAGCTGGCTGTGACGCGCGCTGCGTGCTCAGCACGACGCCGCGCGCGCTGCCTCACCGTAGGCAATTCCCCGCGCTGCTTCTAGCAGCAACGCGCGCGCCTCTTGGCGTCGCCGCGCGTGGGCGGCGAGCGTCCCGATACGGGCCGCGCAGCGCCTGATGCGACCGACACCGTCGCCGCCAGCAGCCACCGCTCAGGAGAGACGACCTAGACTGCCCGCGGTGACCATTAGAAGCGGAAGGTCACGCCAGCGAAGGCGTTGAAGTCGTCCGTGTCGTCGTCGGTGATGCCCGTGTTCGTACCCACGTCAAAGATGACGTCTGGGTCGAAGGCGTAGGTCAAACCAGCGCCGATGGTTTGCCGAAACCCCGCCGCTGCGTCGTCACCGACCACGGAGATCGATTCGACGTAGCCGGCGAGCGCATCGGTAATGTTGGCGCTCAGCACCACGGTCCCGACGAACTCAAGGTCGTGCTCGCCGTCGGCCTCGTCGTAGACCGCGCCACCTTGGAGCATCATGCCGAGGCCCACGCCGTCGGAGAGGGCCGTCGAGAACGGGACGCAGACGCCGCCCTCCACCTTGTCGCTGCCCAGGCCGTCGGCCGCGGTCGGAGCCTGGATAAACGGCAGGACGCCGAGCGCAGAGCCGCCGTCGTCGTTGCCCCACAGGTTGATCTTCCACCGCAGCTGCGTCAGCCCAAAGCCGTCGCTGTCTAGCGGGCCGTTCTGAGCGCTGACATACGGGTCGAAGACCACCTGCAGGTCCATGTTGTTGGTGATGCCAAACTTGTAGTTGGTCGCCATCGCCTTCACGGTGCGGTCGCCGTCCGCCGTGGTGACATCGACGAAGCTCATCTCCGCCTGCATAGCGCCAGCGTCGACCGTGATCGGACTCTCTGTCACGTCGGGTCGGTCAGAGCTCATCGGCCGCCATTGTTGGCGCGGCGTCGGATTGAACAGGTGGTAGCCGCTCTTGTCGCCTTGGCGAGAGGACGCCGGTCGGGCGGCGCCGGTGGCGCAGGCGGGGAGCAGCGCCAAGAGCGCGAGCCCGATCGCAGTCAGCGAGCGAGGCCTAAGCCTGCGCGCGCGAGAAGATACTGGTTGGGACATGGTCATCGTTCCGGGCGAGCTTAGTGAGCGCGGTCGCGAAGCGATCAAAACAGCGAGAAATCATCCCCGTTATCGCGTCCAGCGCTTCGACGCTAAGCCCCGCGTCAGCTCGTCCGGGTCACGTAGCTCTCGGGCCACGGATCTGAGAACACCTCGCCGGCCTGCCAACGTCGGACCTCGTCCTCGGTCAAGAAGCAGCGCTGCAGAGACTCCGTGAACTGGTCTACCTGCGCGCGGTCCCCGATCACCGTCAAGTGGCAGTGGCGATCGCCAAAGCGCCCCGGCTCTCGCGCCAGCTGCTCTCGCAGCCCCGCTCGCTCCGACGCGTCTAAGCGGCTGTCTTTGTCTTCGAGGATCCCTGCCCGCCAGTGCCCGACGAGCTCAAGGTTGATGCCGGCAGCCGCCTGGTTCCACAGCAGCGAGACCGAGTCACGGCTGCAGAGGTAGAAGAACCCTTTGCTGCGGTAAATGTGCTGGCCGAGGTGCTGCGTGCACGTCTCCCAGAGGCGCTCTGGATGGAACGGCCGATCGTCCTTGATGACCCGGGTGGCCAGATCATATGGGCGGTCGTTGTCGGCCTCCGCTTCCAGACAAGGCGCAAGCTCGTCGATCAACTGCGCGACGCGGTGGTAGTCGTAGTCGGGCATCGCGAGGATGTCATCGACGGGCAAGTTCCCCCACGGCAACGACATGACCGGCACCAGCGGGTTCAAGCGGTGGATCGACTGCGCGAGCGACTGGACCCTGTCGCTGCCGACGCGGTCGACCTTGGTCAACATGACGTGGCTGGAGAACAAGATCTGCTCGACGAGCAGGTTGGTAGTGTCTCGCCGCGCGCTCTGGACGTTTCGCTGCATCTTCACGAACAACTCACTGCCGCCGTCGTAGTCCTGATCGACCATCGCAGCGTCTACGAGCGTCAGTAGGCCGGTGAGTCGAAAGCGCTCTTGCGCAGCAAAGAACTGCACCAGCGGCAACGGATGACAGCTTCCGCTCGTCTCGATCAGGACCAGCTCAGGTGACTCCCCTGACATCATCGCCTCGAGCGCGCGCTGCAGCTCTTGAACGCCCTGCTTGCTGCTCAGCACGCAGGAGTAGATCGATTGGAAAAAGCTGCTGCCTTCCTCGAAGAGCTCGGCCTGCGCGACGATCTGACCGTCGACGTCCAGCTCGCTCATGTCGTTCACGACGACCCCTAGGTCGACGCCTTGCTTACGCGACTGCACCACCAAGCTGCGCATGAGCGTGGTCTTGCCCGAGCCCAGAAATCCGTTGAGGATCACGACCGGGACGTTGCCCTGCGAGTTGGTCTCCGCTTGCTGACGCGTCATGTTTGCCCTCGTGCGTGCAGACGATCGTCGACCGCCTGCAGCTGCTCACTCATCTGGACTCAGCGCGTCGACCCTCAAGAGGACGCGCGGCGCGCCGCAGGGGTCTGGCGATCGGTGCACGACGCCGCGGCGCTCTGCGCCAGGCCACGCCTCACCCTTAAACAAAGCGACCGAGAACGGCGCCAGTGATCGGATCTTGGCACCGTCACGAAGTACGCCGTTCTGGTCGTCTGGGAGGCCGTGGCCTGCAGCGCCGAGCCAGCGCCGGTCCACGTCCGATTCTTCCAGCCACTCCGTTCCGGGACCGCTGTAGGTCACCAACATCCTGATCCCGACGCGGTCGACGTGAAAACGAGGACAGGTCGCCTCCGACGGCCCCTCGAGGACCACCATCGCCGCCGCGGCCTCTACGCAGTCCGCGAACACCTCGCAGATGGAGAGCACGTCGTCTCGCCACGCAGACGCCGCGCGACGGTCGACGTCCCAGGCCGCCGCCGGCAAGAAATCGGTGACCGCCTGATACATCGCGCCGTCATCACGTTCGAAGACGAACCGCGAGCGCGAACCCAACGAGCCAGCGACACGACTGGCCAACGCAGTGATCTCTGTGCGCTCGGGGCGCCGCCACACGCACAGGTTCACCGACGGATCTAAGATGCCTGCGAGCTCGGCGCTCGTCTCCACCTCGATCATCGCGGCGTGAGCGTCGACGTCGTGCCGCGTAAGCGGCCGAACGGCCCCGCATTTGTCGTCGCCAGATCCGATCTCGCTCGACAGGGGCATGGTCAACCCTCGTAAGCCGCTAGCGTCGCGACGTTCGCCGTAAACCAACAGGCGGCAGCCGCCAGCTGGAGGTAATCGCCGGTCGACGAGATGCCATAGGTAAAGACGCTGACGATCCAGAAGACGCTCGCAGCCGCCTGACCCAACCACTCGATGCGCAGCGCATACGACAAGCGGCTCTTCGGTCGGCGCTGAACGTCGCTCGATTCCGTCAGCACGCCGCGCACTCCTCGCCGCAGCACGAGAGGTCGTCCAGATACATCCCCCATTGGCGGTATTGCTCAAGCCCCTCAGCGGGCAAGCCCAGAGACGTCGCGATCGCCTTCGCGACGACAGCAAAGCGCTGTCGATACTTGTAGATGAAGCAGAAGACGTGGTTGTCGTGCCGGACAGCCGGGCCGCACAAGAAGATGCCAGGGGTCACCGTCGACTCGTCGTGCTCGTTGAGCAGCAGGAACCCGTCCTCGCGGAGCTCGAACAGGTCCCTGACCAGCTTGTGGCTGCCGTCGAAGCCGCCCGCGAACAACGGCGCGACAGGGGTCTGAAAGCGGCGTCCGTCGGCCGTCTCGACCTCGAAGGCGTCGCCCTTCTGCGTCACGGCTGCGACCCGCGTGTTGGCCAGCAGCTCGACCTTCTCTTCGAAGGGCTCCTCTCGCATGCGCTCCAGGGAGTATGTCGACAGCGCGATGCTCGGATCCGAGGACTCGCTACCCCATGGATCCTCGCTGTCCAGCACCCGCACGCGCTTCTCGTTCCAGGCGAGGTGGTACGCGGCGTCCACGCCGCTCTCGTAACCCCCGATCACGACAAAGTCGTCCCCGTCGAGGGCGTCGTAGCTCGCGACCGTCGCGGTGTGGCGGCAGAGCTCGATGCCGGGGAAGCCATCGAGCTTGGGATACTGAAACTCACCTGCGGCCCAGATGACGTGCCGCGCCTCGAGCGTCTCTCCGTCCGTCTCCACGTGAAAGACGTCGCCGGACTTGGTCACCCGCTTCACGTTGGTGTGGTCGCGTACAGGCAGTTCCATGAACTCCGCGATCCCGCGCAGGTGCGCCGCGAACTCCTCGCCGCTCGGGTGCTCGACCTGCAGGCTGAAGGCCGGCGAAAAGCCGATCCCAATCGAGTTTAGGTCGATCATGCCGATCGAGTTCGTCGGGAATGACGGCGTGATAAACCGCGTCTCTGCCGGCCAAGCGTCAAATGACGCGCCGACGGTCTTCCGCTCAAGGATCACGTGGTTCTCGACGCCCGCGTGGAGGAGCGCGATCGACGCGCCGAGACCGGCGGCGCCACCACCGATCACCACGACGTCGTACGGACCCGTGCCAGATGAAGATGTCATCAGGATCTATGGATTCAGGACTCACGAAGGGCGATCACGCCGTGCCTACGGCCCGCCCACGAGTAGTTGCCACAACTGCGCGGCGAGTTCCCTTGATCTGCAAACTTCGACGAGAAGACCTTCTGAAATCCCGCGCGACCAGCGCGCCGCCGACGGCGAGCGATGTTGTCCCGCCCCATCGGCGCGCTAGGGTTGGTCGAGCACTCACACAGCGCACCGATGACCAAGAAAATCCTTATCACTGGATGCAGCAGCGGCTTCGGCTTCGACGCCGCCAAAATGCTCGCCGCGAAAGGGCACCACGTCTACGCCACGATGCGCGCCGTCGAGGGCCGCTCGGCATCGACGTCGTCGTCGTCGAGCCCGGCCCGTTCAAGACTAAGTTCATCGACAACATGAAGCCGGCGGCCAACCAGGAGATGCTGGCGGCATACGCGCACGTCGACGCGTTCTTCAACGGGTTCGTCCAGATGCTCAGCGACATGTTCGAGAACGACGACGTGCCGACCGACGCGGGCATCGTGGTCGAGCTGTTCGCCGAGCTGATCGACACACCAAAGGGCAAGCGACCGTTACGCACCATCTCGGGCCTCGACTTCGGCCAGCAAGCGATCAACGACGCGACTGACCCCATCCGCAAGGCCAGCCTCGAGGCCCTGAACATCGCCGACTGGGACGGCCCTCGCGGCTGAGCGACGCCGTGACGGACCTGCTACTGATACGTGTAGCTGGTCGTCGCCGTGCAGCCGCCGGGCGTCGTCAGGACGACCGGCGCCACGCCAGGTGTCCCGGGCGGTGTGCGCATCGAGATCACCGTCGCGCCAGCGTTGAGGATCAGCGCAGGCGCGCCGCCGATCGTGACCGTCGTCGAAGGTGAGAAGCCCGTGCCCTGGACGATGAAGACCGCGTTGCCTGCGGCGGCGCCGCTGCCGAGCAACGTGTTGGTGATCGTCGGCGTCGGGTTGATCGACGCCGTCACCGCCTGGCCGTCGGGCATGGTCAAGGACAGCTGCGAGTCGCAGTTGAGGTTGTTCGGATAGGCGAATGTCACCGACGTGCTCGTCACCGACGTGGCCGCGACCGGCGCGCCGTTGACCGTCAGCTGCAGGCCGGGCACGAAGTTGGCGCCGGTGATCGTCACCGTGCTGCCCGGCGCGGCGCTGAGCGGGCTGACGCTCTGGATGGTCGGCGCGGGGCTCGCCGCGAAGGAGACCTCGACGGCGTTGGTGATCCCCAAAGACAGCGGCGCCGCCGACGCGAAGGTCACCGCCTGGAGCGTCAGGTCGATCGGGAACGTCACGACGCCCGGCGGGATCGCGAACGCGTGCGGGGTCGGCGCGCCGGGCAACAGCGCCGGGAACAGGCCGATCGTGTCAGCCAGGACGAGCTCGGTCGCCCCCGCCGGCAAGACCGGGAAGCAGGCGCTGCCGAAGCCGAGCGAGGTCCCCAGCGCGCCCGGCTGCGGCGCGAGCGACGCGAACAGCACGTAGGGCGCCGCAGGGCCGAACGCCGGCGGATCCGCCAGCTCGATCGAGAACGGCTGGTAGGTCGACAGCTCGACGCGGCGGCTGAAGCCGCCGCTGCCGCCGTTGACCGTCAACGTGTCGGCGCCGAGCGTGCCGTTGTAGCAAGGGTCGTTGAAGGGCGTCGAAGACCAGTCCCACGAGGCGATCTCGACGCGCTCGGTGAGGAAGTTGTTGGCGCCCGTCGTGGCGCAGAAGCCGATGTAGGCGGTGCCGTTCGCGAGGTTGGCCCCGGGTGCGTTCGCGCCGGTGAGGTAGGAGCCACCGGTGACGAAGTCGTAGTTGGTCGAGACGACCGGCGTCGCGCCGCCGTCGTAGAAGACCTCCAGCAGCCCGGGCACGTAGACGACGCGCAGCGTGTGGAGCTGCGCGTTGGAGAACGACTGCGGCGGCGTGCTGCGACCGATCGAATAGACCTCGTTCTCGTTGTTGCCGTTGGCGCCGCGCGTGTGGACCGTGACCTCGTTGTTGCTCGTGTCGCTGAGGAACCCATCAAGGTAGGTGTCCAGCTCGATCGCTACCGAGTTGCGGATGCCGGGGCTGTTGTTGGAGCCGACGCCGTAGCCCATTCCCCAGATCTGGCCGCCGGTGGCGCTCGGCCCCGCGGGGTCGTTCTGGATGACCATCGCGAAGCCTTCGGCGAGGCCCGCGCCCGGCGTGACCCGGAACGTGAAGGTCGTGTCGAAGCCGTTGACGATCGGCATGGCGGTGGTGTGCCAGAACCAGCCGGTCTGCAGCGTCGCGGTGTTGGTCAGCCGCAGCGTGTTGCCGGTCTGCACGGCGCTGCCGAGCAGGTTGAGGCCCGCGATGTTCGAGAAGTCAGGGTAGGAGAAGGCGTTCGTGGCGGCCTGCGCGTTGGCGGCGGCCATCGTCGCGAGGAGTCCGAGGGCGGAGCAGAGACGGCGATTCATCGTGAGCAGAGGGGTCGAGTGGACGGAGCGGGGCAGCAGGATAGCGGCAAAAGCTCCCTACGTGTGCCAGCGCGGCTGGGATCCGCGCAGATCGCGGCGTGTATGCGGCGAGCCGCACGGTCGGCCGGCTTGCAAGCTGAAGCTGGCGCGACAGCGGCGCCGCCTCCCGATGGAGAGCGACACCGCCGAGGGCGCGCGCGTCAAACGCGCGGCGCCGCTCGGGTCGATCCGCGACCGATCAGTTGCCGATGTTGATCGACAGCGCGTCGCTGACGCCGAACAGGCACGGGCCGAGGCCGAGTGTGCCGTGCTGCGCGACCACCTGCTGGCCGCAAAGCGCCGCGTTGACCACCAGCGGGAACGAGAGAGACAGCGTCGAGCTGCCGTTCGCGTCCAGCGGCGAGGTGAAGATCGTCGGCGCATCCACGAACAAGACGCCGGGGCAGCCGGGCGTGATCAGGGCGACCGGGATCGACGTGATGCTGGTGCCGACGAGCCACGCGCCGGGTTGGTTCGGGATGCCGCCGTCGGCGGTCCACACAAGATCGCAGCCGAGCGCGCCGGTGCTCGTCGTCGAGATCGTCATGCCGGTGCCGCCGCCGAGGTTGTTCGTCGAGGCCAGCGCGCCGTTCGCGCAGTCGAGACATCCGACGACGTTCATGCCGACGATTGCGTGGCCAGCGTTGAGGTTGGTCGCGTTCTTGAACGTGATCGACGTCATCAGGCGGCCCGCCTCGGCGGACAGGTCGATGGTGCGCTCGGTCACGTTGAGGTTGGCGCCCGTCACCGCGGCGCTGTCGATGTCCGAGACGCCCGGCAGCGAGCCGCCGAACCAGTCGCCGCCCGACACGGTTACGAGCACGGGGCTGCCCGAGGCGAAGCCAAACTCGACGTCAAAGGCGCCGCCGCCGTCGCTGATCTGGAAGATCAACGAAGCCGACGACGAGGCGTCCATGCGGATCGGGTTGCCCAACAGCGTCGTCTGCGGACCGGTCTGGTCAACGTTCGGGAGCCACGCCGGCTGCACGCCGATGAAGTCCCCGTTGGCGGTCGCCTGGAACGCCCAGAGGCCGCCGCTGGTGGTGTTGCGGTTGCCGAGGTGCACGATGTCGAGCGCGAAGGGCGCCTCGACCAAGCGGTAGTCGTTGAGCAGCGGGTCGTTCGGGACACCGCCGACGAAGTTCAGACCGCGGTCGGAGATCGAGCGGTAGCCGATGAGGTCATCGGGGTTGCCGATCTCACCGGCGTGGGCGATACCGTTGAAGTTGTAGTTCAGCTGGATGCGGTTGCTAAACGACGGCGACGCGGCGTATTCGAAGTTGCACGCCATGATCGCGTAACCCGCAGCCGTGCTGCTGGGGTTGGAGAAGGTGATCTCGGTGGCGGTCTCACCAGCTTGTGAGGAGAGGTCGATGCGCCCCTCGGTCACCGAGAGGTTGGCGCCGGCGAAGCCGTTGTCGACGTTCTGGGTGCCGAGGTAGGGGCCGCCGAACCAGTCACCGCCGCCGAGTTGGGCCGTGTAGGTGTTGCCGCTCGCGAACGTGAACGTGACGTCGAAAGTCCCGCCGCCGTTGCTGATTTGGTAGATGAAGGCAACGCTGGTGCTGGGGTCGACGGGCAGCGGCGTCTGCATGATGGTGGTCTGCGGGCCCGACTGATCGACGGAGGTCAGCCACGCCGGCTGGATGCCGACGTCGTCACCGTCCGGAGCGTTGTCGAAGACAAACAGGTTGCCGCTGACGCTGTTGCGGTTCCCCAGGTGAACGATGTCGAGCACCCCCGGCTGGCCGACGATTTGATAGTTGTTGAGCAAGGAGTCGTTCGGGACGCCGTTGCTGAAGTCGAGCGCGCGGTCGCTGATTGAGCGGAAGCCGTTCGGGTCATCGGCGTTGCCTGCTTCGTTGGCGTGCACGATGCCGTTGAAGTTGTAGGTAAGCGTGACCGGGATCTTTTGGGCGAGCGCGCTGCCAGCGACGGCCAAGAGCGCGGTGGAGAGGAGGATTGGACGAGTCATCGTTTGGGGGTGTTGACGGTGGGTTGCTAGCGAGCGATCAGATCTTATCAGGACGCTGTCAGATGCGGAGTCCCTGCTACGGACAGGCAAACGCCGCGAAGGCGCCCCGGCCGGCGAATGCAACGCCGCGTAAGGGGCTTACGCGGTAAGGGAATGATCGCGGCAAACATTTGCGGACCATGACGTTCCCACACGCACGCGTTTCACCCGCTACACTTCTCTCATGCGTTTGGCCTTCTTTGTCGCGTCCGCCCTCGGGGCGTCGCTCGCTGCTCAAAACACGGTCCAAGTGCCGTTGAATTACAACTTCAACGGCATCGTGCACGCCGGTGAAGCCGGCCAGGCCGACTCGCCCAACGGTTTCCGCTCAATGAGCGATCGTGCGCTCGACTTCACCAACGGCGTGCCCCCTAGCGCCGTCTTGCAGCGCTACGCGATCGTCGAGACCGCCAACACGTTGGACATGGTGCACCTGGGCAACCGCAACACGGTCAGCAACGGCCTTTGGGCGTTCGACTCGTTCCCAAACGGCAACAACGTCGGCATCCGACCCAACTGGCTCCCGAGCGTGCAGAGCGTCAACCAAGCAGGCCCGCAGACGACCAACCTCCAAACCCCGATCGCGCTCGGCCCGTCCTCTTCGGCGAGCGTGGTGCTGCAGGTCAGCGACGGCGGCGGCTCGTGCAACGTGACCTTCGGCTACCAGAGCGGCGCGAGCAGCACCCACGTGCTCTCGGCGCCTGACTGGTTCGGCGGCTCACTCCCTGGCCGCGACAGCGTCGACCGCGCCAACCCGGGCGTGAACCTCAACGTCGTCGAGGTCGTCATCGACTTGAGCGCCTACGGCGGCGACCTGTTGAACAGCGTCACGTTCTCGAACCGGAGCAACGCCAACGCCGGCTACGCCATCTACGGCGTCAACGTCGAGGCAGCGCCCGAGCCGCAGCAGGTCACCAACGTGCAGTTGGCGATGAACTGGAACGGGATCGTGCACGCAGGTGAAGCAGGCAACCCGGACGCGCCCAACGGCTACCGCGCGATCAGCGACCGCGGCCTCAACTTCCAGGCGGGGATACCGGCCAACATCATCACCGACGACTTCGCGCTGGTCGACCAACCGGGCGCGCTCGACGTCGTGATGCTGGGCAACCGCAACCTCGTCGGCAACGGCGCGTGGGCGTTTGACCCGCTGCCGGACGGCGACAGCCAAGGGACCCAGCCAGCGTGGCTGCCGAACGTCGACCTCACCGGTCCGCAGACCACCGTGCTGTCCCCGCCGATCCTGCTCGACAACGCCTCGCAGGCTGAGTTCTTGTTCCAGACCTCGAACGGCGGCGGCGACTTCGACGTCACGTTCACCTTCCAGAGCGGCTCGATCACCTCGACGCTGCGCGGCAGCGACTGGCTCGGCGGGCCGTTCCCAGGCACCGACAGCGCCGACCTCGCCGCGATCGGAGGCACGCTGAGCATCGAGCGCCGCTCGGTCGACCTGACGCCGCTGGCGGGCCTCGTGCTCACCGAGATCACCTTCTCGAACTTCTCCAACCCGAACGGCGCCTGCGCGGTGCTCGCCGCCAACGTCGCGGGATGCCGCGCGTGCCCGAACGCGGGCGGCCCGACGCTGCTCGGCGGCGGCGTCGGCCCGACGATCTCGACGACCTCCAGCGGCACGCTCGGCTGCGAGCTCGAGTGGACGACAGCGGGCGCGACGCCCAACACCCAGCTCGGCTTCTGGGCGGTCTCGATCGGCCAGACCAGCCTGCCGCTGTCGCTCGTGTTCCCGGCCTGCAACGGCACGGTCCACGTCTCGAGCCCGCAGCTCAACCCGACGACGGTTGACGGCTTCGGCAACACGACCTTGACCCTCCAAACGCCGGCGGTCCCGGGCCTCTGCGGCCAAGTCGTCGTCGGCCAATATGTGCAACTGTCCTTTGGGCCGTGTGGCGTGTTGCTCGGCGACGCGCTCGCCTTCACCATCGGTAACTGACTGCCCCCCCACCACGAAGATGATGCTTCGCCTTTTGCCGTTCGTGTCGCTGGTCTGCGCGCTCGCCGCGCAGAACCAATCACCAGCTACGCCCTCATTCACCGAGCCATCGGTCGCCAACACGGTCGTCAACCCAGCCGACCTGCACATGGAGACGACCACGT
>NYVR01000025.1 GCA_002684655.1 Planctomycetota bacterium | reverse complement strand
CGCATCCGCAGTGTAGTGCAGCTCGGCGGATGCCTTCTTTGAAGCTCTCGATCTTGCGCTCAACTTTTCCTTTTTGCCAAGGTGCGTATGCGGCACTCGGAGTGTAAAGAGTTCCAGCTTGACCCATCTTGATCGCAAACTCTTCCGCAGAGAAACCTCGTTCACCATCTGCCACGAATCGATCTGGAGGTCCAGCAAAGTCAATCCACGATCCCTCAACTGCGTTGTAGAGATCTGAAGCCTTTTTGTAGTTGCTGTCACCGCCTTTACCAAGGTAAGCTGCAATGCTCCAATCCGTACCCTCATCGATAAGGATCATAAAGCAATGGCTCTGTCCCTTTGAATCTTTGACATATGCCAAGTCTGCCATGACCACATCGTTGAACTGACCAATGTTGTGTCGTATACTGGCCGGTTTGTGCGATTTCGGAGGAGATGCCTTCCGACAAGTGGTGCACCGCAAGCCTTTGACTGCAGCGCGTGCTTGTTCACTACCACCTGACAATCGAACAATCCGCTCCAATTCCACGTTCGGTGGATGTCCAGTATTGATATGCAAACGGCGAACGGCGTTGAGCAAAGACCTTGGGATCTTCTTGAATTCCGGCGGCAGGTCAAAGTCGATACCATCCTGCGGAATCTCTGTGCCTTCATCAACAACAGCATAGATGTCGTGATTGTCTGGGAGCTCAACATCAAGGCACTCGCAGAGGTGGACCATAACCTCGTTGACACTGTTTCCAGCCGCACGCATGCGTCGCTGTAAACTTTTCTTCATCGTGAATAAGCGATTGGGGTCTTTCGAAGCGAGCGTTTGGCGAAATCCAGTAAGGATACGCTCAGCACCTTTCGTAGTCATCTCAGCATATCGTTTCACATCTTTGCTAGATGCAATCGCTCCATGTTGTCCTTGGCATTGACATCTGAGGCCAACCTGTTCTGTGATATTCGGTGAACTCGAAAGCCACAGAGTAGTGCGTTTCAAAAGCCGGTTACCCATGTCCGTATGGCTGAGTTGACATCCATGACCAATGGCAACGTGCACCTCAGCGTCGTCCGAAAGGTTCCGAAATGCACTCTGAGGGACACAATGTGAGTGTAATGGAGCTTCCAGCACAAAATCCCTTCCGCTTCGCATCTGGGATTGTGCAATCATGACAGCTGATTCAAGGAAAGGTTTCGCTCGATCTTTAAGTCGCTTCTGCTTCGCCCTGTTCGCGTTGGAACTGTTCGTTTGCGCTCCCGGAGCATTGGCCCAAATCTCTTGAGGTGTTCGAATTGCAACCAATCGAGGCACTCGCTCTTGAAGCGTAACATTGATGTACTCCTTCAGCATCGGTGTGTGAAGTTGCGCATCCGTAAGAGGATCAAGAGTGAGCCAACCTTGTTCCACCCCTTTCAGGGACAGAACGGGTGACCTTCCGAACACTTCCCAGACGTCGGCAGTACCAGTTCCGTACATGCTTTGAGTCCAACTATTGCTCCAAGCAGCTCCACACGCGAGAAGAGCTAAGCTTTCCAACAGGAATATGCTCGTAATCACTCTGATGTTGCGCATTAAACTTCGACGAAGTTGAGAGCGTTGAGGCTTTTGACGTTGTCGTCCTCCCTTTTCGCCATACCAAACCGTAGTTTTGATGTTCGCGACCCCACAAGGGAGAGACTGGCCAATCTCAGATTGCTCTAAGCCAACAACAGAGCGACTTTCAAGTAGTTTATCATCATCAATAAGTCGAGTTTCGCGCCACACAGGAGTTGGGAGTCCTTCGAGGCAAGAAACATTGAAGGTATCCGCATCTAACGTAGACTCAGTCCACGTCTCGAGACCAGTAGTTTGTATATCGAATTCAGCATCGCTTTGGATGAGCGCGTTCTTTGGCGCAGGTTCACAAGAAATAACACGATTAACCAATACAGAGGAGCGACTGCCTACTTCGTAGACAGCAGCCTTCGCCCATTTCCAAAGATTCAGCGACGGCTTTTCTTGCTCTGGTCCATGTCCTGGTCGACGTGGATGAACTCGTTCTCGCTCGCTGAGCTCTGGCTCGGCATCGGTCTCTGTGAAATCAAAGCGTACTGATCGACTTGGTCTCGAATCGCCAGTATCATAGCCGGATTCCTCATGTTCGGCTGCACTGGAAGTCCACGCTTCTCCATCTCGGCAATCAATTCCGCTGTACGCATCTTCTCGAGCCCCTTCGGGATTCGATGAAGCGGATCGTCGATGTTTTCTTCGATATCCTTTTGCCTTCGCAGCAGCTCTCGGAGCACTTTCACGGTCTTCGACTGTGCCAATGCTCGAGTGTAGCCGAGATCCCTGATCGCTTTCTCGACAAGGGCTGACTTGTCCATGTTCCAAATGCTCGTCGCCGCTTTTCCGCTCTTCATCTGTAGGCTGGCGACCTCGGTCCGGAGTGCTTCGCATTCCGTCCTCACCATCAGAAGACGCCATGTCTGGAATATGACTCGAAGGGTCAGCTTCTGGATGAAGGAAAGCATGGCTAGCGAGGCGCCTACGACGTCTATAAGCTGGGGCAAAAGCTTCAGCTCGAGCACGAAATCCTGGAACAATCTCATTGAAGAAGGGAGCAGCGCGCACACGTGATCGATACTGAGTAGTGCCAGTTTGGACCTCTGTTAACATCACCTGTTGCAGAGCCTCAAGATCAACCTCGCTATCACTGTCTTCAGTCTCAGTGCTTTCCGTAGTGTCGGTAGCTGGAGCGTGGTTCTGATCCCCGGCCTCNGGNCCATTGTTCTCGCCTTCAGAANTTACCAGAACAGGAAGTTCGTNNTCAGAGTCCTTGATATCCAAATCAATGAAGTGAACTTCACTGTCTCGCTGANNNTCAGACCTCAGCATCGGCCANAACTTCTGATCGANNGGCACGATCTCTTCACCNTCAAAGGCGCGTTTAACNGCGGCATCCGGCACTTCGTGCAGGACGCTTTTCTCCTTCAGGAGCTTGATGCCGACGTGTCCACTCACCAAGTCGTAAAGCTTTTCGGTCTCAGTCGAAGCGGCCTTGAGTCGCTTCAAGGTGAGCTCGTTGTCATCCATGTCAAGCACAGCACCAACTCGACGAAAGACTGGCTTGCTCACCAATGGAGGAACTTTCTTGGGTACAATCGAGATTCGAAGGAGCAACGGTATTCCCGTCCAAACAACCAAAAGTATCAGTGCTTCGCTGGACCATATTCTCTCGCCAGGCCCAAATCTGAAAGGTTCTCTCTCCTGCACCAGGACATAGAACCATTGGTTGTCCTTGCACCATTGTACAATCTCGTCAGCCTCCGGCTTGCCCATAACACTCTTGGCGCAGGCCGTATCTGCATAGGCCAAGAAAGGTTCATCCGTGCCATCAAGGCATTGTGCGAAGACACCAAAGGACTTGGTAGACTCGTCAGTCTCAGTGACTGTAGTCAGCTCTTCTGAATCGTCTGAATCATCGGAGTTCTCAGTGGTATCATCTGAACTGTCTGTATCGGGCTCATCACTATCGCTCTCGCTGTCGCTGGGATGATGCCATTGTCGAGCACATCGTCTGCAATGCTTCTTTCTGGCTCCGGATGTGGGATCGTTGCAGTAATACCAACATTTCCCACAACAGTAGCCCTCGAACCCAGGGTCCAAAGCCGCCAAGAAGCCGCAGTCTCCTAAGCAAGGCTGACAGCCAACGCTGAAGTCAGCCTCGGCCGTTTCGTAGTCCGAAGGGTAAGCATAGGCTCTGTCCTCTTCGAAGACAGGTGCCGTGACAAAGACCATATGCGCCTTCTTAGTCTTGGACTTAAGTCGACGCTTTTTCTTGGTCTTGCGCTTTTTCTTCTTTGTCATGCGCTTTCTGTGCTTACCACCCATTTTCTGCCGCTTAGGGAAAGGCTTGTCTCGCATCGGGCATTCAGGATCCTTATGCCAATGTCCAAGTCCCCCGCACTTCGAGCAGGGCAGCTTTTTCTTCGACTCGGCCGTTTGTTTGTCTCGGCCCGCCGAAGATGAGCCTTTTCGAAAGAAGCCTCTGGCCTTCTCGATCTCGGCTCGCTGTTTCTTCGCTTGAGTGACATAGACATTTGCTTGAGCAAGAGCTTCCTCTATCTCATCGGGCACATCAGAGAACTCGCTGTCGTCTTCTCCACCATCGGGTTCCTCAGGATCACTTCCTTCGTCGACAGCGAAGGCATCTGCATCGTTCTCTTCATCTTCAGAAGGTTCTTCTTCCTCTGTGCCCTCATCATGCTCAGTTTCATTCGCACGATGTGATTTCTTCTTCCATTGAGTCTTGGCCTTCCATCCGCTTCGCTTCTGGAAGGAACCAGGACGATTGGACTTCTGGAAAGGTGGCTTTCTATCTGGTCCATCAGGCGTAGTGGGAAAGATCTTCAAAGCCGCATCTTGGTAAGCTTCCACGCTGACCTCGCCCATTGCAGTAGAACGAATCTGAGTCTGCTGTATGGCATTGAAGTTAGCTTTCTCCATGTAGAGATGCGCTTTCCATTTATCCGTCAAAGGACCGGACACCTTCTCGGCTTTCTTGAGTTCCTTATCCCACTCCAGGTTGAAGTCGGCAATCGACTGACTGCTTTTCCGAGAGAAGTGCTTGAGGAAATCATCCATTGTCTTCTTCACTCTAAAGTCTTCCATCGGTTCGAAGCGCTTCTCTATCAGGTCCTGGAAGATCTTCACACCATTCCAGACTGCTAAGTCTTCAGGTTCCACCATTTCCATCTTGTAGAATGCAACTCCAGAGAGTCCTGCTAGCAGCTTAGGACCACGTCGTTCACAGTCCATCCGAGTGGTCGCCTCCCATATTCGGATCTTCCGGAAATAATCCGATCGAGGCATGGACTTCCCGTCCCATGAGGGCGGGTCGTCTTCTTTGCCAGCATAACCAGTACCGCTGGAATAGCTGCTCTGTGCGTGCCAGGCGTCGCCTTGTGAGCCCCATTGGGAATTATCTCTCCAGGTGCTCCGGCGCCACCAATCGTCTCCGTAGCCATAGGCGGCACGTGCGGCTTCGCCGATCGCACCAGACACAGGACGATAGTAGTTCCAACTATTGTCGGATTCTGCATTAGCGTCAGGTTGAGGAGCTTCTGCTTGCGCGGCAGGCGCCTCAGTTGTAGGAGCTGCAGTCGTTGCAGGTCGAGCTGTTGCCCATGCATCATGCTGGGGCCATGGCTGAGTTTCGTTATCGGAAGTAGCACTGAAATATCCATCAGTTTGTGATGTCATTATATGAAAGTTATCGAACTGCCGCAGACTTCGTCCGGGGCAATCTTTCTGCTGCTACACTTCACAGCAGACGGTGTCTACGACTACACTTCGCCGCAGTCCTTCCAAGGTACCCGACCAAAGATCGACGGTCCAATGGAGCAACCCTGTACTGAGGGGACCTTGCTGAGAGGCGCAGCAAGGGATTTGACCAAAGGGTGGTTCCTCTATCTGCTGACTTGATCAGCAGCAACCACAGTGCTAGGGGTTTGATTATAAGCGGACCCTAGCTCCGCTACCAATGTAAACACAAAGGACTGGGTCCCCGTCCAGACTGTCGGGACCTATAGCAGTTCACTGTGGGCTATCTGCAAGTGCCCCTTTTCCAAAACAAACTGAATGTCAGGAAGACTCACGTAGTTCCAAAAGCTACAAGGGGCCCCTAGAGCAAAGGGTTAAAGACAATCAGTGAGCCACATGCATTAGAGACATGTAAGGCGCGTCACATGCATTTACACTGCTACCAACTTTTTGTTGGATTTAACCGTGCAACTGCACATAACACAGGCTACACCAACTCTCTGTACAAAGCTCTAAGTGGGCCCTTGCACACA
>NYVR01000024.1 GCA_002684655.1 Planctomycetota bacterium | reverse complement strand
CGGCAGCCTTTGTCGGCGGGTCCGACCGGCGCAGCCCCGTCCGCTGCGCGGGCCCGCGCGCAGCGTCATCTCGCTGCGCCGGCGGGTCGTCGCGGTCGTCCACCTCATGCATGTGTGTAAAGTATCCGAACTTCCGCCTACGGAAACTCCCCAATCCGCGGCCGACGCGGTGGCCGTCGCAGGTGCGGCGCAGACGCGCGGATCTTGCTGGCGCGCGAACACGACCAAGGGGATGCTGCCCGCATGGACGCCCGCGCGCTGCGTAAAGCCAGGAGAGACGTCGTCGAGCAACGCGCCCAAGATCGCGAGGCGCGCGGCCGCAATAAGAGACACGTCTCGGTGTTCCGAAAGCTGCGCCGAAAGGTCGGCGCCGCGCTCATCGAGACCCTGGCGCCGTGGATCCTGCGCGGGCTCTCAAAGACATGGCGGGTCGAGTTCCACGGCGCGGCTGGCTGCGCTTTGATGCGCAGCGACCGCGCGTTCATCTGTGTGAGCTGGCACGGCCGCATGCTGACGCTGATGCCCGTAGAAGGCCACTGCGACCGAGGTCTCTCGGTCTTGGTTTCCCCGAGCGCCGACGGCAACCTCGCCAAGCGCGCCCTGAGCAAGCTCTCCTACAAGGTATTCCGCGGCTCGCTCAGCAGGCGTGGGGCGCGCGCCATGCGAGAGATGCACGAAGCGATCAACAATGGCGCGCAGATGGTAATCACGCCTGACGGACCGCGGGGCCCGCGACACAGCATCAACATCGGGCCAGCGTGGCTTGCGCGCGCCACCGGCGCCCCGATCGTCTCGGTCGGCGTCGCCGTCGATAAGGCTTGGCGGCTGAAGAGCTGGGACCGCATGACCATCCCGAAGCCGTTCGCTCGCTTGCGCGTGACGTATGGCGAGCCGGTAGAGGTCCAGGCTGACCTCACAGACGGGCAGCTGGAAGAACTTTCGGCGAGGCTGCGCGTTGGCATGATCGCGCGTGAACGCGAGGCCTATGCAGCGATCGGCGTTCCAAACGACCTCGAGGAGGGCGACGAAGGCAACCAGCGAGGCGATCGTAAAGCGGGCATGTCCAGCGAATCGTGCCCTGCCAGCGGGGCGTACCCTCCCACGAGCGCGAGCCGATATAGAGGCGGATACCCCTCCCATAACGAACGCGACCCGGAGGCTCCGTGTGGAACCACCGGGTCATCTGCGGGTCGGCTGACCGGGGGAGCGAGGCATCGCACCCTACCGACCCGAGTCGCTCTTCAGCGGGACTAGAGGTCCTGCGGACGGAGCGTCTTGCGGCCGTTGGCCACAGCGCGGCCCTCGGCTTCTGAGATCATCTTGCGCACGGTCTTGTCGAGCGCGCCGTAGAAATCGGACGAGACGTTCGACTTCTTGACCGCGGCCTTGGTCCGCGACTTCGAGATGATCAACTCGACGGGGCCCGCGGCGCGCTTGGTGGACTTCTTCTTGGTCTTCTTTCTGGCAGCCATTGGATTCTCTGCTGTTAAAGGGTCCGTTCGCTCGGCCACGACGAAGTTGTCATGCCCTCCCGCGAACTGGCGCGAAGTTTGACGCGAAACGCAGACCTGTCAACAGCAAAATCGGCTGAGAAACTGTGCCTGCGCGCCCGTTCTCGACGTTTCCGGGCCAGACCGCGCGACGCACGACGCCGACCACTCGCGCTGCTCGCCAGCCGCAGAATGCCGATCTCAGCAGGCTAATGGCACTTTGCAGGCATTCTGCGAAAATGCGCGGGAAACGTCCTAGAACGAGCACATTCAGGGGTTTCGGGATCCTCGCAATCAACCGGCGCGGTCTAGATTCGGTTTGGATAGGATCGCAATCTGCATGTCTTGGCGTCGCATTCTGCTGTTGTCGACCGCGCTCGTCGCGGTGCTGGCCTCGATCACGTGGGCCCTGCTGCACGACTCAAATGTCGCCACGGATTTCCTTCGACGCGCGCTGCAAAAAAGGTTCGCGGCAGAAGTCGACATCAACGACACGACGATCCGCATGCAGGCAGGCAGCCTGCGAATCGACGGATTCACGCTGGCCGACCCGACGACCTCTGACCGGACGTTCGCTCGCTTTCGGACCGCTCGCGTCGACGTACAGGTCGACCCGTTCGGCGCCGGCGTGGCGCCGCGTTACGTCGTTGTGGAAGGGCTTCAACTGATCGCTGGCCCGACCATTCCCAGCGCTGCCGACCTGATGAAGGAGATCGCGGCGCCTAAAGACGACGCCGACGCCGGCTTCCTTACAGCACCCGTTATCGAGCTCCGGTCAGGCAAGGCGACCCTCTTCATCGCCAGCGGAGAGCCGCCGCTGGTCCTTGACGACATCGACGCGCTCGCCGCGCCCCTGGCGAGCGATCCGAACAAGCTGCAGCTGAGCGGCTCTGCGCAGCTTCAAGAACCGCCCGCTCGACTGTCGCTGAGCGGCGAAATCGATCTCGCCACGGGCGCTGCGGCGATCTCGGTCGCGACGAACGCCGTCACCTGCAGCAAACAGATGGTGGCGAACCTCGCTCGGCTGGCCAAAGTCGACCAACAGCAACTCGACGTCAGCGGCGAGATCGAGTCGCTTCGGGTGACCTGTCACGTCCCCGAGCGTGACGCAGAGGACCGCACGCCGACGTTTGAGGTCGAAGCGCGCTGCAGCGAAGTCGACCTCGACACGCCCCGCCTCCCCCCGATCGTCCGCGGCGCGGAGGTGCGCCTCTACGTGAACACCAGCCGCGGCGGACAGGTCGACGCGACGGTCTCGCAGCGCAACGACGCAGGCGCGGTCGACGTCTGTGCGCGGGTCACGCACCTGAACACGTCGGGAGACGGCCACCCGCAGATTGAGCTGTCGGCCCGAGGGACCGACCTCGTCATCAATGAAGACCTCCGCGCCGCGCTGCAGTCTTTCGAGATCGGCCGGCGCGTCGTCGCGGGGTTAGAGCCGAACGCGGGGCGCGCAGACCTGCAGCTCTACCTGCGCAACCCGCACGTCCCCGGCGGCGACGTCGAGCTCGATCTCGACCTTCGCGACGTCGCGATGGCCTTTCACGGCTTCGGCGAAGCCGAACGCCGGATCGCCTTCCCGCTGCCGCTCGAACACGGCCGTGGCCGGGTTCGGTTGAGGGACAAGATCCTAATGCTGCAAGGCGTCGAGGCAGAGATCGCTGCGACCGCTGGGGGCGGCGAGGTCTCACTAAAGGGACGCATCAATGTCCAGCGCGGCCGCGGCCAAGACACCACGCTCGACATCGAAGGCCGCGGCGTCGCCTTCCAGAACGACCTGCGGAGCGCGCTCGCGACGCTGCTCCGCGATGACGGCAAGCTCTACGACAAGCTCGCGCCGACCGGACGCGCCGATGTGCGCGTGGCGGTGCGTCCGCGCGATGTTTTGCCGGGAGGCTTCGACGTCGAGATCCGGCCGCGCGGCGCAGCGATGCGCTGGGTGGGGTTCCCTTACTTGCTCGACGACCTCCAAGGCTCCATCCACGTTGGACACCGCGCGGCCCGGTTTGACCTACGAGGCCGACATGGCCCCGGCGCCCTCGCGATGCGCGGACGCATCCCGACCCGGAACGAGCACGCGCCTGGCGATGGCTTTGAAGCGGTCGTCGAACTGGAGGGCTTGAAGCTAGACCGCGACCTGCTCGAAGGCGTCGCGGTCGTTGTGCCGGAACTGGAGGCCCATTGGCGTAGGGCAACCCCGACCGGTGCGCTGTCCGGCGCCGTCAAGGTTTGGCGCCCTGGCCCAGACGCGCTGCTCTATCACGACATCCGGCTTCAGCTCGAGCGCGTCGACCTGGCGCTCCCAGTGACGCCTTGGCGAGCAGCCGACCTAAGCGGCCAGGTGCTGGTACAGGGCGCCGGCCCCGACGCCCGCATCGACTTCGACTCCTTGCGCGGCGAGCTACAAAACGGCATCTCCGAGCCCGCGAAGCTCGCCCTACTCGGCCACCTCGAAACTGGACCCAACGTGGCGCGCGACCTCGCGTTCGTCGTACGCGAACTGGAGTTGAGCGACTCGCTCGGAGAGACGCTCGACGAGCTGAACGCGCTCGATCTGCAGACCTGGACCTCACTGGCCCCCGCGGGCCACGTCGACCTCGTAGTGAGGGAGAAGTTCGGGGGCGAGGTCGGCCCCGAACGCGACCTCGACCTCGTCGTGCAGCTCGTTGACGTGCAGTCCAACGCGCGCATGCTGCCTCGCCCCGCCGAGAAGATGACCGGTGAGCTGCACATCAAAGACGGCGAACTCCGATTCCGCGACATACGTGGCGAGCTGGGCGGCGCCACCGTTCACTGCGCCAACGGTCTCGTGCGCAAGCTGGACGAGCGCGACGGGCGCACCGAGATCTCCTTCGACGTCCACGCGCGGGATTTCCCTGTCGACGATGGCCTCGCAAACCTGTTCACCGGGCCACTACGCGCCGCGATCCTGCAGCGAGAGCTGCGCGGTCAAGCAGACGTCGACGGCCTCAGCCTTCGTTTCCTGGTGCCTGGATCGGACACCGCGCTGCCGTTTGCGACGACGATCCGAGGGACCGTCGGCCTGGACGGCGTCGACCTCCTGCTGGGCGCCGGCGGTGACGGTCTACGGATCCAGAACATCCAGGGCCAGGTGATCCTGGCCGAGAGCACGGTAGACGACGCCGGCGGGCTGCTGACCGGCACGCTCAACAGCGGCGCGATGTCGATCCTGGGACACCCGTTTGAGTCGGTCGAGTCGACCTTCACCGCCGATGCGACCCAGCTCGTCGTCCACACCATGCGGACACGGATCCATGACGGAGAGCTCCGACACAGCAGCGTCGAAGCCCCGGCGCTGACTTACACCTTCGCGTCGACGGAGGCCCCAGAGGGCCGCCTGTCCGCCGACCTGCAGTTCGACCGGGTGGACGTCTATGCGCTGCTGTCGACCTCTGGGTGGAGCAACCCGCCCTACCGCGGGCTCGCCAGCGGCCAGGTCGAGCTGATCCACCTCGACGGCAACAACCTCGTCGGGGCCGAAGCCACCGGAGCCTTGAAGGTCAGCGAAGCCGACCTCGGCAAGGTCCCGCTATTCCAAGCGATCTACGCGCAGTTGCCGCCCGCCGATCAACCGCGCTTCCACCAGCTCGACACGCAGTTCCAACTGACTGAACGGGCCATGCAGTTCAAGCGGCTCGACGTCCGCTCTGACATCCTCGCGGTGAAGGGCGAAGGCAAGCTCGACCTCGACGGCTACCTAGACGTCCAGATGGAGTTGGACGGCCTCCTCGGCGAATCCGCCGACCCGCTGCTGATGCCATTCGTCGAGTACATTGCGAAGAACTTGATCAGCTTCCGGCTATTCGGCTACCTGCGAGACCTCCGCGCGTCGACGGAGTTCCTGGGGTCACGGACTCCGCGGCGACCTGCGGTGCTGCCCGTCCCCCCGCCGCGCGCGCGTCCGAAGCCACCCGGCTATTGAGCCGAGGCGCGACGACCTGGATGATCGGCGCATGGGCTCAGCGCACGCAGTGATCATGGCGGGAGGCTCGGGCACGCGGTTCTGGCCCGCCAGCAGGAGCACGCGTCCGAAGCAAGTATTGCCGCTCGCTGAAGGCCGCGCCCTCGTCGAAGCGGCCGTCGAGCGGGTCGCTGGGATCTGCCCACCGGACAAGGTCTGGATCGTCACGAGCGCAGACCAGCGGGAGCCGATCCTAAACAGCCTGCCGCAGTTCCCGCGTGAGCAGGTGATCGTAGAGCCCGAGCCCCGCGACACAGCCCCGTGTGTCGCGCTGGCATTGGCCACGGTTGCCGCGCGCGACCCAGGGGCGACGATCGTGTGCCTGCCCGCCGACCACGTCATCCGACCGGTCGCGGAGTTCGAGCGCATGATCAGCCGCGGCGAAGCCCTAGCGGCAGACGGCGAGACGATCGTCACGTTCGGGATCCCGCCGACCAGCCCAGACATCGGCTACGGCTACATCGAGCTTGGCAGCGCTCGCGACGACGACGCGCCGGCCGCCTACACCGTGGCCGCGTTCCGCGAGAAACCTGACCTCCCCACTGCCGAGCGGTTTATGCGCGAAGGCCGCTTCTGGTGGAACAGCGGCGTCTTGCTGTTCCGCACCGACGCCATGCTCGCCCAGATGAAGACCCACTGCCCTGAGCTGTTCGGCGCAGCCGTCGCGATGCAGCGAGCGCGCGAACGCGCGGACGAGGAGGCCCTCTACGCAGCCTTCCGCAGCGCCCCGCAGACCTCGATCGACTACGCGGTCATCGAAGCTGCGGGCAAGCTCGCGGTCGTCGAGTTCACCGCTGCCTGGGACGACGTTGGCGGCTTCCCGTCGCTCGCTCGCATCATGGGCAGCGACGACGACGGCAACACGTGCGCGCTGTTCAAGGACGCTAGCGCTGAGCTGTTGGAGAGCCGCGGCAACATCGTCTACGCCGAAGGCGACCGGACGGTGGCGCTGTTCGGAGTCGAAGGAATGGTCGTCGCGGCGGTCGGTGATGCGGTCTTGGTCTGCCCGAAGGACCGCGCCCACGAGCTGAAGAAGCTGGTCGCGCGCCTACGCGAACGGGGTCGCGAGGGGCTGCTGTGAGCGCGACGGCCAAGTCGCGCATCCTGGCGGTGGACTTCGGCGACTCGCGAACCGGCCTCGCAGGCACTGACTGGACCGGCACCATCGCGGTGCCGCTGCCGCGCATCGACAGCCGCGATCAGGCAGAGGTGATCCGTCAGATTCTAGAGCTATGCGTCGAGCGTGAAGTCGAGGCGCTCGTCGTCGGCATGCCGTTGACGCTCGACGGGACGCCAGGCGAGCGAGCCCGACACACACAAGAGTTCGTAGACAAGCTGCGAATGGAGTCGTCGCTACCCGTCGCGACCATCGACGAGAGCCACACAACCGACGAAGCGCACGAACGGTTAAAGATGGGCGGCATGAAGGCGAAGAAGCGGAAGGACTTCGCTGACAGCGTCGCCGCGCTCGTAATCCTCGAGCGTTATCGTCACGCACTCCGCCGCAGCTGAGGCGGCACCGCCCGGGCTTTCGCTGCGACAAAGTATAAGCCTGATCCCCGTAAGCCGGGTTCTGGTGCCGCCCGAAGGCGGTGACGACCATTTCTCTAGGGTCACCCTCGCAGGTGACCGCAAACGACCTACCCGAGGACCTGAGCGCGGGCCGCGCGATCCTCCTACTCGGTCTTCCTCCAGGTGGGGTTTGCCGTGCCGCCCCGCTCGTGCGGAGCGCGGTGGGCTCTTACCCCACCGTTTCATCCTTACCGTCTCCCCAGGAGAGCTGGGGACGTCCGGCGGTTTGTTTTCTGTGGCACTTTCCCTGCTCTTGCGAACGGTGGGCGTTACCCACCACCTTGCCCTGAGGAGCCCGGACTTTCCTCCCGCAGGAGATCCTGCCGGCGGCCGTCCAGGGACCAGGCGCGCGAGATGTTACAGCCACTTGGTCTCCACCGAAATGGAGCATCCCGTTATCCGACAAAATCGGACTCCACAGCTTGCCGCACCTGCCGCCGAGGCTAGGCTTGATGTCCGCCTGAGCACCCGAAAGGGTGTTCCATCAACACCTCAGCTCCGCAACTCCCTTGACTCGCACCTTGCGGCTGGCCACCTCTCTCTCAGCCATCACGCTCTTTCTGGCGCCCTGCCCGTGCCAGTCTGAGAGCGGTCTGCCCCTGCCTCCGATGGCAGCGGACAAAGAATTGGAGCGGATAGACGCGGAGGCCACGGAGATGTCGTGGGAAACCCCGACGGCGCCCGCGCCAGGGGGACCCGACTCCTCGAGCCCCGTCCCCGAGCCCAGCACGCTCCTACTCGTCAGCACGGGCATCCTGGGGATCGCGATTACAACGCGTCGACGCGCCAAGCGGTCCAGCGAAGCCTGAGCGAGCAGCCCAGGGCAGGCAAATCAGCGGCTAGATCAGCGGGGCACGGATTTATCCGAACCTGGGTCGGTGCCTAGAAATCCTCGCGACCTTGCGCCCGACAGCCGCGCCCAACCGCCTCCGAGCGGCCGCCGACTCGCCAGGAGCGTAAGCGCGGAGAAAACGCGCCATGACGCTCACTGGGACAGGCACTGGGCTCGATGCTAGCAGCGACGCCAAGTCCTTCACGACCCACCGCTGCCACCGTAGACGCGGCTGCAAGACCCGCTCTACGTCGATCAGCGCAGGCGCTCCGCCTCGCTGAGGGTCGACCGCGAACAAGTGGGCGCAGTTCAGGTCACGGTGGACCCACCCTCGCGCATGCAGACGCCGGATGAGCGGCGCGACCTCCGCTATGGCGTAGTCGAACCACGCAGGCAGCCACCCCTGCCGCCTCGCAGTCACCGCCCAGGCGTCTAGCGAGCGACCGGGCACCGCGCCAAAAATCGCGATACTGGCGGCCGGAGAGCTCACCTTCCCGACCGGTCGCGCGACCCGGAAGCCCGCCTCGGCCAGTTTGTGCAGCCAGCGCCACTCTCGATCTGCCCCGCGGGTGGACCCATAGCGCTTAGCGTAGAGGAGGCGGCCATGGTGCCGGGCCATCAGCGTCTGACGCGACGGCACGCACCGCACCGTATGACCCAGGCTTCCGCGCCACAGCGCCAAGACGGCGGCGGCGTGCTCAGGGACAACTATCGTGAGATCGTTGTTTTCTGCGGTCGCAGGTCGGTTGCCGTCGTGGTTCACTTCATCTACGGTCCACGACGAATCATCGCCAAGCAAGCGCTCTCCCTCGGCATGAACCAGCAGCAGCAAGTCGCCAGCGAAGAAAACCCGTATCAGGCGATGCAGGCCCGGCTCGACCTGGCTTCCGCACGCTTGGGGCTGGACCCCAACATCACCGCGATCCTCCGGACCTGCGAACGTGAGATCACGATCAGCATGCCGGTCGTCATGGACGACGGGTCCGTCCAGGTTTTCGAAGGCTTCCGCGTCCAACACTCGACGTCACGCGGCCCCGCTAAGGGCGGCATCCGCTTCGCGATGAACGTCAACCGCGACGAAGTCCGCGCGCTGGCGGCTTGGATGACCTGGAAATGCGCAGTCGTCAGCGTCCCATTCGGCGGCGGTAAAGGCGGCGTCGTTTGCGACCCCTTCAAGATGTCGAAGGGTGAGCTAGAGCGGGTCACTCGCCGTTACGTCACAGGCATCATGGACATCCTCGGCCCTGACCGCGACGTGCCGGCCCCCGACATGGGCACCGACGGGCAAGTCATGGCGTGGTTCATGGACACCTATTCGATGCACCAACGCAGCTACCTGCCCGCGTCGGTCACCGGCAAACCCGTCAGCATCGGCGGATCGCTCGGCCGAGTCGAGGCGACCGGCCGCGGCGTCATGCTGTGCGCGCGCGAGGCGCTCAAGCACCTCGGCATGAACCCGAAGGAGTGCACGGCGGTCATCCAAGGTGCAGGCAACGTCGGGATGATCTCAGCCCTGCAGCTAGCGCGCATCGGCGTCAAAGTAGTCGCCATCAGCGACGTGCACGGCGGTCTCTATAACAAGGGCGGGCTCGACTTAGCGGGGATCCGCGAGCACATGAAGCGCCGCCGAACGCTCGACGGCTTCGACGGCGGCGACCGCATCAGCAACAACGAGCTGATGGAGCTCGAATGCGACATCCTGGTGCCAGCGGCCACAGAGAATGTGATCACAAGCCGCAACGCCGACAAGATCCACGCCAAGGTCATCGTGGAAGGCGCCAACGGGCCGGTCACAGCCAACGCGGATAAGATCCTCGACGACAAGGGCGTGTTCGTCGTGCCTGACATTCTCGCGAACGCAGGCGGCGTAACGGTCAGCTACTTTGAGTGGGTGCAAGACCGCATGTCGTTCTTCTGGACGCAGAAAGAGGTCGAAGAGCGCATGGAGCGCATCATGGTCGACTCTTTCGCTGCCACCGTCGACATGGCGCAGCGCTTCGGTGAATCAAACCGCATCGCCGCCTACATGCTGGGCGTGAACCGCGTCGCAGAGACCACCCGCATTCGCGGCATCTACGCATAGCGCCTCAGCGCTGCCCGGCTAATGCAGCTGCGATCTCGCGAAGCTGCTCCGTGTGGCGTCGCTCGTGGAACCCGGCGAACGCGGCCCACTGGTAGAAATCCAACTCGCCAAAGAGGAAGTGCTCCTGGCGCACAGCCCTAACGTCGAGGCCGTCGTTCAGGGTCAACACCCCTGCCAACCGCTGCCGCGCTTTGACGAGCGCGCGCATAGCATCGTCAGCCGACATGTCATAGTCGGGCTGCGCCCACTCGGGCGCCTCCACACGCTCGCTGCGGTCGAGCACAGGCGCCCCGTCGAAGCTATCGACAATCGAGGCCCCAGCCACGTCCCGCGTAACGTCCGCGAATGTCGATCCCGACGCCGTGGTGCGACGCTGCAACATCGAAGCGATCTGCCCCTCCGTGCGCGCGAGGTGACTCAAGACGTTGGCGACCGACCATCGTCCTGCGGCCGGGCTCCGCCCACGCAGCGGGTAAGCGGTCGCCGAGACGGCGTCGAGCAGCTTCGCCCGCCCGCACGCCAGGTGATCTAACAGCTCGGTCGTCCAACGATGCATTGCGCGCACTTTACGACCTCGGCAGCGTTGAAGGCGCGAGCGCCGTCCGAGAACCTGCAGACTACGCCTGCGTCGATCGCGATCGCGCTGCCGCTCAGCCAGCGGCGATCTTTGCCGACGCGTTTACTCAGTCCTGCTCGGGGCCCGCTCGGCGCGACCTCTTGAGGTCACTGCGCCGCTTCTTAGCGTCGAGCCGACGTCGCTGGCTGCCCCTTGTTGGCTTGGTGGCGATGCGGCGCTTTTGTCGCACCAGCGCCTTGGCGATCCAAGTGACCATGCGCTCTTGGGCCGCGCGATAGTTCATGAACTGGCTCTTGTGCTCGCTCGCGACCGCCACGAGACGGCCCTCCGCGTCGAGTCTGCTCTGCAACGCAGACCGCAGCCGCGCGAGGTCACGGTCGCCAAAGACCGTCCGGGCCGCGTGCAAGTCCAGCCGCAGGTCGACCTTCGTCTCGGTCTTGTTGACGTGCTGCCCCCCGGCGCCGCCGCTGCGCGAAAACGAGACCACGAAGCACTCCTTGGGCACGATCCGCCCATCCTTCAAGACGAGGTCAGAGCGCGACATCTTCCACCCAGGCTCGCTGCGGCGACTCGCCCCTATGCCAACCAGACGCTAACCAAGCCGCGCCTCGCGCCGCGTCGCGCGCGTCAAGCGAGCGCACGTTGACAGCCGCACCCAACGCCCCCTCAAGCAGCCGCAACAACCCTCCGCACAGCGCAGGGACGCTCAGCACACCGCCGCCCAAAGCCACCCGCAGGCCGCCACCAGCTTCAAGCGCCGCTCGACGGATCGCGGCTTCGCCTTGCTCGACGAGCTGACGCATCCCGAGCATCAAGACGTCTGCAGCCAACCAGTCGTCTGCCTCGAAGGCCTCCAGCACGACCGGCAGCCGCGATGCGACGTCGCCTGGAGAGCACCGCTGCGCGACGGCGCCGAGCCGACTTGGCGACGGCGCGCCGAACGCGCGCGACAAGGTCTCGGCGAGCACGGTCTCACGGCCGCGCCCGTCCACAGCACGCAGCACGCCAACGATGGCGCGCCGGACGAGATCGTAGCCGCTGCCCTCGTCGCCGAACGCGTAACCGCGCCCGCCGATACGCACGAGCTCGCCGGACGCGCTGCGCGCGACGGCGAAAGAGCCCGTGCCCGACCAGAGCACCAACCCCGGACCTTCACGCAGCCCCGCAGCTGCAGCGGCCATCACGTCGCCGACGACGGCGACCGGCGCCTTGACCCGCGGACGCAGCGCCGTCGCGACCTCAGCAGCTCGGGTGGGCTCACCGAGGCCCGCGACACAACAAACGACCGCCTCGGGCGCACCGTACGCCGAAGCGGCCGACTCGACGGCGCCGGCCAGCGCGTCGACGACGTCGGCGCATCCCTGCACCGCCGCGTGAGAAGTCAACGAGGCCCCGCCGGGCGCGCAGCCGTCCGGCCACCACTCATAGCGGCAGTTGCTGCCGCCAACGTCGAGACCGAGGAAACTCATAAGGTGTAGCGCGTAGCGTCGCCGGAGCACGGCCCGCGCACAAGGACCCCGCTGGGACGCCGCGCTAACGTTCGCCGCTCGCGTGCCGGCCGCCGCGACGAGGCCGCGCGCCGGTGGAGCCGCGACGCTCTGCCGTGAGCTTGGTGACCGCATCCAACAACTGGGTCGGATTGAACGGCTTCCAGAGCAGCGGGTAGCGTTGGTCCTTGCGGAGCTCAGACTGCAGCTTGAGGTCGCTGCTGTAGCCCGAGATGACCAACGCCGACGTGCTCGACGACTCTCGCTCGACCGCTTCCAAGAGCTGCTTACCGTCCATCACCGGCATGCGCAGGTCCGTCACCAAAAGATCGAAGGGCGTGCTGGCCGCGCGGATTAAGGCAAGGGCAGCGGCGCCGTCGGCGGCCTCCTGGACCTCGAAGCCCGCGCCCCTGATGACCCTCACGAGCAACATACGAAGGTACGGATCGTCCTCGGCCACCAACACGCGCACACCGCGCACGTCGACGGCCTCTCGGACGGGGTCGGCCGCCTGTGACTGTGATCGTGAACGTTGGCTCAGCGGAAAGTTGAGGTGAAAGCACGTGCCCTCACCTGGCGCCGACTCGACGCGAATCCTTCCGCCGTGCCGCTGCACGATAGACATGACCGTGGGCAGACCAATCCCGGTCCCTGTGTCACGGTCCTTGGTGGTGAAGAAGGGCTCAAAGATGCGCGCCTGCGTCGCGCTGTCCATGCCTGTGCCGGTGTCACGGATAGACACCTGGACGTGTTCGCCCGCGGGCGCCGTGCCGTCGTCTGCTGCCTCGAGGTGCGCGCGCGTGAAGGAGACGGTGATCTTGCCGCCTGCCGGCATGGCGTCGCGCCCGTTGAGGATGATGTTCAGCATGGCTTGGCCGAACTCGTTCTCGTCGATCTCGGTGACCATCGAGTCTTCGCCCGCCTCGATATCGAGGTCCCACTCTGCGCCGAGCGCCGTGCCCAGCATGGAGCGCAGTCCCAAGGTCAACTCGCGCAGGTCGTGCGGCACGGGCGCGGGCGCGTCTTGGCGACTAAACGCGCGTAAGCGACCTGCGAGCGCGCCTGCGCGGTTCGCGGCGTCCAAGATCGAAGTCAGCTCAGCCCGCTGCTCGTCGCCCTTCAAGTCGAGCAACAGCAGCTCCGCGTGACCGACGATGATCGTCAACAGGTTGTTAAAGTCGTGGGCCACCGACCCCGCCAACGTCCCGAGCGCCTCACGCTTCTGAGCGCTGAGCAACCTCGTCTCTAACGTGCGCTCGCGCTTAGACGCCATCAGCTGTCCGTAGACGACGCCGGCGATGTTACACATGAACGAAAGCAGCGTGATGTGGGCCTGCGTGAAGGCGTTAGGCTGCACGGAGGCCAAGCCGAACGTGCCGACGCACCGCTCGTGACACATCACCGGGAGGTAGACGCGCGAGCGAGGCTCGCGGCGGCGGCCGTCGTCGGTTGAAGACGCCGAAGGCGCTTCGCTGGTGTCCTCGATGAAGAGAGGTCGCCGCGTGACGAAGACCTCTCCAGGGTGCCGCTCCATCGCCGTCGTCTCCGCGGATCGCCGCTCGTCTTCGTCGAGGCCCTTGGCGATCAGCAAACGCAACCGCGCGCTCTCCTCGTCGTAGAGGTAGAAGCCGGTCTGATCAGCCGCGACCGTTTGCTCGACAATCGTGTGGATGTGCGTGACCAATTCTTCAAGGTCACGCGCGGATGTGAGCAACGCCGCGACGAACTCTAGACGTTCGACGCTGACCTCGTTGGCGCCGTAACCGGAGCGATTGGGGAGTGATGTCATGAACTCGCGCGACGGTCAGTCCGTCGCGTTCAACGCTGCGAGGCCTGCGCGGGCGCACTGCTCGTCTTGACTGTAGTGACCGCCGCTGACGCCCACCGCGCCGACGACCGCGCCGCCGACCATCACCGGCAGGCCACCTCCGAGCATCGTGAAGTCCGGGATGCTCGGCGCCCCAGCCGACAAGATCGGGTCGTCCTTGATGAAGTCATGCCATGCCTTACCGGTTGAGAGGCCAAAGCCGACGGCGGTCACGGCCTTCTTCCTAGACACTTCGACCGCGACAAGCGGCGCGCCGTCCATACGCGAGAAGTACTTTAACACGCCGCTCTCGTCGACGACGGTCGTGGCGATCGCGAGGCCGACGTCGCGTGCTTTCGCTTCGGCGGCGGCGACGACGGCGTGGGCAGCCGCGAGGCTCAGAGAGTTCTTAGAGAACGTGTCGCTCATGGTTGTCACTGTAGTCGCTCTGGACGCCGCGCGTCGCAGGGACCCTGCCTAGCCCGACAGCGGAGATTTACCCGGCGCTGCGGCCAGAGGGCTCTAGGACATGGCCACGCGCCGCTCAACTGCCCAGCAGCTGCTCGACCACGGCCTGCACCTCGGGGCCGAGGTGATCGTCCGTGAACATGCGCATGCTGCGCTCCAGACCCGCGGCGCCGTGAGCAACCGCCGTCGCAGGCGCGGCGAGGTAGCGCCGCAAGGCCGCCGCCAGCGCGTCCGCATCCCCCTTGGGAACGACATAACCGGTCTCGCCGTCGACGACGATCTCTGCGTTGCCACCCGCAGTGCTGACGACCTGCGGCAAGGCGGCGAAGCTCGCCTCGAGGCACGCGTTGCACAGCCCTTCGTGGAAGGACGGCATCGTGAACACGTCCGACGCTGCGTAGACGTCAAACACGGGGCTGACGCGGCCAGGCAGCTTGACCTTTTCCCCCAGTCTCATGCGCGTGACCTGCTGCCGCAGCCTGCCCATCTCGCTGCCGTCGCCCGCGAGGAACAGGACCGCCTCGGGGAACTCATCGACGAGCTGGGCGAACGCATCGATCAGCACGTGCTGACCCTTGCGAGGCCGCAAGACACCAGCGAGCGTGATCACGAACGCGTCGCTCGGCAGACCCAACCGTTGGCGGGCTTCCGCTCGCTGCTCCCGCAGGCCGGTCCACGGCCCCGGATCGAGGCCGTCGTAAACCAGGGTGATGCGATCGTCCGCGACGCCTGCGGCCAACAGCCGCTGACGGATCGCGTCACAGATCGCGATCGTGTGGTCGACGAGCTGCGTGTAGCGGAAGCCACCCTTCCATCCTCGCCGGATCGGATAATCGATCCGGCGGATCGTGAACTTCTTACTCCGGTGTCCGCGCGCCGCCAGCCCCGCGAGGTAGTGCGAACGACCGTCGGCGAACTGGGTCACGTCCGGGTCGAACTCCCGGAAGGCTCGCCGGATCTTGGCGCGCAGGTCGGGCCGCCACCAGCGCCGCAGCGGCGCCTCCCATACGGGGAGACCCAAGTCTTCCGCGGTCGCCCGGAACCGCGCACCGGGTGCGAGCAGGACGCCCTGCTCATAACCCTGCTTCGCGAAGTGCTCGGCGAGCATGCGGAGCTGGACCTCACCGCCGGAGTATCCCTGCTCGGCGAGGCAATGCAGCAGACGAGGCATCGCCGTGTTCTACCGGCAATGCCCCCTCGCGGCGACCTAGAAGATCGCGTCGAGACCGGTCAACTCGCGGCCGACGATCAGCGTGTGGATATCGTGCGTGCCCTCGTAGGTGATCACCGACTCCAGGTTGCACATGTGACGCATCATCTGGTACTCGTTGGTGATGCCGTTGGCCCCGAGCACGTCGCGGCCGAGTCGGCAGCATTCGAGCGCCATCCAGCACGAGTTCCGCTTGGCGAGCGAAACGTGGAAGTGCTGCATCGTGCCCTGCTCCTTCATCTTACCGAGCTTCCAGCACAGTAGCTGAGCCTTGGTGATCTCGTTCGCCATCCAGACAAGCTTGTTCTGCACCAGCTGGTAGCGGCCGATCGGCTTGTCGAACATGATCCGCATTTGGCTGTATCGGGTCGCCTCGTCGTACGCCGCCTGNGCCGCGCCGACCGCGCCNAAGGCGATGCCNTAGCGNGCCTGCGTCAAGCAGCTGAGCGGGCCCTTNAGNCCCTCGACGCCCGGCANCAGGTTCGANTTGGGGATCCGNACGTCNTCGAGCACGAGCTCGGACGTGTCCGAAGCGCGCAGCGAGAACTTGTTCTTGATGCCCTTGCCCTGGAAGCCGGGCGTGTCGCAGTCGACGATGAATCCGCGCACGACGTCATCAAGCTTCGCCCAGACGATCGCGACGTGAGCCATGCTGCCGTTGGTGATCCAGTACTTGCTGCCGTTGAGCACGTAGTGGTCGCCGTCTTCAACGGCCTTGGTCAGCATGCCGCCAGGGTTGCTCCCGAAGTCAGCCTCGGTCAGCCCGAAGCAACCGATCAACTCCCCCGTCGCCATCTTCGGCAGATACTTCTGCTTCTGCTCTTCGGTGCCGTAGGCATGGATCGGATACATGCACAGCGACCCCTGCACAGACACGAACGAGCGCAAGCCCGAGTCGCCCCGCTCAAGCTCTTGGCAGATCAGGCCGCTCGCGACCGGCGAGAGGCCTGCGCAGCCGTAGCCTTCGAGGCTCGCGCCGAAGACTCCCATTTCGCCGAGCTCGGGGATTAGGTCGTTCGGGAAAGTACCCGCGAGGTTGTGTTCCTCGATCACCGGCATGAACCGGTCGGAGACCCATGACCGGACGGCGTCGCGGATCATGCGTTCTTCTTCGGTGTACAGTTCGTCTACGCTGTAGAAATCGAGGGCCTTGTAGAGATCACTCATGTTGTCTGAATTGGAAGGGCAAGCAGGATAAGCCCACAGCCCCGCCGAAGAAAGTGACCACACGAGCAGACCGTCGATGCTGTCATGTATGCGGGTTCGAGCGCGCCGCAGATTCGTGCGCCGTCTGCGCCGGTCACGCATCCACGCTCGGCCGTAGAGGCGCCGTTGTCATTGGAGCAGGAAGTCCGCTGACGGACGTTATTCAGGGGTTTCTCGACGTTCGACGCGCCGCAGCAGCGCTGCTTTTCGAGCGCGATTTTGTCGGCTCGCTGCGCCTGCCGGTGGCGGCCAATATGTTCGCCGTCTTCGCCGTCGGACTCGCCGGGTGGCGCTGGTTGCTGCCCGCGTTCGAGGCTCGCTTCGACGAAGCGAACGCCGCCAGCGCGCACCTGTGGCTGATGGCGCTCTGGCTCGGCGCAGGGCCAGCGGTCATCGACCTGCTCGCGGGTTGGGCCATGGACCCGATCCGGCGCGCCACCGAACAGCACATGCTCGGCGCGACCCCGACCAAGACAACCTGCTCAGGCCCCAGCTTCTTTGACCGGCTCCAGCTGCTCGCGCTCAGCGCGTTCACGGGCGTCGTGATGATGGGGCTCGTGCTCGTGCCCTGGGTCGGCGTGCCGCTCTGCGTCCTACTCGGCGCCGCCGTCGCTAGCGTGATCTACATGCAGCCGCCCTTCGCGGTCCGCGGCGTCTTGCTCGCGGCGAGGATCCGCAGGCTTCGAGCGCAGCCGTGGCGGGCCCTCGGCGCCGGGCTCGGCCTGCAGATCGCGGCGGCCGTGCCGTTCTTGAACCTGCTGGCGCTGCTCCCGGTCGCGACCGTCGCAGCGACCAGCACTTACATATTCACGGTGAAGGAGCCGCCCCGGCAGCCCGCAGCTTGAAGCTGTCGTGATCCATGGCCAAGGGCGCGCGACGTCTTCACGAGGTGAATCGCGACCTCCAGCCGGATACACCTGAGGCCAGATGACGCGTCAGATTCTCGTTACGAGCGCCCTCCCCTACGCCAACGGGCACATCCACCTCGGCCACCTGGTGGAGTACATCCAGACCGACATCTTCGTGCGATTCCAGCGGCTCCGCGGCCACAAGGTCGCCTACATGTGCGCCGACGACACCCACGGCACAGCGATCATGATCCGCGCCGAGAAGGAGGGACGACAACCTGAGCAACTGATCGCCGAGATGTCCGACGCGCACCAGCGCGACTTCGCGGCGTTCGACATCTCGTTCGACCACTACGGATCAACCAACAGCGAAGCCAACCGCAACGTCGCTCACAGCATCTGGGCGAAGCTGAAAGAGCGAGGCCTCGTCGCGCAGCGCGCCGTGCCGCGGCTGTTCGACGAGCAAAAAGAGATGTTCCTAGCGGATCGGTTCGTCAAGGGCATGTGCCCAAAGTGCCGAGCGCCTGACCAGTATGGAGACGCGTGTGAAGCGTGCGGCGCGACCTACCCGGCCACCGAGCTGATCGATCCCAGGTCGATATTCACGGACTCGAAGCCCGTGCTGAAAGACTCCCAGCAGTCGTTCGTGACGCTGGCGCCGCTCCAGCAGACGCTGACCGCGTGGACCCAAGACAGCGGCGCCCTTCAAGAAGAGGTCGCCAACTACCTCAAGGGACACTTCCTGGACAAGCCGCTTCAGGACTGGGACGTGTCGCGCCCTGCTCCTTACTTCGGCTTCGAGATCCCGGACCAGCCCGGCAACTACTGGTACGTCTGGTTCGACGCGCCGATCGGCTACATAGCCAGCACCGTCGAGTGGTGCGCGAAAGCAGGCGGCGACGCAGACGACTGGTGGCGCAACGAAGACGCAGAAGTCGTCCACTTCCTCGGCAAGGACATCACCTACTTCCACACCCTCTTCTGGCCAGCGATGCTGCACGCTGCAGGCTACTGCCTGCCAAAGCGCGTACACATCCACGGGTTCTTGAAAGTGAACGGCGAGAAGATGTCCAAGTCGCGCGGTACGTTCGTCAACGCGTCTCGATACCTCGATTTCCTGGAGCCTGGGTGGTTGCGCTACTACTACGCTTCGAAGCTTGGTCCCAAGATCGACGACCTCGACTTCCAGTCAGAGGAGTTCGTAGGCAAGGTCAACAGCGACCTCGTTGGCCGCGTAGTAAACCTCGCGAGCCGCTCGGCCAAGTTCGTCCAAGACGTCGGGCTATCGGAGACCTACCCCGAAGACAGCGGGCTTTTCCGACGCGGCGCCGAAGCCGGCGAAGCGATCGCCGCAGCCTACGAAGCATGCGACTTCCGTGAAGCCATGCGACGGGTCATGACGCTCGCCGACGACGCCAACGAATTCGTCGAGAGGGCCGCGCCGTGGAAGCTCCGCAAGGATCCCGACAAGGCAGCTGAGCTGCAGGATTGCTGCACCGTCGTGCTCAACCTGTTCCACCAAATCATGATTTACCTGACCCCCGTGCTGCCCGAGTTGAGCGCGAAGGCAGGCGCGCTGCTCGGCAGCGACATGGACCAATGGTCGGCTTCACAAGAGCCGCTCAGCGGACGCGAGGTTCGCAAGTTCACACATATGATGGCGCGCGTCGAAGCCGCCAAGGTCGAAGAGATGTTCACACCCGAGGCCCCCGAGCCCACCAGCCCCACCATCGACAAGGAGCCGCTCGCCGACGAGATCACCATCGACGACTTCCTTCGGGTCGACCTCCGCGTAGCCGAGGTCCTCGAAGCGAGCCACGTCGACGGGGCCGACAAGCTCCTGCAGCTGACGCTCGGACTCGGAGGTGACGTCCGCCGCAACGTCTTCGCTGGCATCAAGAGCGTCTACGAGCCCGCGCAGCTGGTCGGCAAGATGGTGCTCTACGTGGCCAACCTCAAGCCCCGCAAGATGAAGTTCGGCGTGAGCGAGGGCATGGTCGCGGCCGCCGGCACAGACGGCGAGATCTATCTGATGTCACCGGACATCGGGGCCAAGCCGGGCCAGCGCCTGCACTGAGGCGGCGACCGCGGGCCGCAGGAGCGGCCGCCGCGCATGTCCGTACATGAGAAAGGGTCCGACTTGCGCCGGACCCTTTCTCCATCGTCAGCGAAGCGCAGCTACCAGGCAGCAGCGGCGCTCCACGAGAAGATCACTTCTTGGCGGCCTTCTTGGTCGCCTTCTTCTTGACGGCCTTCTTCTTGGTGGCCTTCTTCTTGGTCGCCTTCTTAGCGACCTTCTTCTTCGTGGTCTTCTTCGCGGCCTTCTTGGTCGCCTTCTTCTTAGCCTTCTTCTTGGCAGCCATTGCTTGGTTCCTTGTTAGGGTTTTTAGGAAGACCGGCGTTGGGTACGCGACTGCGCACCCACCAAGATCCGGCCATCGCTGTGATCGGCAGACGATGGCACCGAATTCACCGGAACCACCGCTGGCAGCAGGGGATACTGCGAAAACGGCCCGCCGAATTAGAATGCGAATCCGTAGCAATCGTCTTAAATAGTGACCCCCAAGCGATCATTTATGAATGCGCGCTGGGCTGGAGTTGGATCGCAGAAAATTTTGCTTTTCTCCGCGCCCGGGCAACTTCGCCACCCTCCAGGCGTTGCGCCACGCCCCCCGCTGACGGCGGCGAGGCAGCCCAGCTCACCCGCCTGCGATCACGCGGCGACAGCGGCTAGCCGCACGGCGCGGAGCCGCGACGCGCTAGGAGTCGAACAGGTTATCGAGCTTACTCTTCGCGTCCGTGCCGAACGCTTCGTGCAGCTGCGACCCGCTCGGGTCACGTTGCATCGCGGCCTGGTAGATCGCCGCTAACTTCTTCGCGGTGTCACCCGCGTACAGGCGCACCATGCCGACCGTCGTGCGATCGTCAAAGAGGATCGTCAGCAACGTCCGGTCGCCGACAAGAGACAGCTGGATGTTATCCCGCTCACCCTGATGGAACATCGCGGTGAACTCTTCTTCCCCGAGCAGCCGCGCCATCTCTTTGGTCGCGGCGAAAGACCCCGCGACCAACGCTGAGATCGTGTCGATGTCGATCGTGCAGAGCTCACCACGCTTCGTAACGAGGTGCCCGTCCTTGTCGATCAACAGCGCGCACTTGGCGCCAGACAATCTCAGGAAGTCGGACAGCAACTCATCGATCTGATCGATGTCCTCTTTGTAGAAGGTCAGGCGGTCGTGGCGCAGACGTTGGTTCTGCGACATCGAGTGTGGTTCGAGCATGAATCCTCAGAGCTGCGGAGTGCCGTAGACGAAGTAGGCGACGCCCGCGGCTGCAGCGATCAACGCCACCATCAAGCCGACGACGAGCCCGACACTGCCGCGCTTGGCAGGCGCGGCGACGGGCGCGATCGCGGCACCACGTCGCGTCACGCCGACGGAACGAGCGGCGCTTCGGCCCGGTGCGCCTGCAGGAATCGGCCTGCGAAGGCGCGGCGCGCCGTGCGGCGGCGGCGCTGGCCTGCGGGCGCCGACAGGGCGCGCGGGCCCGCGCGGACGGGGCGCGGGGGCTGGGGCTGGGGCTGGGGCAGGCACCGTCGCAGCATCCAGCGTGGCCGCCTGCTTAGGCGCAGGCGCGGCTTTTGGCGCCGCCGGGGCGGCTCGGCGCGGGGCTTTGCCGTCCATCTTCTCGATGCTCTCTAGCACCATCGCTGCCAGCGTCTTCAGCGTCGGGAAGACGCCTTCGCCCGTATAGGCGACCGCCTCGAACGTCGGCACGCCGAACTTGTTCAACCTGCTGTCGATCTCCGCCACCGGCATCGCGTTTGGAAGATCGCGTTTGTTGTACTGAATCACGTGCGGCAGTTCGCGGACGTCTTTGCCGTACTCCTCGAGGTTCTCGATCAGATTCGCGTAGGACTCAACGTTCTCGTCCATCTTCTCGGGGTCGGAGTCGGCGACGAAGATCACCCCGTCGACGCCCTGCAGCACGAGCTTACGCGTTGAATTGTAGTAGACCTGACCGGGCACCGTGTAGAGCTGGAACTTCGTCCTCATGCCAGCGACGTTGCCGAGGTCGAGCGGCATAAAGTCGAAGAACAGCGTGCGGTCACCGTCGGTGGAAATCGACGTCAGCTCGCCCTTGTTCTCTTCTGGAGCCTTTTGGTGGACGATCTCGAGGTTGGTGGTCTTGCCACTCATCCCCGGGCCGTAGAACACGACCTTGCAGTTGACTTCTTTGAGAGCGAAGTTGATCTGGACCATGTTTGACGCGCGCGCTCCGGTGTCGGCGATTTCGACAGCGCCGAGGTCTTTGGGTCATCGGACGATCCACGAACGCGGCTTGAGCACCGGCGGCATTTCGTCGCGCGGTGATCCTCTTTCCAGCGCGCGCCGTTACGAGCGGGGTCAGGAGAGCCGCGCAGCGCCCCGAAGCCGCGCCGCCACCGCGTCGATCGCTGCGTTGGGGCCTTGCCCGGAAGTGAGCGCGTTGAGCAGGACGACGAGGTAGCTGTCCGCGAGCGCAACCAACACGACCTTGCCGCGCTCTGCTTCGATCGTCAGCCGCTCGCAAGCACCGTAGTGACCCTCACCGAGACTCCGGTCGGCGGAGACCATCAGGTAGGACGCAAGCCCAGCGACCACGTCGGCCGCGAGCCCCTCGACCAGTTCCGAGGCGGCGACGAGGCCGTCCGGGGTCACGACCGCAGCGCCGCCGACTTCGGAGTGCTCGCAGAGCCCGCGCAGGGCCGCTTGGATGGTGTTCACGACGCCGCGACCTCCTCGCCCGCCGCGTCCAAGACCAGGTCTTGGAGAGCTTCGAGCACGCCCGCGACGTCGGCCCCGGACCGCACCTGCGCGGCTGCTAGCGCGTCGCCGTAAACGCAGATACACACGCGTCCAAACTCACCTTCAAGCGTCGTCTTGGCGGCCCGCCCCATACCGAGCCTGCGCGCGAAGCCGTGCGCGGCCTTCGCCGACGCGCGCACCAACTTTAGAAACGGATCTCGGCCGCCGGCAATCACGCCGCTCACAGCGGCCTTGCTGCCGCGGATGAGCGTCGCCTTAATGACGCCGTCCCGAGCGACCAGGGCCGAAAGACACGCCTGCGCCGCCGCAACCGGACAAGCCTCGTGTCGCCGTTCCTCAACGCTACCGGGGTGTATCCAGGAGCCGCGACGCTCGACCGCTCGCAGCAGCGCGTCCACGTCGCCAGAATCTCGAGGCAACTCCGAGACGTAGCCGAGAAGCTGCGCGAGGTCCTCGTCATCGGGCGTCAGCTCCCGCAACACGTGCAGATGACAGAGCGCGTCCGAAACTGCTCCGATCCGATAGAGGTGTTCGCCCAGCAAGCGCCGCGGCGTCGGCGCATCCGGCGCCAGGTCGACAGCGCGAGACAGGCACTCCAGCGCGTCGTGGCCGTCGTTGGCCGTGAAGCAGCGACAGAAGATCGCGAGGTGAGCCTGGCCTAACGCCAACCAACTGCCCGCGTCATCTGGGGACTGTGCGCGCCAGCCCCGACAGAGTTCACGCAGCGCGTCGAAGTCTTCGGACTCAGCGTGCGCGTCCGCTAACGCGGCGAACACCGCCGGGTTTGGTGAACGGGTCAACTCGGCGCGCAGCGCCTCGACACGTATAGCGAGTTGACCTTGTCGAGCGTCGCCGAGGAGACCCCGCAACTCGATCGAACGAGAGAACTGCTCGACGCCCGCTTCGGCCAGGTCAACCGCCTTGTCGTATAAGCCAAGGTCGAGGTAGAGCCTACCGAGCGCGCAGAAGGTCTCTGGACACGGTCGGGACGCGGCGAGCGGCTCCAGGCGTCGCAGCTCTCTCCAGGCCTTCATTCTCTGCAGCAAATGCATGGATTGCCCTCAGCGGATGAAGACGACGCGGCCGTCGGGCGTGGGGATGGCGAGGGTCAGCTCGTCTACCCCGATCCACCCGGGCGCGCCGGCGGGGAGCGGATACTCCCAGCTCACGTTGAGCGAAGCTGCATCCAGGGAAACCGTGACGTCGCGCGCACCGACGGCATCGCCGGCGGCCCTGCGCACCCTCGCGAGCACTTGCTCACCGCGCGACTGCATGGCGACGATCTCTACGCGCTCCAAGAGCTGCCCGAGGACCTCGCCGCTGCTGTTGCTGCACACCATGACCCCGCCGCGAGCCGCGACGCAACACCGCTCGCCGGTCACCGCAAGGCCCGCGTCGTCGAGGACAGCGTCAAACTGACGTTCCCAGAGCACGTCGCCAGAGACGACGTCGACGCGGCGGACGGCACCGTCGGCACACCCAAAAACGATGTGGTCATCGCATACATGGACGCGCGTCGTGACCGCCGCTGGGCCACGCACGCCGCCGCGTTTCGCCCCGTCAGCGAGGTCGAAAACCTGCACGCGCCCGTCGGTCGTTCCCACGTAAACGGCGCGGCGCGAGACCGTAGGAGGCCCCGATGGCGACGCCCCCAAGTCGACGCGCCAGAGCTCTCGACCGGTCTCCTGCTCCCAACAGCGCAAGCACTCGGCGCTATCGACGATCAAGAGCCGCCCACCCGCCGCGATCAGCGGGGTCGCCGCTTCGTCTCCCAGCGCGACCGGCCAGTAGCCAGCGTCGACCCCCTCCTCACACGGAACACACTCAATGGTCGACTCGTTGCTGACGAAAAAGACGCGGCCGCTGGCGACGACCGGCGCGGCGGCGACAGACTGCAAGCCGTCGAGCGCGATAACGCGGCGGGCGGCGCCGTCACTGCGCGCCATGCCGAGGCGGCCCCCACGGAGCCCCAATGCCACCCAACCGCCGCCGACGCCCGCGCCAGTCTGTGCCGCAACATCGAAGCAGACGACGCGCTCCGGCGTCACCGTCAGCACCGCTGCGACCTCGCTGGGGCCGCGCCCGCTCAATTCGAGCGTCAGATCTTCGAAGCCTGGAAGGCTCGCCGTCAGTCGCTCGGTTTCGTCGACACGACAGAGCACGACCCCCGGGCTGACGACCGACACTGCGCGCCCGTCGACCACTCGCGTGATCGGGGCGCCGCTAGCAGCTAGAGCGGCGCCAGGGGGGCTGGTGGTGACGAGCACGGGGACCCGCGCGCGGCGACCAGGCGACGTTGTGCCGAACTCGTCGTGCAGCCTCAAGGCCAGCGACCTCGCCGCCGGTAAGTCGCCAGCAGCGAGGCGGTCTTCGTAGCTCTTACCGAGCGCGCAGGCAGCGCGGAGGTGGTCGCGCAGCTCT
This sequence comes from Planctomycetota bacterium, assembly GCA_002684655.1. Lineage (GTDB taxonomy): Bacteria > Planctomycetota > UBA1135 > UBA1135 > UBA2386. The sequence goes on along the minus strand of NYVR01000024.1, from coordinate 22,296 downwards.
CGGAAGGAAGTCTCCACCTTCTGCGCGCTCGCCCAGTCGCCGTCCTGGGCAGCGCCCGCCTGCTGCACGAGCTCGCGCACTCGCAAGATGGACGCGAGCGCCTGCTCTGGTCGACCTGCCGCAAACTGCTCGCGATGATCGTCCCAAAGATCGCGGTATTGCCGGCGTAGAGACCAACGCTGCTGCTCGCGTTCAGCGCGCGCAGACGCGCGGCGCGCGTCGAACATCTCCTGAGCGGAGTCGATCTTCTGCAATTCGGCCTCTGCCTTAACGACCGCCGTTGTCAGCGGGTAGCCCGCGATGAACGCGAGGTATGGTCCGCGCGCGGCCGCGAAGTCGTCCACGCCGACCATCGAAGTGACATCGATGTCCGCGAGGGTCTCCTCCGCGCGTTCGTTGTAGAACCAAAAGCCCGCCGCTAGGGCCAGCAGCAAGCAGAACATCCCCGCGAGACCGTTCAACATGCGACGCCGTTGCCGCGCGCGCTCGTCAAACTCGTAGAGGCTCCGGACGCGCTCGGCGATGTCGCTCCGACGTCGGTCTGAGAGCAAGATCTTCTGGAGGTAGCTGACCGCCTCAAGCGGACGGTTTATGCGCACGAGGTCGTCTGCGATGGACTCGTACAGGTCGATGACGCGCTGCTGATCACCAGCTCGGACGTGGACGTTGACCAAGGCCTTCTTGAGCTCTGGATCTGCAGGCGCGATCGGCAACAACCGCTCCAAGATCGCGCGGACGCGTTCGAGCTCTCCGACCTCGGCGAGGAGTTCCACCAGTTCCTTGCCTTCCGCGACAGGGTCGAGGCCGTCGACATGGACGGGCTCTGCGCCCGCACACACCTCGAGCAGCCGCTGCCGAACAGATAGGTGCGTAGGCAAGAGGCGTCGCGCATCGAAGAGACAGGAGGCAGCCCCTGCGACGTCACCGACGACGAGGCGCTGCTCGGCCTCTGCCTGCATATGCATGACCGCGCGCTCAAACTGTTCGACTGCGCGATGGCCATCAGCAGCGATCGCGTGCGCCTCGATCAGGTCTACGCCCGTGGCGACGGCGCGTTCCGCCAGCGCGATCGAGTCTTCGAGCCGACCCGCACCGAAGCACTCGTCGGCCAGCGGGACCAAGTCGGCGTCGTCGACGAGCGCCGCGTGACCCCATTCCAGCATTTGACTGAGCGGCTTGCAGACTTGGAACTTGGTGAGGCCTGTCAGCGCCGCGATCCTCGCGACCGTCCTGCGCCCGTCCATTAGCTCGTGGATGGCGCGGGCGTCAGGTCCGAACTGAGCGTCGTCGACCGATTCGACCGTCGCGAAGACCGCCACGCCGGTGCTAGGGATACGCTCGCGAATATAGGCCCACTCGTCGATCCGGCGCGCGGCCTCCATGACGACGCTGTCGCAGTGGAAAAACAGTCGCTCGTCCACTTCACCCGGCACCCCTTCGAGTTCACGCACGCCTTCGTGAAACTCGAACCTTGCCTCTCGACAGAAGAATAGATCGTAGATCTCTTCCTCTAGCTCGATGCGACCCTGCTGGACAAACTCCTCCTCGCGCAGGTGACCGCCGGAGAGCAGGCGCTCTTCGAGCTCGGCGCCTGCGTCTGCGGCCTGCTGTCGCAACTCATCGACCACAGCAGGATCGAGCCAACCGAGGCGGACAGCGGCCGCGACCACCCGCTCTGCGAGGCGACGACGGTCGTGGTAGACCGTGACGCCGCGCTCATCGAAGAACAGGACGTGCCCGCGGTCGTCAGAGTCGATGCTCAGCAGGCCGACCTTCTTGTTGAGGGCCAGCATCTGGAACACCTGAGCGAGGTCTACGCTCGCGAGATCCCCTCGTAATGCCATGGACAGTTATTCGGTGCGGTTGGTGTTCGGGCGCCCTCTTGTTATCGGCCGCAGCGCGGAGCGCCCTGAATCGACAGCACTCGGTTCGAGACGCCCCGGATAGACGGGCGACGACGCTCGCGAACGAGCCCGAACGGCGACCATCACGCGAGCTGTAATCGTCTGTTTTCAAGATGCTTGCAAAGCGTCCCAAAAACGCGGCGCGGAGCGCAGCCGCGGCTCATCGGGGGCCACAGATCTTGCCGTCCGATGCGGGCTGACTTAGTCTCTTTTCCCGCATGTTGCCGGCCCCTCGACTCTCTGCTGTCCTGTCCGCTCGCGTCCACGGCGCCCTCGGCTGGATCGCCTACAAGCTGGGGTGGACGGACTCCGCTCGCCGCCGCTACGAGCGGGTCCTGACGCTGCGCGGCGCCGAGTTTGGGGCGTATGTCCAGCTCGGACGGATTGCGTTCGACCGAGGAGACTACACAGAGTGGCGCCGAGCGCTCGAGCATGCGCGGCGCACCGACCCCGTTCGATTTGCGCGGCTGCGCCACCCGCTGGAGTTGTTCGAACCGCGGCTCGCTGGCACCAACATCGACCGTCGGGCGCCGCGCAGCCTGGACCGCGACCAACGCGCCACGTGGACACCGGCGGACGCGCACGATCGTCCAGCTCAAGATCCCCGCAACAGCGAAGGCTTCGGCCACGGCACCGACACGCCGTTGGCTCCTGGCTTTGACCCCATCGCTCCCGGCCAGCAATTCGACGACAGCGACATCATGGATCTGCGCGACAGCGCGGGTCCATTCGCCGAGGAGGGATCGACGGCGAGCGACGATGAGCCGCCGCAAGATCACGAGCCCCAACACCGGATCCCGTATCCGTCGCCGCCCGACGCCTCCCTGACGCGTGACGACTTCTCATCACCCAGCGAGCGCCGCCGATTCCGAAGCCGGCGTCCCATCGACTCCGGTGAGATCGCGCGATGCGATCTAGCTGAGCTCGTGCGCCGTCTCTCCGGCTGAGCCCATGCGCTCGGGCACGGCCTGCGTCTTCGTCGTAAATCCCGAGCGTCGCCAAGCTACTGAAGCCGATGCCTGACCCCAACCCGGTTTTGACCATCGCGCTGCTGCTCAGCGCCGGCGCGACCATGCAGTGGATCGCGTGGCGAGTAAAGGTGCCCGCGATCCTGCTGTTGATGCTCTCAGGCTTCGCCGCTGGACCGCTGTTGGGTTGGTTCGACCCCGAGCGCACGTTTGGCGACCTCTTCCGTCCCCTGGTCTCGCTCGCAGTAGGCGTGATCTTGTTCGAAGGCGGCCTGACGCTGAAACTTCGCGAGCTGTCCGGCGCCGGCAGCGTCGTCACGAGGCTGTGCACCGTCGGCGCAGCGGTGAGTTGGGGCCTCACGACGCTCGCTGCGCACTGGATTGTCGGCGTTCGTCTCCCGATCGCCTTGCTCATCGGCGCGATCCTCGTCCTGACCGGCCCGACCGTGGTCATTCCGCTGGTGAGGCACGTCAGGCCCAAGAAGCCGCTCGGCCCAATTCTTCGATGGGAAGGCATCCTCATCGATCCGATCGGCGCCGTCCTGGCGCTGCTCGTGCTCGAAGCCCTCACCGGCCATGACAGCGCGGCGGACATCGCTGTCGGCGTCGGCAAGACGCTGCTCTACGGCGGCGCGCTTGGCGCGCTCGCGGGCTGGCTGCTGGCGCAAGCGCTGGAGCGCTTCGCCATACCCGACCGACTCCACGTACCCGCGACGTTCGGGACGGTCGGTCTGTCCTTCGCGCTGGCGAACACGCTGCAGCCCGAGGCCGGGCTGCTAGCGGTCACGGTCATGGGCATCGTATTGGCGAACCGCAGCCGACTCGACGTCGAACACGTGCTCGAGTGGCACGAGCCGCTCGTCACGATGCTCCTAGCGCTGCTGTTCGTCACCATCGCAGCACGGCTTGAGGTCGCGACATTAACCAGCCTCGGAGCCATGGCGGTCGTCTTCACGGCCGCGCTCATCGTCGTCGTGCGGCCGTTGTCCGTCGCGCTGAGCACGATCGGGACCAGCCTCGGCTGGCGCGAACGCGCGTTCCTTATGGCGATGGCGCCGCGGGGAATCGTCGTCGCGGCTGTGAGCTCGGAGTTCTCGCTGCACCTGGACCACTACAAAGTCGCAGGCGGCCAAGAGGTTCTGGCGCTGGTGTTCCCTGCGATCGTGCTGACGGTCATCGCCTACGGATTCGGCGCGCGACCATTCGCGCGCTGGATCGGCGCAGCCCAAGCTGACCCGCAGGGCGCGGTCATCGTTGGCGCTGACTTGCTCGGGCGGGAGATCGGGCGAGCGCTCCAAGAGCAGGGCTTCGACGTGCTGCTCGTCGACACAAACGTCACGCACACGACCACAGCGCGAACGTCGGGGCTGCCGACGTTCCAAGGCAGCGTGCTGTCCCACCGATTTGCCGAGGAGGCCACCCTCGACGGCATCGGAAACATGCTGGCGCTCACGACGAGCGACGAGGTAAACCTGCTCGCGGTCGAGCAGTTCGTGCCGACGTTCGGTCGCTCCCACCTCTACCGCGCGGCTTCGGCCGACCCCAAGCGCCACCAGCAAGCGCATCCAGGCCGCGCGCTGTTCGGCGCCGAACTCGACGTAGACACGCTCCGCAGCAAACTCCACCGCGGCGGACGCATCCGCGCGACCAAGCTGACGGAGAAGTTCGACGCAGGCGACTATCGCGACCGTTACGGCGATCGCGCCCACCCGCTCTTCGTCGTCAGCGCCGACGAGAAGCTGCAGATCGTGACGGCGGGTGGAGAGCCCACCCTGAAGGCTGGGCAGACGGTGCTCGCGTTGATCGAGGAGGATGATCGCGCGCGAGGCCCCGCGGATCCGCAGGCGGAACCGATCTAAACGAAGGCAACGCGCCGCGCGCGTCTGGAATGCTTGGTTCAGACCGGCGGCGCTCCTAGACTTCTCGCCCCGATGCAGACTACAGCCCTCGAATCCGTCCACGTCGCCGCCGGCGCCCGCATGGTGCCGTTCGCCGGCTGGAACATGCCAGTCCAGTATCGCGGCATCCTTGAGGAGGCCAAGACCGTCCGCGAGCGAGCAGGGCTGTTCGACCTAGGTCACATGGGGCGAGTCAAGGTCTACGGCCCCGAAGCTGAAGCGTTCCTGCAACGCCTGCAGACCAACGACGCAGCCTCGATCAAGCCGGGGCGCATCCGATACGCCTTGATCCTCGACGAAGACGGGCTCACGCAGGACGATATCTTGCTCTATCGCAACCCGGCGGATGACGGGTTCTTCGTCGTCATCAACGCCGGCAACGCGCAGCGCGACCTCGAGCGGATGCGCGCTGTCGCTGCGGACTTCGACTGCACGGTCGAGGACTGCACGCAGTCTCTTGGCATGATTGCCATCCAAGGACCGCGATCCGAGGACATCACCCAACAGCTCTGCTCAGGTGACCTCGCATCGCTCGGCTACTACGCGTGGATGCAGACCGACGTCTGCGGCGTACCGATGACGCTGTCCCGGACCGGCTACACCGGAGAAGACGGCTTCGAGGCCTATGTCCCTTCTGGGCACGAGACCAAGGTCTGGAACGCGTTTCTAGAGGCCGGGGCTGCGCACGAGCTGACGCCCATCGGGCTGGGCGCGCGCGACACCCTGCGACACGAGGCAGGGATGCCGCTCTACGGACACGAGATCGACGAGACGACCAACCCACTAGAGGCAAACCTGGGCTGGGCGGTCAAGATGAACCACGACTTCATCGGCAAGGGCGCCCTCGAGCGCGTGACGGCCGCAGGCGGCACAGGCCGCAAACTTGTCGGCCTCACAACCCATACCAAGCGGTGCCCAAGGCAGGGCTACCCGATCGCGGCAGGCGACCAAACCGTCGGCGCCGTATGCTCGGGCAGCATCTCGCCGACGCTCTCTGCAGCCGGACAAGCGACCAACATCGCGACCGCGTATGTGCAAGATGCCTTTACCGAAGTCGGCACCGAACTCTCGTTCGTGGTGCGCGGCAAGGCTGAGCCCTGCGTCGTCACTCCGCTCCCGTTCTACAAGCGCGCGCGCTGATCTAAGCCGCCGACCATTCCTTCCAACTTCCCCCCCCCACTTTCAGAAACGAAAGACATGCGTCCCGAAGACCTCAAATATCAACAAACCCACGAGTGGGTGAAGATCGAAGGCGACACGGCCACTATCGGCATCACCGACCACGCCGTGTCCCACCTCAGCGACCTCGTGTTCCTCGACCTGCCAGCAGCTGGCTCATCTGTGACGATGGGCGAGAGCTTCGGGGAGATCGAGTCGGTGAAGGCTGTAAGCCCCCTCATCTCGCCTGTCTCGGGCGAGGTCCTCGAGAGCAACGAGACGCTCTCCGACAGCCTGGAGTGGCTTTCGGAAGAGCCGTTCGGCAAGGCATGGATGATCAAGGTCAAGCTGACCGACACGTCCGGGGACCTGATGGACGCCGCGGCTTACGACGCGCACTGCACCGCAGAGGGCTAGACCTACGGCCACCCTGCGTGTCCTCGTCGACGGCCCGAGCGGGCCGGCCTGGAACATGGCGGTCGACGGCGCGCTTCTAGCGGCCGCCCAAACGCCGACGCTACGGCTCTACTCATGGCGTCCGCACGCAGTGTCTCTGGGTTACTTCCAGTCGATCTCGGACTTCGAGGACCTGCCCGAAGACACCCCGCTCGTGCGACGAACGACGGGCGGCGGCGCGATCTTTCACGGCGACGAATTGACGTACTCGCTCGCGCTCCAAGCCGATCGCCTGCCTTCAGACCTCGCCGCGAGCTACGTCCTCGTCCACGACGCGTTGGTGCGCGCGCTCACAACCGTTGGAGTGACGTGTGTGCGGGCGCGCGAAGGCCGCGTCTCCGCGCGGCCGCAAGACCGCTGGTGCTTCGCCCACCCAGTGCAGGGTGACTTGATGACGGACCGCGGCAAACTTTGCGGATCGGCACAACGTCGCGAGCGTGGTCGCGTCCTGCACCACGGCTCACTCGTCGTCCGTCGACCTTCACAGACGCCATTCGTCGCCGCGATCGCGGACCAGGTCGAGCCGACCGCAAAGGTGCGTAGGGGACTTCACCGAGCAGTCACGAGCGAGCTGGCTGCAGCGCTATCGCTGCGACCGTGCCAAGGCCAGCTGGACGACCACGAACGAAACCTCGCCGCGAGGCTCGAACGTGACGTGTTCGGCGCCGATAGCCACATCGCGCGACGCTGAACCAACGATCGTCAAGTCGGGCGCGCGCCGAGACGAATAAGCGTGCGAGGCAGGGGTCACACATGTCGACCGCCGCGCCGTATGCCTAATCATGACCACCACCTCCGACGCGCTCGACGACCTGATCGAACAGACGATCGGGATCCCAACCACACCGACGGTCCTGACCGAGATCACCTCAGTCCTCGAATCACCGCATGGATCGGCTAGGGACGCCGCGTCCGTGATCGAGAAGGACCCCGCCAGCGCGGCCCGCGTGCTCCGCCTCGTCAACAGCTCGTTCTACGGGCTGAAGAACCCGGTCTCGGACATCAACCTCGGCTGCTCAATCCTGGGTCTCCAGGTCATCAAGAACCTCGTCGTCCAAGCGACCGTCCTGCAAACGTTCGACCAAGGAGCAGACGAAGGCTTCAACGCGAATTGGCTGTGGGACCACAGCTTTAAGACAGCGGTCGCCTGTCGACTGCTGGCTCAGGCGACCACGCTCGCGCGCGGACTAGACAAGGAAGACGCCTACACCTGTGGGCTGCTGCATGACGTCGGCAAGCTGATCTTGCTCCAATCGCACGCTGACCGCTTCTTCAGCGCTGTGCGGATGGCGAAAACTGCTTCAATGCCGCTCGCGCTCGCTGAGACGCGCGTGTTCGGCTTCCATCACGCGCACGTGGGAGGCCTCTTGGCCGAGCGCTGGAACCTCGCCGACGGTGTGCAGCAGGCCGTCCGACACCACCACGACGAACTAGAAGACGCTTCACGTTCTCCCAACGGCCTGATCGTGAAGGTCGCGAACTCTTACGCCCACCTCGCCTCGGATCCACGCGGAGGCTGGGGCGGAGACGTCTTCACGAACGACAGGCTGAGACGACTGGGCATCGACCGAGATCTCCACCGTGCGATCTTGCGCGTAACCAGGATGACGGCTTCGAGCTAGCCGTGGAATGCAGCGGCAGGAGTTCTACGGTCTGGGCATGCAGATCGACGAACACCTCGATCGCCCGGGATTGTCGCCCGCGCTACGCGTGCTGGTCGCCGTCGCTGCGACGACGTGGCGCGCAGATTGGTCGCGGTTGAAAGACTGGACGACGCGCGCCGCCGCGCTCGAGCACGACCGCGCGGGCTTCGAGGAGGCGCTGCTGATGTGCGTACTCTTCTGCGGCTTTCCACGGGCCATCACGGCCTGGGGTCACGTGTCGTCGGCGTGGCCCGCCAAACAGGCGCCGCGCGGCGGCGGGCTGCCCGCTGAAGAGCAACTGGCGGCGGGCAGCGCGCTGTTCGCCGACATCTACGGCAAGAACGACGCCCAAGTCCGCGACATGCTCCGCAGCTTTCACGGTGAACTACACGACTTCGTGCTGGAAGCGGCCTACGGCCGCATCCTGACGCGGCCGGGGCTGTCTGCCCAGTCGCGCGAGCTCATCGCCGTCGGCGTGCTCGCGGCGCAGGACCAACCGAGGCAATTCCTCGGCCACGCCAAGGGCGCCCGGCGACTCGGCGCGACGCGCGAGCAGCTCACGGAGGTCCTTATCACGACCTTTGACGGCGACGAGGCGCGCGCGCACCCCTGGGTGGCGCAGCTCCCGTCGGCCTGACGACAAAAAAGAAGACCCCCCACCTCGCCCCCGGAAGTCAGGCAACGTGCCCGAACATCCTCGGTGGGGGGTCTCGTCGTTCGCCGCGGCGCACGGCTCACACCGAACCCGCGGACATGGGGATCTACCGTCGACGAAGGCGCGGGTTTCGCGCCCGGGACAGAAAAAGTCTGCGCGAGCGTCGGGGTTCAGCGCCGCCTAGAAGCCGACAGCCTGCGCCAGAGCCGTTGACGCGCGCGCCGATCAAACCCGAGACCGCGCAGGAACCGCATGGTCTCCGCGCGGGTCGGCGCCGCTGGGAGAGACGCGCGGTGCTTGCGGATGTAGCGCTGCATTCGCGCCAACATCTCGTCGCGGCTCCGGTCAGAGAGCGGCGGCGCCAGCCGCGAACGATCCAGGTCGACCAGCGTCGCCTGCACCTCTCCGCTGGCCTGCGAGCACAGGATGTTGTCGACGTGCAGGTCAGGGTGACGAAGCCCAGCGTCAAACGCGCCGCGAACGACGCCAGCGACGCGCTCCACGGAGGCGCGCCGCGCCCCGGGGAAATCTGCCATAAACTGCGGAAGCGGCCGCCCCCCCTGCAGCAGCTCCGTGCAGAGGCGCAAGCGCCAGACCGCGCCGTGACGCCGCGCCACGGCCGCGACAGGCGCGACCGCCGCTACCCCCTGTTGACGGAGCGCGCAGAGCACTTCGAGTTCGGCCAGCGCCCGCGCCGGCGAGGCGTAACGGTCACCCAAGAGGCGGGCCATCGCCCCACCCCTGCGATACGGACGAACGACAAGCTCGACGCCGCCGACCTGGAGCCGCCCGACTCCGCCGCGTCCTTTCGCCCCTGCCATCGGCGCCAACTCCGCCCAGAACGGATCTAACCCAAGCTCCGCGAGATCCTCTCGCACCCAACCCACCTCGCGGCTCGTGCGCGTCTCGACAAACGAATCCGGGCTGGTCACGGCCGCATGGTAGCGCTGACCGCGGCGACAGCGACACGAACCGCTGGAAGTCAGCCGCACGATGAAGAATGCTTCACGGGATGACGGAGGTCACAGCCAGCCCACGACAAGCTGCAGCGCTGCCAGGCGAAGACCTGCTGCCGCGAGGAGGCCGCGTCCTGGTCATCCGGCTCTCGGCTCTGGGCGACGTGCTCTTCGCGCTCGAGACCGTGGCGGCGATCCGGCGCGACCGCCCCGACGTCACCATCGACTTCCTCGTGGAGGACCGCTTCGTGCGGCTGCTCGACGGTCACCCCGAGATCGACCGGGTGATCGTATATCCGCGCACGCAGCGGCTGCGCATCCCGGGCTCCTTGCTAAAGCTGCGGCGGACCCGCTACGACGTCGCCCTGGACCTGCACGGGATCCAGAAGAGCGCGCTCCACATGCTCTTCTGCCGCGCGCGCACCAAGGTCGGCCCGGGCGCGCCGGCCTCTCGAGAGGGCGCGGCCATGAGCTACAACCTGACCGTACCGATGCCGGACCCCCCGCCCCACCGGGCAGCCGTCGGTCACAAGCTGCTCGCGGCGATTGGACTGCCTGGGACTCCTTGCGCCCCCGCTCTCGGCACCAAGGCTCCGCCTCCAGAACTGCTCGAGGGTCTTCCGCAACGACGCGTCCTGCTCCATCCCGGCACGTCGTCGTTCGCGGCGTTCAAGCGCTGGCCCAGCGAGTGCTTCGCCGCGTTGGCGCAGCGCCTCGAAGAGCGCGGCGTAGGGGTGGTCATCGGCTTCGGACCGGGCGAACAAGACCTCGCGGCGCCCGCGCTCGAAGCCGCGCCTGGGAGCCGCGCCGCCGACGGCGCGCAGTTGGGACTCACGGGCCTCGCTGGCGTCATGCGACAGTGCTGCGTGGTCGTCGCGGCCGACACCGGTCCGTTGCACCTCGGCGCGGCCGTTGGCGCGCGTTGCGTCGCGCTGTTCGGCCCGAAAGATCACAACCGCTACGGCCCGCGCGCCCACGGCGACGTCCGGCACGAGATCATCCGCCATGAGGTGCCGTGCCGACCTTGCCGCCGCCGCACCTGCGCCTCGCCTCAATGCGTCTTGGGCGTGAGCGTCAGCCAGGTCGAACAGGCCGTCCTCAGGCTCCTCGAGGACGCGCCGTCGTGACGGTGGTCCCCACGACGGTGATCCGTCACCCGAAGGAGCGGATCCGAAAGTGCTCGCTACGGTTCCTGCACGAGCGACCGGAGATGACGTTCCTGCGCGGGAAGCCGGGGCTGCGGTTCGACGCGACTGGCTTCCTGCTGCTCGCGGTCGACGCGCCGCCCTTATCGACGGCGGACCAGGGGGCGCCGCTGCTCCTGCTGGACTCAACGTGGCGCCGGCTCACGCAGCTGGAAGAGTGCGTCATCGGCGCGCCGATCCGCAGGTCTATTCCCGGCGGGATCCGGACGGCATACCCGCGCGTCAGCAAGGTGTTCGACGACCCAGCCGACGGACTAGCCTCTGTCGAAGCGCTCTACGTCGCACGAAAACTGCTGGGAGACGACGACCCCGAACTGCTGGCGGGTTACCACTGGCAGCAAGAGTTCCTGGAGCTCGTCGCGACCGCCGGCCTGTGAACCGTCCGCGCGCTGCGCTGGCTCCCGACGCATCGCTGGGATAGCGTCTTCGTCGCGTGCGCCCGTAGCTCAGCTGGATAGAGCATCGGCCTTCTAAGCCGGCGGTCCCAGGTTCGAATCCTGGCGGGCGCGCCACCTCGCAGCGCCGCTTCTACCGCGTCAGGCGTCCGCCGCGCCGCCGCCCGCGCGCTCGTCATCCGAAGGCTGCGTGCGATACCGATCGTGAATCCACACGTATTGCTCTGGCGCGCGTCGGATCATCCGCTCGAGCCGGTCGTTAATCTCGACGACAGCGCGGTGTAGGTCGGCAGCCTTGTCACCCGTACGCTCCGGAGTGAACGTTGGCTCAACGATCAACTCAAAGCGAAATCCGATGCCCTTGCGAACGGCCGCCGTGAACACCAGCGGGTAGCCGCGCCGAATCGCGAGACTCGCAGCCGCTCGCTCACAGCTCGCGACCTTGCCGAAGAACGGCGCGAAGACACCGCGAAGGCGCTGGTTCTGATCAACGACCTGCAGCCCCACGTCGCCGCCGTCCATCGCGCGCGCGAGGTCTCGAAAGCCGCCGCGGCGCGGATAGATATTCAGCCCTACGGCGGCGCGCGTCCTGGCCAACCAACCGTTCAACAGCGGGTTCTTGGTGATGCGCGCGATGCCGTGCGCTGGGCCCGCAAGCGCCGCGACGGCGGCCGCGCAGACCTCCCAACCGCCGAGGTGACCCGACAAAGCGAAGAAAGGCCGCGGCACGTTGTCGATCTCTCGATCGAGCGCGCTGCAGTCGACGACGTCCCGAAGGTCGCCCCCGCGCGCGAGCAGGCGAGTAAGACGCGCCATGTCGAGCGGAACCTTGAACAGGCTCGCGGTCGCCGCGCGGCCGAGACGCAGGTGCTCGCGCTCGCCCAGGTCCGGATAGGCCTCGCGCAAGAAACTGAGCGCGTAGCGCTGCCTGCGGCCATCCATCCGGAACCAGATGTGGCCGAGCATGGCCGCGACGCGATAGCCGAGCCACTCGGGCACGCTGGCGGTGACTCCGATCACGAGGCGGGCGGCGACATAGATGATCCGGTCGCGGATACGTATACGATGAGATTCGCTCACAGCATCAGCTCCGAAGGTTGAGGAGGCGCGTCGACGAACTGCAGGTCGATCCGCACCACGTGGCGATCGAGCCCGGCGTCGTCGATGCGGGCGTCGTCCTTCTCAGTCGTCAACAACAGCGCGTCGGCGTCGCGCGCTGTCGCCGCGGCGAGCGCGAGTTCGTCCGCGCGAAAGCAGTGGTGATCACGATGCACGAGCTCCGCGGCGACGACGCACCCGAGACGCTCGACCGTCGCCCGGAAGCTCTGCGGACGCGCGATCGCAGACAACAACACCACGCGACGTCCCCGGAGTTCGTCGAGAGGGAGCTCTTCGCCGGAGGGCCGGGCGACGCAACTCGTCGGCGCGTGGACGCAGGCGTAGACGCCGATCGCCGGATTCGCGCTGATTTGCCGGATGCGCTGCACGCGACGCGCGAACTGCTCACGATCGAGGTCGCCCGCGCGGGTTAGCAGCACCAACCCCGCGCGCCGCAAGCCGGAGCGGAACTCGCGCAGGTCACCCGCTGGCAGGCAGTGACCGTTGCCGAACGGCATCGTTGCGTCGAGACAGACGATGTCGAGGTCACGGTGCAGGCGTCGGTGCTGAAAGCCATCGTCCAGCACCACGAAGTCGGCGCCGCGCTGCACGAGGCGGCGACCAGCGGCGACCCGGTCGGGGTCCTGCTCCTGAAGAAGCCAAGGCAGGCGACGCTGCAGCAACACGCCCTCATCATTAAGGGAGGCGCCGTCGGCGCGGCCATAGCCGCGCGCCAAGACGCCCGGCGTGCGGCCGGCGTCCTTGGCCAGCTTGCACAACCAGGCTGTCGTCGGCGTCTTGCCGGTGCCCCCCACAGACAAGTTACCGATCGAGACGACCGGCACCTCGAGGCGATGAACCTTCTTCCATCCGAGGGCGAACAACCCGTTCCGCGCGGCGGCCACACCGCCGTATAGCAGCGCCAACGGCCACAACGCCTGCCGCAGCGACTGCGGCAGCGGATTAGCGCCGCGGTCCGCGCTCACGCCTGCAGTGCGGCGATCTCGTCCGCGGTCGTCGCTGCGACGGTCTCAACGCCCTCGACGCCGGCAGCGCTGGCGATCCGCTTAACCATGTTGACCAGAGTCGGCTTGGGTCCGCACTCAAGGAAGTGGCGAACCCCGCCGTCGAGCATGCCTTGCACGGTCGGCAACCACAGGACCGCGCCCGCGAACTGGCGTTTCAGCGCGTCACGGGCGGCATCCGCAGTGGTGACCGGCTGTCCGTCGACGTTGCTCCAGATCGGGAACGCAGGATCGTTCATCGCGACATCGTCGAGCACCGCCGCGAACTCGGAGGCCGCGTCCGAGAGCAGCGAGCAGTGAAACGGAACGCTCACCGCGAGCTTCATCGCCTTGCGCGGCGGCGCCAGCTCGACGAGCTGGTCCATCGCCTCCATCGCGCCAGAGACGACCGTTTGCTGCGGTTCGTTCCTGTTGGCGATCTCGCAGACGCCCGTGTCGACCTTCGCGACGAGCGCCTCCACGTCTTCGACCCCCATCTTGCGCAGCACGACCATGCCGCCGGTCCCGATCGGCACGGCGTTCTGCATAAAGGTGGCGCGCTTGCGCACCAGCTTGACCGCGTCTCCCAGGGAGAAGGTTCCGGCAGCCACGTGGGCCGCGTATTCGCCCAGGCTGTGGCCCGCGGCGAGGTCCGGCGTCATTCCGAGCGCGCGGTAGGCGGCCACTGCGACGGTCAACGTCGCAGGCTGGGTGTTCTCAGTCAGCTGCAGGCGGTCATCTGGCCCTTCGAAGCACAACTGGGTGACGGACTCACCCAGCGCTTCGTCTGCTTCGGCGAAGGCCTCGCGAGCGCCTTCGAAGCGCTCGACCAGCTGCTTGCCCATCCCGGTGAACTGCGATCCCTGACCCGTGAACAGAAAGGCGCGTTGCATGCGCCCCAGCATTCCGCCCGACCCCCAGGCGGATCAAGCGCGATCTCTTAGTTACCACGACCACGCCGCCGAGCGTGCTCAATGCGCCGGCGGTCGCGCTTCGTCGCGGGCTGCTTCGCGGCCGAGACGTCGGGGGCGATACCGTGATGCTGACACGCCCGCAGCCACTCCGAGAACTGCGCGACGAACTCGATCTCCGAGGCGCTGGGTTTGGCTCCGACGACGACTAGGCGCCGTGAGATCTCGTCTTTGCGCGCGGCGTTCCATCCCATTTTCGGGGGGAACTTGCGCAGCAGCTCGGACCAGACCAGCTGCTGCTGTGCGTTCGCGACCGCGCGGTCGGCCTCGGCGGCGCCGTCGGGTTGATTGACGGGTCTCACCTCGACCTTGTCGGGCGCGGGCGCTGCGGGAGCAGGCGGCGCGCCGATTTCGACGACAGCCGGCAGCGGCTGGCGGTCCCAGCCGTCCAGACCGTCCGGTGGCGGGGGCGGCCGGCGAGGGCGACGGCCCACAGTGATCGCCTCGGACTTCGCCTCGGCCGCGCGCCGCGCCTCCGTGACGTTCGCCGCGCTGCTCGCGACCGGCGCTCGTCGCACCCGCTCCGGGCGATGCAGCCGCGCCTCGATGCTCTTCAGCTCCTGGAGCGTAAGGCGCTCGATGATCTCGTAGTCCCGCAGATCAGCGAATGGCACGAACACCTGGCTACGCGCGCCGCTCGTGTAATACAGGCGGATCCCGGCGCCGCGCTCGTCAGCTTCGGCCTCGACGAACCGCGCACCGTCGACGCGCTCGATGAGGCGGCCGTCCTTGACGACCCCGGTGAGGCGATTGCCGTTCTTCAGCCGCACGCGCACCTTGACGTGGCTCTTGCGCACTTTGCCGTCGCGGATCGCGTCCCGCATCTCTTGGGCCTGCTGTTCGCCGCGCTGAGTCGCGCTCGGCGGCTCCGGCGGGACCCCCTTCCGGGTCGCTTCGACCTGCTGCGCGCCCAGCAGACCGGTGCACAGCGAGACCGCGACGAAAAGATGCGCTTTCATGTCGTGGTCATCGGCCAACAAGCCGCGGAGACTTGGCCGTGGTCCCAGCCCGGGAAGCGCCGCCCTGGCGTCGCCGCCCGGGAACGACGCAACAACATTAGCCACAGGCCCTTGGCATGGATCAAGCGTTGCGCGCCTACGGCCTGAACAGCGACGAAAATCGGCGCCGTTCCCGTGCGCCTCGACCAAAACGGTCCTTTGAGTGTGAGCACACGATGTCCGCCCTGCGAAAAGCCCTCGAGTACCCGCCGTCCCATGCGACGCCGCGATTCGTCCTCGCGCCTTGTGGCCCACGTAAACCGCGGCAAAATCAGACCTGCCGGCTCCCATTCTCCGCTCTTGGACGACCTGACCCGCATCCTCGTCGACCGCGCCCTGGCGCAAGACCGCGACGCCATCGACAAGCTGTTCGCTCGCTACCGCGACCGTTTGCGGTCCGGGCTGCGCAAGCTCATCGGGCCGAAATACCGGGCGCTGCTGGCCGACAGCGAAGACGCGACGCAGGACGCGATCCTCTCGGCGCTCCGCAGGCTTCACAAGTTCGAGTATCGGGGCGAAGGGTCCTTCTTAGCGTGGCTACTGAAGGGCGCCGAATACGAGATCATGGGTCGCATCCGCGCGCTCGAGGCGAAGAAGCGGACCGCAGACGGCGCGATGATCGCGCTCGACGCTGCCGGCGACATCCTTCCGTCAAAAGAGGCCTCAGCCTCGCAGGTCCACGACGAAGCCGAGATGGCGGAGCGGATCCGCGACGCGCTCCAGCAGCTACCGGACCGAGAGCGCGAGATCATCGTGCTGCGCCGCTACATGGAGCTCGACACGGCCGAGATCTGCGAAGAGATGGGTCTGCCCACCGAGGGGGCGGTGCGGGCGCTGCTGTCCCGCGCGCAAGCGCGGCTCGCCGGGCTCCTGACCCGACGGGAGTCTTGAGATGAGCGAGACATCCCCAGGGGACGAACTACTACAGGACCGCGTACAGCAGGCCGTCGAATCCTTCGTGAAACTGCACACAGAGGGCCGACAAGATACGCCCGCAGAGTTCGCCGCTAAATACCAACCCGAGCTGCGGACGCAGATCGTGCTGCAGTGCAATGAGTATCTGGCCTTCGACAGCATGCTCGGCCACCAGGAGTGGCCGGAGCCAGCCGAGGAGGAGCCGGACGGCCGCGCGTTCGGCGAGTTCGTCATCCAGGAAGAGCTCGGCCGCGGCGGCATGGGCGTCGTCTACCTCGCCTACCAGCGGTCGCTCGACCGCCGCGTAGCGCTCAAGGTGATGATGAGCGGCTTGTCGTTAAGCAAGCGACACGTCGAGCGCTTCCGGCTCGAGGCGATGGCGACCGCGCAGCTTCGCCACCCGGCCATCGTGCCGGTGCATGACTTCGTCGAAGTCGATGGCAGCTACGCCTTGGCCATGGAGTATGTCGCCGGCCGCAACCTCGGCGACGTTCTGAACGACCTTTCGCTGCGCAACGAAGAACAGAGCGGCCGCGTCGATGGCTCCCTCGGCATCGCGCCCGACAAGGGCTACGTAGCGGAGTGCGCCATGCTCATCGCGCAGGTCGCCTCGGCGTTGGCTGTCGCGCACGAAGCCAAGATCGTGCACCGCGACCTGAAGCCGCGGAACCTGATGATCGACGACCAGCGCCAAGTCCGGCTGCTCGACTTCGGCCTCGCGAAGTCACTAGACGTCGGTCGCGCCAGCCTGTCGATGTCGGGCGAGGTGACCGGGACGATGCACTACATGAGCCCAGAGCAGGCCCTGGGCAAGCGCGTCGAGGTCGACCACCGCGCGGACATCTGGTCGCTCGGAGTCATGCTGTACGAGCTACTGACGCTGAAACGCCCCTTCGACGGCAAGGACATCCACCAGACCATCAGTCAGATCACCTTTAAAGAACCTGTCCCGCTGCAACGACGCAACGCGCGCGTACCTCATGACCTCGTCACTGTCTGCAACAAGGCGATCGAGAAGGACCCACACAAGCGCTACCAGAGCGCGACGGCGCTCGAAGCGGACCTGCTGAGATTCCTCAACTGGGAGCCGGTCCACGCCACTCCAGCCGGGCCGCTGAGCCGGGCGGCGAAGTTCCTCCGACGGCACCGCGCCCAGGCCAGCATCGCCGCTGCGCTACTGCTCGCGTTGACGATCGTCATGAGCGTCATGACCTACCGCGACGCTCTGGACGGCGAGCGCGCCGATCAGCTGCTTAGCAGCGCCGCCGGCCACGCGGAGCGTGGCGACTACGAGCCGGCCATCGCGTTGACCGGCGAGGCGCTCGCGCTCCGCAGCGACGAGCTCACCCGCGAGCGGTTCAAGCGCTACAACGCCGAGAGCAGCGGGATCGAGAACGCCGCCGCGTGGAAGGTCGCAGAGAGCAAGCGACTCCTGACGACGAACCCTGAGCAAGCGCTGCAGCTCGCGGTCGACGGTGAGCTGCAGTTCTCTACGGTCAAGACGCGCTCAGCCGTGCTCGACGCGCTCGGCAGCAGCGCGGAGATGCGCTCCCTGTCGCTCGAGGGCGCGGGCGCTCTCTGCGTCGCGAGCTCGCCCTCCGGAGCGCACGTGGCTATTGCCGGTAAGAACGGGGCCTTCCAGGTGATGGCGACGAGCGGCCCCGCCGAACCGCGCACGCTGCAGGGTCACGACCCTTCAACCTGGATCCCTTCGGTCGCCTTCGTCGACGACGAGCGGCTGGTCTCGATCTCTTACGACCGGACGTTCTGCTTGTGGGACCGCCAGTCCGACCAACCGCTACGGAGCGTCGCTCTTGGGGAGTTCGGTCCCCACATGATGATGCTCAACGCGGCGCGGTCCCGCGCGATGCTGGTGATGCAGCAAGCGGTCGCGCCGTATCGATCGGGCGCGCGCGTCTACGACACGCGGACTGGGGACCCCGTCGGCCCTTACGTGGAGCACGCCAAGCACGTCACCGTCGCCACGCTGAGCCCCGACGGCAAAACCGGCGCGTGCTTCGGCAGCGACCGCCGCTTACGAGCGTGGCGCGTAGCCGACGGCGCCGTCGTGTTCGACGTTCCGCAACCCTTCCAAGCGACGTCCATGGCCTTTGCTCGCGACGGGGGCGCCCTCGCGGTCGGCGCGAGTGACGGCGGCATCGTCGTGTTCAACGCCCGCTCGGGGGACGTGATCGGCCGGGCGCGACACTCCGACAGGGTCAGCGTGTTGACGTTCGCCCCCAACGACAACCGACTGCTGTCCGGGTCGTGGGATCACACGGCGCGTGTCTGGACCTTTGATCCGACGGCGACAGCGCAGCCCATGCAGGAGCTTTGCAGCCTCAGCTGCGGCGACCAAGCCGTGCGCGCCGTCGCGTTCGACAGCTCGGGTGAACTGGCGGCCGTGGCGTCAGGCAAGCCCAACGGTGTCCTCCGCGTGTTCGAGTGCGCGAGCCGCGGCGGCAAGCACGCGCTCGCAGAGCAGGCTGTCGGCGAGGCCTTCCTCGACGTCGCCTTCCTCGCCGGCGACAGCCAGTTGCTCGCCCTGACCGCAAAGCGCGCGGTCGTCTGGAACCACCGCGCCCAGGTCGGCACCATCTCCACCCACCAACCCGGCCGCGTGGACGCGGTCGCGTTCGCTAGCGAGGGGACGGCGCTGCTCAGCGCAGGCGGCGACGAGCGGCTGCGCAGTTGGCGACGCCAGGACGGCCGCAAGCTCTGGGAAACCGACAAGCTGGGGAACCCAGTCGAACAGATCGCCGTTGGTGGATCCCGCGCCGCCGTCGGCCTATGGGGCGGCGACGTGCGGCTTCACGCGATCGAGGACGGCCGCGCTACTGGCCGGATCGACAGCGGCGCGGCGCGCCTCTCCGCAGTCGCGTTCGTCGGCGAAGACCGCTTGTTGACCGCGGGCGCGGCGCGGGAATCCGAGGCGGGGATCTTGTCCGTGCACGACCTCAGGGCGACGCAGAGCCTGCACACGCGACGACTGGGAGCTGCCGTGCTGGCTGCGAGCGTCTCGAAGGACGAAGCGTGCGTCGCGACGATTGCTGAGGGCGAAGACATCGTCCAGCTCTGGTCGCTGCCCTCCCTCGCGCCGCTCGCTGCGGTGAAGACCGCGGGCTTGAGGCTGCGCTCCGTGGCCTTCGACCCGAGCGGCGACCGGCTGCTGGTGGGCGGTTCACCCATCGCCGCGCCCGCAGAGACCGCCGCGCGCGTCTACGACCGCGGCGGCGAGCTCCTGCGCGAGCTGCCGATCGACGAGAGCGTCTCGTTCACGACCTTCTCTCCGGACGGCCGCTTCATCCTCACCTGCACCGCGCGGCAAGCGCAGCTCTGGCGCGCTGCGGACGGCGAACAGCACCTGCACGTCGACCTGCATCGGGGCAGGATGCTGCTGAACGGCGCGTTCGGGCCCGACTCTGCCTGGGCGGCCACGAGCGATAAGGACGGCTCCGTCTGGATCTGGCCGACGGACCCCGTCCAGCTCGCCGAGAGCCTGCGTTGAGCCGTCGCGGAACCGTAAACACACCTGCAAGACAACCGGACTACGCACCATGAGACGACTTCCACAAACGTCATTGCTGTTGACGCTGATCCTGATCAGCGCAGCAGCGACCGCGCAGACGCAGACGCCGCCGCCGGAAGACGGCCCGCCTTGGTGGGGCGTGCAGGACAACGACACCGTCAGCCTGTTCTGGAACTTCGACAACGGCGGCGGCGCGCTGCCGCCGCCGACACCCGACTTTGAAGTCGCAGCGCCGTGGTATGTGAACCCTTCGCCCTGGTCGTCGTCCGGCGCGCCGCTGCAGTTCCTGCCGCAGTTCCAGGGCCGTCCCGGCGTCTATGCGCTGGTCGGCAACGGCACCCAGCTCGCGGCCAGCCTCAGCCTCTTCGTCGCAAACGAAGCGCGCCTCGACTGGGTCAAGCAGTTCTACCTGCAGTATCAGGAGTTCGACCTCAACGGCGACGGGCTCTCGTCGACCATTCGGAAGCAGCTCGTCAAGTATGGCCGCGCTTCGGTCACCGAACGCCGCACCCCTGGCCTGAGTCCGGGCTGGCAGACCGTCACCTTGACCGGCACGCTAATCCCGCAACCCGACGACGAAGAGTTCGACTGGTCGTTCAGCGAATCCGGATCAGACACGATCGCGATCGACAACGTCTACGTCAGCACGCGGTGCGTGAAGGCCTACGACGAGGTCGGCGAGTCGCTCGGCAAGGTGACCTCCGGCAACAACAGCCCCATCGACCTGGGCGCAGTAACCGGCGGCAGGACCTGCCGCTCTGCGGCGGTGACAGACCCGCAGAGCGGCACCTCCACGCGCCGCCGATGGATCTCTGCCGCAGGCGGGCCCGGCGCGCCGCACGAGCTGTTGGAGCTGGACGCCGCGGGACAGTCCGTGATCAACGCCATACCGCTGCTGACCTCACCTCAGGCCGCGCCGTCCGGCCCGATGGACATGACCGTTCGCAGGCAGGCGACGCTGACAGGCCCGATCGAGTGGATACATGTGCTGTTGGCCACCGCCAACGGCGCGCTCGTCATCGAGGCGCTGAACGTCCAGACGAACGCGATCGACCCGGCGCAGCAGGTCCTGATCCCCCCAAGCGTCGTTCCCTTTGCGCCCAACCAACGGCTCGGTCTGACCTACGACCCCGACGGCGTGTCCTTCTGGATTACCGGCCCCACGGTCGCGCAAACGTGGCGGGCGTTCGAGTTCCCGGCGACGGCAACGTCCCAGGGCTCGGTCGCGGACATTCCGGTCCCCAGCGACACCCTCGGGATCGCCTACGACTACACGGTCGGCAACTTCTATAGCTTCAGCCGCAACCTCGTCGCGCGTCCGAACGGCGGCTTCAGCCGGGTCAACGGCGCAGAGATCTCCGCGTACACCGGCACGCAGACGGGCGTCAAGTTCTGCGGCGACCTGACGATCCCGAACACCACAGGGCCCGAAGGCGGCCTCGCGACCGGGATGTCGATGTATCGGCGGTTCAATGGCGCCTCGTCTGAGGCGCGGTTCGTCTGCGTCGTGACGGTCGGCGGCGAACAGTTCCTCTATGAGCTGGCAGGCCCCTACCGCTACGGCTACAGCCGGTTCGGCACCATGGGTATGGCCAGCGGTCCACCGTTCTTGGGGGGCAGCTTCGACGTCACCCTCACCGGTGTCCCGAACTCGCTGCTCGCAGCCTTGTTCGTCGGCAACGACGATCGCAACCTGCCGGTCGGTATCGAGGCGTTCTCGTCGGTGGCTAGCTTCGCCAACATCGGACCGATCGCGCCGATCGCGCCGGGCGAGTTCCGCTTCTCGATCTCCGTGCCGCCCAACCCAGCGCTGCGCTACTTCGAGATGTTCCACCAGTGCGCCGTGCTCGACGCCGACGCGCCCGGCTTCCTCGGGCTCACTCAAGCTGGCAAGACCGTGATCTACCCCTGAACGCACCTAGGCGCAGCGCCTACCGGCGCTGCTCGCCACCGGCGCGCTCTTGCTTGCCGGCCTCAGGCGTCTGCTCCTTACGGAGGCGCTCGTCGCGAGCGACGTGGAGCTTCGGCTTCTTGCTGTGGAAGACATACTCCACCTCGGTGCCGGGCTCCGGCAGCACCTTGGTCGTCCACCAATTCTGATCATCGCGTGCGCGCACGTGCGCCATGGTCGCGAGGTGATTGTCCGGTGTCAGGTAGCAGATGCTGATCAGGTTGCCCTCGAGGTCTGCGATGAAGACCTCGGGGTCGCCCTTGTAGAGCTGGGCCATTCGCCCGCCGAGGTAGACCCACTGGCACGCCCCCAGCGGCTTCTGCGTCGTAAGGTCGAGCACCATGTCCTCGACGCAGCGCTCGACGAGGTCGCCCTCGGCGTCGCGCCAACGTACCGTCATCCAGAACGGCTTGCCTTTGGGTGGGGTGACGATCAGCGGGTCAACGCCTGCCTGGACCTCCTCCAAGGTCGGCGCAGGCTGCTTCTCTTTGTAGGTCGCGTTCTTGCCCTGCTGCAGGCCAATCATCAACAGCGCAGCGTTGAGCACGCTCGGCTTGGTCAACGTCCAGAAGACCGCCTCGTGCTTCTTGCC
>NYVR01000023.1 GCA_002684655.1 Planctomycetota bacterium | reverse complement strand
CGCCGAGGACATCCTCGCCTGTGAGCGCATGCTCGCCGGCAAAGAGGTCGACGCGGTGACCTTCGAGGGCCACGTCGACGACGTCCTCGAGCGCGTCCGCGCTGACTTCTTCCCGCAGCATATGGCCAAGGACGCCGCCGAACTCGCCGACGGATGGATCCGCTCGCCGGCCACCGTCGACCGCGTCGCAGCGGCCGACGTGATGTGCGCGCTCGCTGCTTGCCAGCGCGCTAACCGCCTCTTGGACAAGGTCGACAGTCAGCAAGAGAGCGCCGCGTGGTCAGCTTCGCAGGACAAGGCCTTCCAGTGGCTCTTCGGTCAGCAAAAATCAGGAGTCTTCTCGGTCACGATGCCTGTGAAGGACGACGCCGGTGAGACGGTGATGCGTTCCTTCCCCGACCCGGCGTTTACGGGTTTCGGACTGATGGCGCTGCAGACTAAGCCGGCGGCGAAGCGGACCGCCGCCGAGCAGCAGGTGATCGACAGCGGCCTCAGCTGGCTCCTGACCCAGCAGAACGACGACGGCACGTTCGGTCAGCAGGTCACGAACTACACCACGTGCGTCGTGGTCGGCGCGCTCTCGCGGTGGGCTGACCCGAAGAAGGCGCCGGTGCTGAAGCGGGCGCAGAAGGCCATCCTGATGTTCCAGAACACGGAGCGCGGCGGCTACGCCCCGAGCGACCGCGACTACGGCTCGATCGGCTACGGCAACAGCCAGCGCGGCGACCTCAGCAACCTCCACTTCTCGCTCGAAGCCCTGCGCCAAACTGGCCTGCCCGAGGATCACGAGGCGCTGCAAAAGGCGATCGTCTTCATGCAGCGGACCCAGAACCTCAAGTCGGTCAACGACTACGCGGGCCGCGTGCCGCACCCCAGCAAGGAGGGGGAGACCCTCGAGGTGATCCCGGGCGACGACGGCGGCGCCTGCTACTACCCCGGCAACAGCAACGTCGGCTACCTCGTCAACCCCGACGGCACCGCGGTCGCGCGCAGCTACGGCTCGATGACCTATGCGCTGCTCAAGTCCTACACGCTCGCCGGCGTTGAGGGCGAAGACCCGCGCGTCAAGGCAGCGGTGAGGTGGATCCAGGACAACTGGACCTTGGCGGTGAACCCGGGCTCGGACCCTGCCCTCGGTGAGAAGACCAAGTATGCCGGCCTCTTCTACTACTACATGGTGCTGGCGCAGGCGCTGGACGCTGTGGGCGTCGACAACGTGATGGTTCCGGTCGAGCCCGAGGTGGAGCTCTCCGGCATGCCCGCGACCAAGGCGGTGGACTGGCGCGCGGCGCTGCGCGATCACCTCGCCTCGATCCAGCAAGACGACGGCACTTGGATCAACGGCAAGAACGGTCGCTGGATGGAGAACGTGCCGATGCTCTGCACGTGCTACGCCATGG
The DNA here is from genome assembly GCA_002684655.1 of Planctomycetota bacterium. Classification (GTDB taxonomy): domain Bacteria; phylum Planctomycetota; class UBA1135; order UBA1135; family UBA2386. The sequence goes on along the minus strand of NYVR01000023.1, from coordinate 7,456 downwards.
CGGCGTTGGAGCGCTGCAAGTGACCTCGCGCACCCTGCCCTCGCGGCAGGCTTGGTTCCGCTTCGCGCGCGGCGGAGCCGCGTCGTTGGGCGCGGTCGACGTCAGCGGTGAGGAGCCACGGTGGCTCGACCTCGGCTCACTCGACGTCGTCGCGTTGCTGCGCGCTGGCGATCTGCGGCGAGACGACCTCGCCGCGCGCGTCGCGGCTGCATCGACGATGCCGGCGCCAGAGCGCTTGCTCACGCCTGTGCCGCGCGGCGGTAAGATCCTCTGCCTCGCCAAGAACTACGTGAAGCACGCGCGCGAGTTCGGCGCTGAGGCGCCGAAAGAGCCGATCTTCTTCGCGAAGCTGCCGGACACGCTCGTCGCGGACGGTGACGAGGTCGTCATCCCGCGTTGGCTAGAGACGCGGGTGGACCATGAGGCCGAGCTAGGCCTCGTGCTGGGCTTCGCGGACAGCGACGACCTCGGCCGCAAGGACCTCGCCGAGGCCGACGCCGCCGCGGTGGTCGCTGGCTACACCGTGATCAACGACGTCACCGCTCGCAAGCTGCAGGGGCAGGACCGAGACCAGAAGTATCCCTGGCTCCGGGCCAAGGCGATCGACACGTTCTGCCCGACGGGTCCCTTCGTGGTGCCGGTTGACGCCATCGACGGCGCCGATCTTCGGGTCCGGATGCGCGTCAACGGCGAGGTCCGCCAGGACGCCCGCACTAGCGAGATGGTGTTCTCGATCGAACAGGCGCTGTCGGCGATGTCTCGCGTCACGACGCTTCGTCCAGGGGACCTCGTCGCGATGGGGACGCCCGAGGGCGTCTCCGCGGTGCATCCCGGGGACCTGATGGAGGTCGAGGTCGAGGGCTTAGGCGCCCTACGCAACCCGGTCGTCCGAGGCTAGCCCTCGGACGCGCGTGGGCGTCAGAAGCGCAGCGTCTCTACTGAGGAAAGCGTGTTGTTGGTGCCCTGACCGCCGAACAGCGCCAGCGTGCCGTCAGGCAGCAGCTGCGCGGTGTGGCTGGCGCGCGGCCCGGTCAGCGCCGGGGCGTTGGTCCACGAGTTCGACGTAGGGTTGAACAGGTGGACGTCGTCGATCGAGACCGGCGCGGTCAGCAGGCCTTGGGCGCCGCCGCACACCGCGACGCGACCGTCGGCGAGCAGCGTGGCCGAGTGCAGCGCGCGGGAGACCGGCATGTTGACGGTCTGCCACGAGTTGTTGCTCGGGTTGTAGACCTCGGCGCCGCTGATCGGGGCGGCGTTGGTCGCGCCCAGGAGGCTCGGCACGTCGACGCCGCCGGTCATCAGGATGCGGCCGTCGTTGAGGCGCACCTGGTTGTATTGGTGGCCGGAGCGGCCTTGGGACATGTTCGACGCGCCGCCCCACGAGCCGTTGTTCCAGCGCTGGCAGGTAGTGGTGCTCGACGCCGAGACCGGGATGCCGAAGAAGAAGCCGATCTGCACGCCNCCGGANACGAGCACNCGGTTGTTGGAGATCCGNGTCAGCGCAGGCGCGAGGCGCCNGCCGCCGATGNTCGAGGTGTTAGACCAAGTGCCCGTGTTCGGGTTGTAGATCTCTGCGCTGTTCAGCACGCCCGTCACCACGTTGACGACGTTGCTGTCCAGGGTGTCGGTGCCCCCGGCCACCATGACGCGGCCGTCGTCCATCCGGCAGACGCCGAACAGCACGCGCGTGGTGCCCATCGAGCCCGTCGCGGAGAACGAGTTCGTCGCCGGGTCGTAGATTTCACAGCTCGACAGCACGTTGGCGTTCTGATCGGCGCCGCCGATGATCAGCACGCGGCCGTCGTTGAGCTGCACCGTCGAGTGCAGCACGCGGGGCGTGCTCATGTTGGGGCCGGAGGTGACGCGCATGGAGCGGAAGTTCCACAGCTCGGTCGAGGCGAGCCCGGTGGCGCTGGTGAGCGTGCCGACGCCGCCGCCGGTGATCAGCACGTCGCCGCCGCTGTTGTTGTTGTCGCCGTCGACGAGGTTGGCGGAGAACGCGCGCGCCGTATTGAGCGCCGCCGTCGCGATCACGCCCGTGTTGCCGACGCCGGTCAACGCCGTCACGGGGTTGCTGAGCTGGCCGAAGAAGTTCGCGGCGAGCGTCACTTGGATCGCCTGGAAGTTGAGCTCGACGCCGCTCAGGGCGGGGTTCACGGGCAGCCCCAGTGAGAAGCTGGCGTCGCCGCTGGGGTTGGTGAACAGGACGCCCGCCGCGCCGAGCAGGTCCGTGCCAACGGAGAGCGCTCGTGTGTCGCTCGGGTCGATGACGAACAGCGGCGTCGGGCCTGCGGTCGTCGACGGGATCAGCAGCAGCAGCGAAAACGGCGGCGCGCCTTCGATGTCCAGGTCCATGGAGGCGCCGAGGCGCGCCGCGGAGCGCTTCTCCAGGTCGAAGTCGCCTTGGGCCAGAACGGGAGTCGCGCAGAGCGCTAGGGACAGGAGCGTTCGAAGTTGCATAGCTTGTGCGGGGATCGAGCTGAGGGTGAGTACACATCCTACTCGGGAAATCTCCCTGGCATTCCCCACAAGCGGCTGGCGGCTGGTTCGAGAATGAGAAAAGCCACGCAGCCTTCGCGCTGGTTCTACGCAGCAGCCCAGCGCCCGTCGGGGCGGTCCGCGGCCACGGCCCGCCTGCGCCGCTGAGACGGAGCACCGAAAAATAGGCGCAAGCTCCCTGGCGAGAGCGCCTTGCTGACGGGGCCGCGCGCCGCTTGCAGGCGGCCATCGCGCGGCGCCTGCTGCACAGCGAGCATGGGCGCGCCACCGCGCCGCGCGCGGTCAGAGGGACGGCGAGCCGATCCTCAGCCGCCGTCGATGTGCTCCGGGTCGTCGAGGACGAGGTCCTCTTCGCGGGCTTCCAGGAACCCCTCTGGCAGCGCGACCTTCTGCGTCTTGCCGTCTTTGCAGCGCCGCGCGCGGAGCCCGGCGAGCGGATAGGGGAGGTCGGTCGGCAAATCCTCGAGCAGCGCGTCGAGCTCGGCCAGCGTCTTGACGAGGTGCAGCGCGGGCAGCTTCTTCTTGGTCCCGGGGAAGCCTTTCAAATACCACCCCGTGAACTTGCGGACCTGCTGCATGCCGTGCTTTTCCCCGAAGAACTCGGCCAGCAGCGCCGCGTGGGCTCGCAGCGTGTCGAGCACGCCCCCGAGGTCAGGCGGCGGCGGCGGCTCCTCGCCGGACAGCACGGCGCAGAGCTCTGCGAACAGCCACGGCCGGCCCAGGCAGCCGCGCCCGACCACGACACCGTCGCAGCCCGTCTGCCGCATCATCCGCATGGCGTCCCAGGGCTCAAAGATGTCGCCGTTGCCGAGCACGGGGATCGTCGTTACGTGCTGTTTGAGCTCGGCGATCGCGTCCCAGTCGGCCTTGCCCGAGTAGAGCTGCGCGGCCGTGCGGGCGTGCAGCGCGACGGCGCGCGCGCCTTCTTCTTGGCCGATGCGGCCGGCGTCGAGGAAGGTCAGCAGGTCGTCGTCGATGCCCTTGCGGAACTTGATGGTCACGGGAACGTCGCCCGCGCTCTCGACTACGCTGCGCACGATCTTCTGCAGCAGCCGCGGCTTGACTGGGATCGCCGAGCCGCCGCCCGAGGCTGTCACCTTGCGCACGGGGCAGCCGAAGTTCATGTCGATGTGGTGCACGCCCCACTCCTCAGCGAGCACCTTGGTCGCCTGCGCGAGCGTCGCGGGGTTGGTGCCGTAGAGCTGGATGCTCCGCCGGGTCTTCTCGTCTTCTCCAAAGCTCGCGAGCTGCAGCGTGCGCGAGTGCCCCTCGACGAACGCGCGAGCGGTGATCATCTCGCTGACGTAGAGGCACCGGTCCCGCGAGAACTTGCGGCAGAGCGACCGGAACGGCGCGTTGGTGACGCCGGCCATCGGCGCGAGCACAACGGGGGGGTCGACGACGATGTCACCGATCCGCAGCGGCGAGACTTCGCCGGGCTGCGCGACCGCGACCCCGGCGTTCTCGTCGCTCCTCATCGCCGGAGGAGGCGACGGGTCAGGGGATGGGTCCGCTGCGGCCAACTCGATGACCCGAAGGGCCTCATCGCGAGGAGGGACGGACCATCGAGTTGGTGCCCAGGAGAGGACTTGAACCTCCACGGGATTTTACTCCCACTAGGACCTGAACCTAGCGCGTCTGCCAATTCCGCCACCTGGGCAACAAGTGGGAACGCAGGACGTTAGCTGGGTCGGGTCGGCATGCAAGGGCTTGCAGCCGCTTTCCTGCTCGGGGCCGCCACGGCGCGCTTGCGCCTCTGGCGTGGATGCCGTAGCGAGGTACGTGCATGGCTAAGAAGGCGAGCAAACAGACGAAGGCCCGCCCGGACGAGACGCTGGTCGCCGACAACCGCAAGGCGCGTTTTGAGTATGAGATCCTCGACACCTTCGAGGCGGGGATGGTCTTGCGCGGCACCGAGGTCAAGACGCTGCGCCAGGGTCACGTGACGCTCGGTGAGGCCTACGCGAAGTTCACCGGCGAGGCGCTCTGGCTGATCGGATGCAACATCCCGGAGTACAGCCACGGCAACCTGCAGAACCACGAGCCGAAGCGGCGCCGCAAACTGCTGCTCAAGAAGCAAGAACTGAAGAAGCTCAAGGAGCAGGCCCAGATGAAGGGGCTGACGATGGTGCCGCTGCGCATCTACTTCGGCGTCAAGGGCTACGCCAAGGTCACCGTCGGCGTCGGCCGCGGCCGCAAGACGCAAGACAAGCGCCGCAACCTGAAGGACAAGGAAGCCAAGCGAGAGATGCGGGACGCGTGAGCGGCGGCGCGCTGCGCACCTTCGCTCGTCGCGGCGAGCGCGCGCGGTATGTCCCTCCGAGACCTCAAGGGTCCCGGAGGGTGAGTGGTGGAGGCGGCGGGAATCGAACCCGCGTCCCAGAATGCCTCGTCCTGAGCTTCTACGCGCGTAGTCCGTCTATTGGTGTCGCCCGCTGAGCTCCGACGAACAGGATCGCAGCGAACCAGCTCGACGAAGTCTCGCCACCGACGGGCCGAGCAGCCGCCAGGTGACCAGCCTACTGTGTGTCGCGCCGACCCCCCGTAGGCGAAGGGGCCGCCGCGTCGCGCCTATATTTTAGGCAGCGAGGGAGTAGTGCGTGTTGGCACTTAGATTTGTCCAGTCGGATTCACGAGGTGCCTGGCCCTCGGCGCGCCACATCAGGACGGATCAACATCCGGTCGAAGCCGATCGCCCCCAAATGGTGGTTTATGGATCTCTTATAGATCCGTCGTAAGCATAGATCGCTGAATCTCTTGGATCAAGCGGTCTGCGGCCCGCGGTCGACACAGCGCCGACGCGCAGCTTTCGAGTGGAGCGGCTACTTACGTGCCGGTCGGATGCCATCGGTTCAGGGGTCTGCTGACAAGCGCCGAGCGCACCGTGCGGTTGCCGGTTCGGCTCGCTAGGCGGGAGCGGCTCGGAGATTTCGGCGGGTAGTTGCAGCGCCTGGGAGCAACCGACGAGCTCCGTCGCGAAAAGTTTGAGCCTGCCGTGTCGGGCTCCTCTGCCGCTTTTCGTTTGTCTAGCCGGGACGCAACCTCGCCTCCTTCTACACCTCGAATCCTCATGAACACCTCCTTGCAATCGCTCGTACGTTGGCACCTAGCCCTGGTAACGGTCTTCTTGACCCAGGACATGTGGTGGCCCGCAGCGCCCGAGATCTACTTCAACATCGTTCGGACCTGCTGCGCGTTCGGCTTAGCCGCGATGGGCTTCTGTATCTACTTCCGGATCAAAGCCTCAACGAGGCTGGGTGGCCTTGATGGTCCGTCCTGATCGTCGGTCGTCGGCGCGCTTCGGCCTGGGCGCAGTGACGGCTGCTCTTCTCGTTGCGGCCGACGTCTTCGCTTCGGCGGGATCCTCCGACGCGTCGATCCGCCGCCTCCCCTCATCCGCTCGCTGCGCGGACATTGACGCGAGCGCCGCACCCATGAACCACGCCTCGCGACATCTCCACGGCCTGCAGACGGTCTTGTTCCTGCTGATCTTCAGCTTGGTCTATTGGTCGCCGCCTGCGTCTAACAGGGTCTACGCAGTCGTGACGATGCTGCTCTGTATCGTCGGCGCGACCCTGTCTTCCGCCGGCGCCCGCCGCGTCGCCGCGGCTGCGCGCGCTGGCCGTGACGACGTCAGGAGCTGACGGGCGCCGCAGTCCACGGCGCCACAGGAATCAGAAACGGTCCCAGCGCGCTGGTTTGACCCAACGGAAGCCGCGTCGGAGAAGCTGGAACTGCTGCAGGTCGCGCCGCTCTAGCGCCACTCGTATCGAGTGGCCTCGGAACGACCCGGACAACAACAGCGTCTGTTCGCTGCGCGACACCTCGAGCCGACCTTCTGCTGTCAGCCGCAGGGTCGGACGGTCGCCGTCGGTCAGCGTCCAACGGAAGGCGTCGACTCTTCCGCTCGGCAGCGTGACGCGCATCGATCCGTCTGCCGAGAAGCTGAGACGCGTGAAGCGCGCAGGCGCCGGCTGCGTCCGCGGTCGGTAGCGGTCGCCGAGGACATCGCGCGCCCGCACGTCCCATGTCCCTAGCCAGGGCTGCGCTGCTCCATCGACGACCGGCGCAGAGTCGGCGCGCGCGAGCGTCCAACGCAGCTGCGGGGCGCGGTTCCTCTGGCGCGGCGGAGCGGCGTCATCGCCGGCGGCGGCGCGGGATCGCCAAGCGAACTGGCCGGTCAACGTCAGCTCGTTTCCATTGACCTCCGGCGCCCACTCCGAGGACGTTTGCAGGGTCACATTCGCGTCGTCGTTGTAGCGAAGCTGTTGCTGCATGCGGGTGCCGTCCTGACGGTGGATCGAGCATCTGCCGTCGCGGTCGATGACGAGGTGCCGCCACCCGCCGACGTCGTCGGCCCGGGCGAACGACGCCCGCTCGTCGATCTCCATCGTGCGCACATCCCAGATGCCGTAGTCCGTTGGGAGGTCTCCGGCACTGTCCGCGGTCGCCAAGCTCGCTCGGACGGTTTGCCCGACGAGGACGATGAGGATCAACGCCTTGAGCAGTGCGCCCGCCACCGGTACGCGCGGCGCGCGGACGTCGCGAGGCGCCGTCGGCTTGTTCCGCAGCAGCATGTCGATCACGCGCGGCGCGTCGGGCGCCGTGATCGCCAGCGCTGCGAGCAGCAGGTGGATGGAGTCGAGCTTGGAGGCGATGTCATAGCCGAAGTTCAGCGCGACGACGTTCGCTAGCACGCCGGCCGTGAAGATGGCGCCCAAGGTTGATGTCCGTCGGAACAACAGCAGGGCTCCACCGATCAGCGCGGCGCACCCCGTAAAGGCGGCGTACATCTCGGAGCTCCTCAACGCCGTCGCGATCCGCCTCAAGCCCGGCGCGAAGCTCTTCGTCCACTCGCTGCTCCACCAGTCCGCGTCGTACGAGTAGAAGCGGTTGTCGATGACCTCGGGCGACCAGTACCCCTCGGTGCCGGCGCGGCCGCGCACCTTGCGCCCGT